>CATWKM010000004.1:0-71675 GCA_958351385.1 uncultured Collinsella sp. | reverse complement strand
GTGTTCTACCACACCTTCCTGGAGTATGGCCCCTACGCCGGCGAGATCGGCAACCGCCAGAACGGCGCCATGATCTCCATGACCACCGAGAAGGCCGTTGCCTACGCTCTGGGTACGCTGCAGGAGCGCGGCCAGCTGTTTGTTGAGCCGGGCACCGAGTGCTACGAGGGCATGATCGTGGGCGAGCGCAGCAAGGCCGGCGACATGGTCGTCAACATCGCCCGTACCAAGAACCTGGGCAACCAGCGTTCCTCGACCTCCGATATCTCCGTCCAGCTGGTGCCGCCCCGCACCTTCTCCCTGGAAGAGGCGCTGGAGTACATCGCCGATGACGAGCTGGTGGAGATCACTCCCAAGAACATTCGTCTGCGCAAGCGTCTGCTCAACGCCACCGACCGCAAGAAGGCCGCCGTCCGCGCCGGCCAGGTCAACAAATAAGCGCTGGGGCTTATAACCGCCAACAAGAAAGGGCGCCGACCGCAATGGTCGGCGCCCTTTTTGGTGCACGGGGATTGAGAAGGCCTGCACCACCACAAAGGTGCCTGGCCCTTTTGTGGTGGTTGGCGGCTAGGCGGTGGGGAGTCCTGGCGTGTTGGAGTCCTGTTGGGGATTGAGGTGGGCGTTGCGCCAGATGATCTGGATAACGTAGCCGAACATAAAGACAAAGGCCACACCGCTGATGAAGTCGCCGATGAGGGGAAGTCCCGTGAGGGCACCTGCGGCGATACCGCCCACGGCGGCCATGACGTAGCGGTTCTGGTTGTGTCCGAACATGCGGGCGATTGCGCATCCCGCAAAAGCGGTGGAGACCAGCGCGACGCCGATCACGGCGCACGCGAGGGCTCCGGCAAGCGGCAGGCCGGCAATCGAGATAATCAGCAACAATACGGCGGGAACAATGGCTACCGTGCCCAGAAGACCGCTCACCCACAGGGGCGTGGGGTGCTGGTGGAGCATGCCGGCGGGGCCGGCGGTCGCACGCGGAAAGACGAGCTCGAGCAACAGGGCAATAAAGCAGGTCGACAGGGCTGCGGCCACGATGCCGCCGATAATGTCGTTGACCGTAGAGGTGTCCTCGTTTTCGGTTCGGTCGATCTTGAGGGCTCCGACCTGGGCACCCTCTGCCCGCTCGGGATCCTGTGAGACGTGGGCGCTCACCGTGCCGGTGATGCGGGCGTTTTTGCCCAGGATGAGCTTGTCGGCCCAGACCTCAACATCGCCATCGACGGTGCCATCGATGGTAACGGTGTCGCCGGCGAGCGCCGCCGATTTAGCGGAGCCGCGCAGGGCAACCGTCTCGCCTATCGCATAGAAACAGCTGGCGGTGCTGTCGGCGTTGAGTACAACGTGCTGACCGGCCACTGTAACACTGCCATCGATCGTGGTTTTGGCGATGTCGATGGTGCGTGCCGCAAGACGAACGGCGCCACCCACGGTGCAGTCGCGAATCGAGAGGGTCTCGCCCGCCGCGATGATATCGCGGCCGATGGAGGTGTCGTCCAGGTTGAGGCTCTGACCGGCCCAGTACAGGTCGCCTTCGACCCCGGACGGGGTGGAGCCTTCGTCGGTCGTGAGTACGTTGCCGGCGGTGTCTGTGCCGGCGAACGAAGCCGTGGGAAGTACGGTCAGCGCAAGCACAATCAGTGCGAACAGGAGGGCGATGCGGCCACGCGCTTTACGGCGTCGGGACGACGGTGCTAGGTTGCAAGGCATAGTGAATCCTTCGTTAGATACTCGACATGTATCTAACAGGGTACCCAACGCGCGGGTGCTCTAAAAGAACCTCTCGGTTGCATTTCGGAGGGCTGTGCCGTGCTGTCTACTTTTTGCGATGCAAAAAACGTGCGATGTCGTCCTCGGTGGGGCTTTTGATGTCAAAGCGCAGCGAGAGCCAGCGCAGACCCATGGTCACGACAACGCATACGACTAGCGCGGCGACATTGCTGACCAAGCCACTCATGACGAGGCTTACATAGCTTGCCGATCCGGCGATGGCCGCGATGGCATAAAAGTTAGTGCGTTGGAAAATGCCCGGAACCACGCCCATAAAGCCGTCGCGCAACATGCCGCCACCCACCGCGGTGAAGAAGCCCATCATGATGCACACCGCCGGCGCAAAGCCGTAGACCAGCGCCTTGTCTGCGCCAGTTGCCGCATAGATGCCGACCGAGATGATGTCGAGCAGGGGAATGAGTTTCTCGGGTTTATCGACGATTGCCGGGAAGATGTAGATGATGGCCGCCGTGGCGATGGAGAGCGGCAGCGCCATCGGTTGGTTGAGGATGTAGACGTTGCCCACTTGCAGTGTCATATCGCGCAAAAGACCGCCGCCCAGACCGCAGACCACCGCGAGTGCGACCGCGCCCACCAGGTCAAGCTTATGCTCGCGCGCGACCAACACGCCCGAGATTGATGCCGCGACAACAGCGAACATCTCGAGCCAAAAGGGGATAGCGACCATGGCATCCGAGGCATGTGAGGTAACGGTTATAGCAGCGACGACGGGCAAGATGGGGTCCTTTGAGTTGCGGGTTTGGACAATGCCCGTACATAGTACATGGTTGGCGGGCATCGCGCCCTCATTCCTCGGCAAACGGTCGGGACTGGGCGCGGGCGTGGCATTGCTGGAATGCCAGGGGTCCAAAACATGTACGTCAGCCTCCAAAAACGACATTTTTCGACATCTTTGGAGGCTGACGTACATGTTTGGATTGAGCTCACAGCATGAATGAGTTGATTTACTCACATCCGGTATATTTCCCCACTTCAACGGACATAAGAGTTGGATACCGGCTCAGAGCGAGAGGCCCTCAATGGACACCCCTGTTCTCATTTCGCATAAAACCGCATGGCTTGTCCATCATGCACCCCAGAATTTAGTTCAGTCTCTTGCGCGGCACGACTACCAGATAGGTGCACAAGGCATCTCCACCCAGCAACGTGTTGCGCGCATACGACAGGCCCTTACCGACTGCGGCATTCCGTCCGATATGCTTAAGACTATCGATATCGCGGTTGTATTCGAATTCGAGCGAATTCGTACCAAAGGCGTCGTTTGCCACATTCTTGGACAAAATCTTCCCTACGAGCATATTAACGAGTTGACGCCCGGAGTCTTCATCACCGACGAAGCCTTCACCTTCGTGCTCGCGGCCGAGTGGATGGATAGGATCGAATATCTCGAATATGGCTATGAAGTTTGCGGCGATTATCGCATGAGGCTCAATCCCGCCGACCCTTATACCGAGCAACCAGCCACCGCCTCCAAGGATGAAATAATCGAACTGCTCGATCGGCATCCCGGCAAACCCGGTGCCACACGTGCACGGCTCGCGCTCAGGCACATCTACGATCGCTCGGCCTCGCCTATGGAGACCGCTTCGGCAATCGCCCTCTCACTCCCAACAAGCGAAGGCGGCGTTGGCATCCGAGGTATCGAACTCAACAAACCGCTCGAGATCCCTCAACGTCTCTGGCATTGCGCCAAAGCTCGAACACTCAAAATCGATGCGCTCGTTACCTACAAGCGCAGGGAACTCGGTATCGAATATAAGGGCGGCTTTCACGATGAGTTCGAACGCAAAGGAGCAGATGCAGAGCGAGAGGCCGTTCTCTCCCAAATGGGATATCGAATCGTTACGCTCACTTCGGCTCAGTTCGGCAGCCAGCTCGCCTTTCACCGCGCCATGAACAACATTCGCGAAGCACTCGGCATGCCTCGCTGTACCGACACCGGGTACCAGCGAGAGCAAAACGAACTACGCAAGGCACTTATCCGCAACTGGAAAGGCATGCGAGACGAAGAGGTACCTTCCGAATAGTGCCACTTCCGTGAGCTCAATCCAAACATGTACGCCAGCCTTCAAAGATGTCGAAAAATGTCGTTTTTGGAGGGTGATGTACATGTTTTTGAGGGAAGGACGGGTTCGAATCCCTCCTCCTGCGCGTTATTGAAATGTGCCCAAAAAAGAAAAAAGCCCCATAGCTGGGACTCATACCATCTAATGGCGGAGGAGGAGGGATTCGAACCCTCGTGACCTTATACAGGCCAAACGGTTTTCGAGACCGCCGCATTCAACCACTCTGCCACCCCTCCGCGTGGGGTAAAAACAAAGCAGGCTCAAAGGCCTGCTTTGGAATTAACTGGCGGAGAGTCAGGGATTTGAACCCTGGAGACGCTTTTGACGCCTACACGATTTCCAATCGTGCTCCTTCGGCCACTCGGACAACTCTCCGTTAAATGCGAAAGTCAGTATACACGAGGAATCGCAAAGTGCAAACAGAAAAGTTGGCATTTTTTGAAACGCTTGGCTTCGTGACGGGATCTAGGAGGCCAAAAACGGGCTCTGACCAGCATGACTGCATGCGGCAAATTGTTCAAAATGGGTATTTATAAACGACGCCGCACCAATTTTAGAAATATTTGAACGGTGTTGTGAACCACTGGTATGCATTTCGCGACCACAGCCTTGCAGTTGCTGACCTGCGGTTTGATTTGGTTTGTATCCGCGGCGCCGTATCTTGTCCACAGTTCCGTCAAGCATTTGGTCAGCATTTGGTTGGAAGACGCATGAAGTGACGTGTGAGTATGGACATATGTGGAGGTCATGAGGTTGTAGCTGCATATTCTTGCAGCCTGGGAGGTTGAAAGATATTATTACCAAGTCTTTTCCTGCTTCAGGCGCACCTTCACGACCTGAAGCCACATTTGCCCAGAGGAGGTGACAATATGAAGGCTTATGAACTGCTGTTCTTTGTTGACCCGTCGCTCGACCCCGAGACTCGTCTCGCTGTTATGAAGCGTATCGATACCACGATCGCTGAGGGCGCTGGCAAGGTCGACTCCGTTGACGAGTGGGGCAAGCGCAAGCTCGCCTACGAGATCAACGACCTCACCGATGGTGACTACACCCTCATCAACTTCCACGCAGATCCTACCCAGATCGCCGAGCTTGATCGCGTCCTGCGCATCACCGACGCTGTGGTCCGCCACATGATCGTCCGTCGCGACGACCAGGAGTAAGACTGTCGTTTTGGACTGGGCTTGTGCCCCAAGAGGAAGTAGTGAGTTATGAGCATCAATCGAGTGAACATCACCGGTAACCTCACGCGTGATCCCGAGCTGCGCGCCACCGCCGGCGGAACCCAGGTTCTGTCCTTTGGCGTCGCCGTGAACGATCGTCGCCGCAACCCGCAGACTGGCGAGTGGGAGGACTATCCCAACTTTGTCGACTGCACTATGTTCGGCACGCGCGCCGAGGCCGTGAGCCGTTTCCTGGCAAAGGGAAACAAGGTCGCGATCGAGGGCAAGCTGCGCTACAGCTCTTGGGAGCGCGATGGCCAGCGCCGGAGCAAGCTTGAGGTCATCGTCGATGAGATCGAGTTTATGAGCTCCCGTGGTGGCCAGGGTGGCTACGATCAGGGCGGTTACGCCCCCGCAGCTCCCGCGCCCGCAGCACGTCCTGCCGCACCGGTGGCTACGCCGCCCGCGGTCGACGTCTACGATGAGGACATCCCGTTCTAAGGGCTGTTCACCTATTTTTGAGTGAGAGGCGGCTTCGGTTCGCCGAAGTTGCCAAACGAAAGGTATTTTGACATGGCTAATGATTTTTCTGCACGTCAGCCGCGTCGTAAGTACTGCCAGTTCTGCAAGGAGAACACTGAGTTCATCGACTATAAGGACACTCAGCTTCTCCGTAAGTACATGACCGACCGTGGCAAGATCAAGCCCCGTCGCGTCACTGGCGCTTGCACGCAGCATCAGCATGACATCGCCAACGCCATCAAGCGCGCCCGCGAGATGGCTCTCCTGCCGTACACCGTCCCCGTGGTTTCCTCTCGTGGCAACCGCGACCGCGGCTAAGAAGGGAGACGCATCATGAAGGTTATTCTTCTCGATGAGATCAAGGGCAAGGGCGGCGAGGGTGACGTCGTAGAGGTCGCTCAGGGTTACGCTGAGAACTTCCTGTTCCCCAAGAAGCTCGCTGTTGCCGCCACCAAGGGCAACCTCAAGCAGCTTGACGAGCGTCGCAACAACATCGCCAAGCGCGAGGCCGTCCGTCTGGCTACCGCCAACGAGACCAAGGCTGCCTTCGAGGGCAAGACGGTCACCGTTGACGTCAAGGTCGGCGACGAGGGCATCCTCTTTGGCTCCGTTACCGCCGCTATGATCGCTGACGCCATCAAGGCTCAGCTCGGTATGGACATCGACCGCAAGCGCGTCGAGCTCGGTAAGCCCATCAAGGTTGCCGGTGCCCACACCGTTGCCATCTCGCTGTACCGCGAGATCAAGGCCGAGGTTGTCGTTCTCGTCGGCGTTACCGCCGAGGAGCTCGCTGCCGAGGCTGAGGTCGAGGAGGCCGCTGAGGTCGCCGAGGCCGAGACCGCCGAGGTCGAGACTGAGGCTGCTGCCGAGTAGCATTTGCTGCAACGCAACAATCTTGTTCTAAGAAGGGCGCTCTGGGAAACCGGGGCGCCCTTTTTGTTTTTTTGCGCTGAGTGAGTGTCATGGTGAACGTTGCGTCGAAGTCCTATATACGGGACCGTTCATCCGTTTGGTTCGGTGATGATTGGCGGCGCGCGGCGCGTTTTGGGACCGTGGCTGATACTATGGATGCTCGCAAGCGATATGAATGAGGATGCTCATGGCATATGACGATAGGGAGACCGGGCTGACGGTTGAGGACCGCGGCTCCAAGTTGGGTCTTCCCCAAAACCAAGATGCAGAGGCCAATGTACTGGCCGCTATGCTGCTATCGCCCGAGGTGGTCGAAGAGGCCCAGGTCGAGCTGCAGCCCGATGACTTCTACCGGCCCATTCATAAGACCATCTATACCGCGATGGTCGATATGTACAACAGCCGCATTCCCATCGACTCCATCTCGCTGATCGATTACCTGCGAAGCATCAACAAGCTTGATGCCGTGGGCGGCGAGGCCTACATTTTGGAGTTGATGGGTCAGACCCTGTCGCTCGTCAACTGGCAGCACCATGCCGCCATCGTTCGCCGCGATTCGATGCTGCGTGAGCTGATCGGCGCCACCAACGAGATCAACGCGCTGGCCTATAACGCTCCCACCGATACCAAAGAGGTCGTGGAGCTGGCCGAGAGCAAGTTGCTCAAGGTCACGGCGCGCGAGGTCAAGTCGAGCTACAAGACGCTGACCGAGTTTATGGTCGAGGCCTATAACGAGGCCGAGGAAGTGTGCCAGGCAGGCGGCCAGGCTGCGGGCGTGCCCACGGGCTTCCCGTCGCTCGACCGCATGCTCATGGGTTTTCGCGAGGGCCAGCTCATCATCATCGGCGCCCGCCCTGCTGTGGGTAAGACGTCGTTCGCCCTGAATCTGGCGCTCAACGCTGCCGCGGCCGGTTATACCGTCGGCTTCTTCTCGCTGGAGATGTCGGGCAAGGAAATTGCCCAGCGTCTGATTTGCGCCTACGCCATGATCTCGATCAGTGACTTCCGCATGGGCCGCATTAGCCCCGAGCAGTGGGCCAATATCAACGAGGCCACGCAGACCTTGTCCAAGCTCGATATTCTGATTGACGATACGCCCGGCGCCACAGTGACCGAGATTCGCGCCAAGAGCCGCCGCATGCTCCACAACAAGGAGAAGGCCATCATCATCCTGGACTACCTGCAGCTGGTGAGTCCTCCGCCGGGACGCCGCTCCGAGAGCCGTACCGTCGAGGTCTCCGAGATGTCGCGTGGTCTGAAGATCATGGCCAAGGAACTCAAGATCCCGCTCATCGCGCTGTCGCAGCTCTCGCGTCAGGTCGAATCCCGTACCGGCAAGCGCCCGCAGCTTTCCGACCTTCGTGAATCGGGCTCCATCGAGCAGGACGCCGATATCGTTATGTTCTTGGACCGCTCCGCCGACGAGGCCGAAGCCTCGCGCGACGATCGACCCGACGAGGGCGTTACGCGTATCGTCGTGGCCAAGAACCGTTCGGGCCCGATCGGCGACGTCGACCTGATGTTCCTGCCGGCATCCACCAAGTTCTATGAGCTTGATGGGGCACATGCCGAGGAGTAGGACAGGCGCCCGTTGCACGGGTATACTGGGAATGTTTTGTGCTTCTGCGTGCCGGCGTGGCGCGTAGACAGTCCATGAATGTAAGGAGTAAACATGCCGTCAACCGTTTTGGTCGGTGCCCAGTGGGGCGATGAGGGCAAGGGTAAGATCTGCGACCTGGTCGCCGGCGACTTCGATGCCGTCGTGCGCTACTCGGGCGGCAACAACGCCGGCCACACCATCGTCGTCAACGGCAAGAAGTACGGCCTGCACCAGGTGCCCTCCGGCATCATGTATTCCGACCATGTGTCGGTGATCGGTAACGGCTGCGTCGTCAACCCCAAGGTTGTCCTTGAGGAGATCGACATGTTTGAGGCCGACGGCATCACCACCAAGAACCTCAAGATTAGCGGCAACGCGCATGTCATCATGCCGTACCACATCGACCTGGATGGCGCCTTTGAGCAGAAGCTCGGCAAGAAGAACATCGGTACCACCAAGCGCGGTATCGGTCCGTGCTATCAGGACAAGATGGCCCGCATTGGCCTGCGCATGCAGGATATGCTGGACGAGGCGCTGTTCCGCGACAAGCTGGAGACCGCTCTCGCCCGCGTGAACCCCGAGCTTGAGCTCATCTACAACCTGCCCACCTACACCGTGGACCAGATTTGCGACGAGTACCTGCCCATGGCCGAGCGCCTGCGTCCCTACATCACCGAGACGAGCCTGCTGCTCAACAACATGATCGATGAGGGCAAGGACCTGCTGTTTGAGGGCGCCCAGGCGACGCTGCTCGACATCGACCACGGCACCTATCCGTACGTGACGTCTTCCAACTGCACCGCCGGCGGCGCCATTACCGGCTCCGGCGTGGGCATGAAGAACGTCGACCGCGTGCTGGGCGTCATGAAGGCCTATATCACCCGCGTCGGTTCGGGCCCCATGCCCACCGAGCTTTCCTACGAGTCCGAGGCCGGCCACACGCTGACCGAGGAGGGCTATGAGTACGGCGTGACCACCGGTCGCCGTCGTCGCTGCGGCTGGTTCGACGGCCCCATCGCCAACTACGCCTCGCGCGTCAACGGCCTCACCGATATCGCCCTGACCAAGCTCGACGTGCTTTCGGCTTTCGACACCATCAAGGTGTGCGTGGCCTACGACGTCGATGGCGAGCGCTACACCAGCGTGCCCGAGCATCAGGTGCGCTTTGAGCATGCCAAGCCCATCTACGAGGAGCTCCCCGGCTGGAAGTGTGACATCACCGGTTGCCGCAGCTTTGATGAGCTGCCGCAAGAGGCTCAGGACTACGTGGCGTTTATCGAGGATCTGGCACACACCCGCGTGACGTTTATTGGCGTTGGCGCTGGTCGCGAGCAGATCATCAACCGATTCTGGAAGTAATCGGGACTATTTGGTTATTGCGATATACCCCTTTGCAGCCCAAGCGGGCGGCCGAGGGGTATATTTGCTTGCAAAGGGCTCGCGCGGAGCGAGCCATTCATCCATAGAGGAGGCACCCTTGAAGGCGGACACTCAAACCATCGACATCCTGTTGTTGGGCAGCGGCGGCCGCGAGCATGCTTTGGCAGCTAAGCTCGCAGCATCACCGCGCGCCGGCAAGCTCTACATCGCGCCGGGTAACGGCGGCACCGCGAGCTGCGGCGAGAACGTTGTTCTCGACGACTGCGATCCTGCGGCCGTGGCGGCGTTTGCGCAGAGCCACGGATGCGGACTCGTGGTAATTGGCCCCGAGGCTCCGCTCGTGGCGGGCGTGGCCGACGCCGTGCGCGCGGCAGGTATTCCCTGCTTTGGCCCGGGTGCCGAGGGTGCCCAGATGGAGGGTTCCAAGCTGTTCTCCAAGCAGCTCATGGAGCGTGCGGGCATTCCGACGGCAGCCTATGGTTCGTTTACCGACGAGGCTTCGGCTCTCGCCTACGTGCGCGAGCAGGGCGCTCCGCTGGTCGTGAAGGCCGACGGCCTTGCCGCGGGCAAGGGCGTTATCGTGGCGACCGAACTTGAGCAGGCCGAGGAGGCCGTGCGCGAGTGCTTTGGCGGCACCTTTGGCGATGCCGGCAACACCGTGGTTATCGAGGAGATGCTCGTTGGTCCCGAGTGCTCGCTGCTCGCCTTTACCGACGGCAAGACCGTGCGCCCCATGGCCACCTCGCAGGACCACAAGCGCGCCCTCGAGGGCGACAAGGGCCCCAACACCGGCGGCATGGGCGTCTACAGCCCGGTGCCCATCGTGACCGACGAGGAGCACGCCACCATGGTGGCGGTCATGGAGCAGACCGTGGCTGAGCTTGCCGCCGAGGGCATCGACTACCGCGGCTGCCTGTATGGCGGCTTTATGCTCACGCCTGCCGGCCCCAAGGTGCTGGAGTTCAATGCCCGCTTTGGCGACCCCGAGACGCAGGTCGTGCTGCCGCGCCTTAAGAACGACCTGGTTGAGGTCATGCTCGCCTGCGCCAACTGCGAGCTCGATCAGATTGAGCTCGACTGGCGTGACGAGTGGGCTGTGGCCGTTGTCCTGACGAGCGCGGGCTATCCCGGCAGCTACGAGAAGGGCAAGGTCATCACCGGTATCGCCGACGCCGAGGCCATGGAGAACGTGACCGTGTACCATGCCGGCACCGCCGTGGTGGACGGTCGGCTCGTGACCAACGGTGGCCGTGTGCTTGCCGTGACCGCGCTGGGCGATACGTTTGAGAACGCTCGCAACCTTGCCTACGAGGCCTGCGAGAAGATTGATTTTGAGGGCAAGACCCTGCGTCACGACATCGGTCTGCGCGCACTGCGTGGCCGCGACGCCTGGGATGCCTAAAGTCCGAGAGGAATGAGACGGATGGACGAGAAGAACGAAGAGCTCGTGGATGCGCAGATCGTCGAGGAGGACAGCCGCGTGTATGGTCACGCCGAGGGCGAGCCTGGCGGCGAGGTCGCTGACGAGCCGGCGCTGGTGTTGGGCGACGACGACCCGCACGATGTCGAGCTGCACGAGAAGATTCTTTCGGAGGAGTGCGCCTGGAAGGGCAAGATCCTCGACGTCCACCGTCTTGAGGTTGAGCTGCCCAACGGTCGCCGCAGCGCCCGCGATATCGTTCGCCATCCGGGTGCGGCGGCCGTTGTGGCGCTGACCGAGAGCGGCAAGATCGTACTGGTGCGTCAGTACCGCACCGCTATCGACCGCGTGACGGTCGAGATTCCCGCCGGCAAGCTCGATCCAGGCGAGGACCCGCTCGATTGCGCCAAACGCGAGCTGCATGAGGAGACGGGCTTTAGGGCTGGTCGCATTCGCTTTTTGACGTCGATTGTCACGTCCTGCGGTTTTTGCGATGAGATCATCCACATCTACTTGGCTACCAAGCTCGAGTTTGATGCGCCCAACCCCGATGATGACGAGTTTGTCAACGTGGACCTGGTGCCGCTGCACGAGCTGATCGACGCCGTGCTCGACGGCAAGATCGAAGACGCCAAGACCGTCGTGGGCGCCTTGGCCTGCGATAGCATCGCGCACCGTCTGAGTGGTTCTGAGCTGTAACGAGCGGGGATGATCCCGCAGGTTTGTATAAGTCAGCGAAAGTGCTCCATTTGAGAGAAGGTGGCCTAAAAGAGGAGGGAAGCGTATGGATATACGCGACCGACGATTGAAGGCCAGATTGTCCAAATGGGGCACTTGCAGCGTCGAGACGAAACGCGGTTTGGTAAAACCGCGTAAGGTGATTATGTTTAAAAGGTTTCTTTCGTATTACAAGCCCCAGATGGGGCTTTTTGTTGCCGATACTGTTTGTGCTCTGGTGCTTGCCGCCATTGACCTGGCGTTCCCCATTATCCTGCGCAATTTGACCGGTGGGCTCTTTACTCAGGGTCAGGCTGTCATTATGCAGGCGCTCGGCATGATTGCGGTGGGCTTGGTGCTGATGTATGCCGTCCGCTGCGCCTGCCGCTATTTTGTGAGCTATTGGGGTCACGTGATGGGCGCGCGTATGGAGTCCAAAATGCGCGAGGACCTGTTTGACCAGTATGAGCGCTTTAGCTTTGCGTACTTTGACCGCAACAGCTCGGGCGATATGATGAGCCGCGTGGTCAACGACCTGTTCGATATCTGCGAGGCGGCACACCACGTGCCCGAGTGGATCATCATCTGCGGCATCGAGATTATCGGCTCGTTTGTGATCCTCTTTACCATCGCCCCGGTGCTGGCGCTCGCTATGGCCGTGGTGACGGCGGCGTTTGCGGTCATCATGTTTTGGCAGAACATGCGCATGCGCGAGGTCTTTAGCGACAACCGCAAAAAGATCAGCGGCATCAATGCGCAGCTGCAGGATTCGCTGGCGGGTATGCGCGTGGTCAAGAGCTTTGCCAATGAGGAGACCGAACGCTTCAAGTTCCGCGCCTCCAACAATCGCTATCTTTCGTCCAAGGAGAACATGTATCACGCCATGGGCGTCTATACTGCGACGTATGGCCTGCTCTCGGGTGTGCTCTATGTGATCGTGGTACTGCTGGGCGGCTGGCTGGTCGCCCAGGGACAGCTGCAGGCGGTCGATATGGCGACCTTTGCACTCTATATTTCGCTGTTCTGCACGCCGCTCGAGACACTCGTCAATTCGGCCGAAACGTATCAGAAGGCTATCGCCGGCTTTAAGCGTATGGACGAGGTGCTCTCGACCGCGCCGGATATCCAGGACAAGCCGGGCGCCACGGATCTGCAGGTGACTGCCGGCGCCGTGGATTATCACGACGTGTGCTTTAACTACGAGGACGTTGAGCTGGGCGAGGGTGATGCCGACGAGCGTCCCGTTATCGACCATATGAATCTGTCCATCAAGCCCGGGCAGACCATCGCTTTGGTTGGCCCTTCGGGCGGTGGCAAGTCCACGACCTGTTCGCTGCTGCCGCGCTTTTATGACGTGGCTGCCGGATCCATTAGCATCGACGGCCAGGACGTGCGCGATGTGACGCAGCAGAGCCTGCGCCGCGCCATCGGCCTGGTGCAGCAGGATGTCTACCTGTTTGACGGAACAATCGGCGAGAACATCGCCTACGGCAAGCCGGGCGCTACGGCAGAAGAGATCGCCGAGGCCGCCCGTCGCGCCAACATCGATGCCTTTATCGAGTCGCTTCCTCAGGGCTACGACACCGTGGTGGGCGAGCGCGGCAGCCGTCTTTCGGGTGGACAGAAGCAGCGCGTTGCCATTGCGCGCGTGTTTCTCAAGAACCCCAAGATCCTGATTTTGGACGAGGCGACGAGTGCTTTGGATAACGAGAGCGAGGAGGCGGTGCAGGAGTCACTCGAAGAGCTGGCACGCGGCCGCACCACGATTATCATCGCCCATCGTCTTTCGACCATTAAGCATGCCGATGAGATTGCGACCGTTGAGCATGGTCGCGTTGTGGAGCGTGGCACGCACGAGGAGCTTCTCGCCCGTGGCGGCACCTATGCCCGTTACTATCGAATGCAGTTCGAAGGTGCGCGTGCGCACGAGCTCGACTGATTGATATGACAGGAAGTTTATGGCTGACAAGAACCCTTTGACTCCGGAAGAAGTGACGGAGTTATTCTCCGAAATCGATGCATCCGGTGTCTTGGATCCCACGCTTGCCAAAAAGCGAACCGAGCGCATGCGTGAGAAGGAGGCTGCGGCCAAGCGCGGTGACAAAGCGGCGCTAGCGCAGCTGCGCAGCGAGGACCGCGCGAGCCAGGCAAAACATATCGACCCGCTGTCCGAGGACGATCCTTCGGGCTCGCAGGTGAGCCATACCATTACGAAGACCGCGATGGCCGTGGTCATCGGTATTCTGGTGCTGATCGTGGGCATGCAGATCGGCTACGGCGTGATGCGCCGTCTGAATACCGCCAACCTGTCCGAGAGCGTTTCGGTGGATACCGTTTCGACGGCGCTGAAGGGCGGCCTTGAGTGGGGCAACGGCTTTACGCAGTTCCCGCTCGACTTTACCGTCGATGAAGCTGATGAGCGTACGGGCACGGTCGAGGTGACGGTGTTGGACACATCGTCTGCCAACGAGCTCGAGCTGCTGTCCAACGGGCAGATTCAGGCCGCTGCGCTTGCGACCAACGCGCTGCTCAACGATAAGATCGACCGCGTGGTGTATAACGTTCACGCCTATATCGACGAGGATAGCAACATTCAGCACGATTCCTTCTTTGGCATGTTTCCCGCGCGGGGTCATCAGAGCGCCATTTTGACGTTTGTGTGGACCAAGAGCTCATCCAACGCCACGAGTATCGACTGGAAGATGCACATCGTAAGCATGGACGACACCATTGCCGAGCGCATTCAAAAACAGGTGAACTCGGTTTCGTCGCTGATCGAGGACCCGGTGGTGAGCCAGACCAAGATTGACGAGGAAAAGGCCGAACGTGACCTGGAGCATCGTCTGCATGGCCGCGAGATTTTCCGCGGCGGCAAGCCCGATCGCTCACCGTCCGATCTGCTGGAACAGGACAAGCAAAAGTAAGAGGCCATTATCCCGCGTGAGCCACAAGCCCACGCGGGATAATTTTTCTGGGACGGGGATTAAATAATCATTATGCATAGAAAGTCATAATTATCATTTCGTAAACATTTCGATGAAATTAACGCCATGAGGCATGCTTGCGGTTACAATACCGCGAGGCCTAACTACACACCTTTAAGCCGGTCCTGTGAGACCGGGAAGGAGAATTATGGCGAACAACCATACCGCGGGCGCTGCCGCCCGCACCTTCGCGCCCAGCGAGCTTTGCCAGCGTATGCTGGCCAAAACCAGCAAGGGCACCTGCGGTCCCTGTATCCTGTATCTTGAGGATGGGACCATTTTTTATGGACGTGCATGCGGCGCCGAGGGCACCGCGACCGGCGAAGTCTGCTTCAACACCTCGCTTGAGGGCTACTTTGAGGTCATGACCGACCCGAGTTATGCCGGCCAAATTGTAACCATGACCTATCCGCAGATCGGCAATTACGGTATCGACGAGACCGATGTCCAGTCGGCCTTCCCCGGCGACGCCGTGCGCCCTGCGAGCGCTCCGGCTATGCGCGGCATGATCGTTCGCGACATGTGCGCCACGCCTTCTAACTGGCGCTCGGCCGTCAGCGTGCCGGAGTACCTGCGCGCTCACGGCATCGTCGCTATCGAGGGTGTCGACACCCGCGCTCTGGTGCGCCATCTGCGCGACAATGGTTCCAAGATGGGCATTATCTCGACAGAGATCTTCGACGTCGACGAGCTTGCCGAGCGTCTGGCCGCAGCGCCCACGCTGGTAGGCGAGAACCTGGTCAAGACCGTAAGTTGCCCCGCGCCTCACGAGTTTGCGGCCGCCGACCTGCCTGCCACGCATGACTTTGCGCTTGCGGCTGCCGCTCCTGCCCGTCACAAAGTGGTCGCCTACGACTGCGGTGTGAAGCGCGGCATTCTGGAGGGGCTGGTCCGCGCCGGCTGCGACCTCACCATCGTGCCGTGGGATACGCCCGCCCAGCAGGTGCTCGAGATGAATCCCGATGGCGTCTTTTTGTCCAACGGCCCCGGCGACCCCGACGCCGTGGTGGAGACCTACGAGCAGGTACAGCAGCTGATCGGCAAGGTGCCGGTCTTTGGTATTTGTCTTGGTCACCAGATGATCAGCCTGGCCTGCGGCGCCCAAATGGAAAAGCTTAAATTCGGTCACCGTGGCGGTAACCAGCCGGTTATGAATCTGGTGAGCCGTCGCGTGGAGATCACCGCGCAAAACCACGGCTTTGGCCTGCTGTTCCCCAGTCTGGGCAAACTGATTCCGGAGCTTTCCGGCGGCGAAACCGAGCATGCGGCCGACGGTGACCTGCGCGTCTGGGTGCGCCGCGGCATCGCGCCGGTTGTGATGAACGAGCGCTTCGGCCGCATTCGCCTGACACATGTGAACCTCAACGACGGCACCGCCGAGGGCATCCAGCTGCTCGACGCCCCGTGTTTCTCGGTCCAGTACCACCCCGAGGCCTCGCCCGGCCCCACCGATGCCCACTATCTCTTTACCGCCTTTACGCGACTCATGGACGGCGAGGAGAACTACCTGGACATCGACACCGCGAAGGACCGCCTCGCCGGCTGGAATTTCGCCGAGTTCGAGAACGCTGCGACCGAGGAGAACTAACATGCCGAAACGTACTGACATCAAGCGTATCCTCGTTATTGGTTCGGGCCCCATCGTTATTGGACAGGCCTGCGAGTTCGACTACTCCGGCGCCCAGGCCTGCAAGGTGCTCAAGGAGGATGGCTTTGAGGTCATCCTGGTCAACTCCAATCCGGCGACCATCATGACCGACCCGGGTCTTGCCGACCGCACCTATGTCGAGCCCATCACCGCCGAGTTTATCGAGCGCGTAATCAAGAAAGAGCGCCCGGACGCGCTGCTGCCCACGCTGGGCGGCCAGACTGGTCTGAACGCCGCCGTCGAGCTGGCGAAAGACGGTACGCTCGACAAGTACGGCGTCGAGATGATCGGCTGCGACCTGGCCGCCATCGAGCGCGGCGAGGACCGTAAGCTCTTTAACGAGGCCATGGCTGAGATTGGCCTGGAGGTCGCGCGCTCGGGCTACGCCTACAGCGTCGCCGACGCCGAGGCTATCGCCGAGCGCGTAGGCTATCCCTGTGTACTGCGCCCGAGCTTTACCCTCGGCGGCGCCGGCGGCGGCATCGCTCACACCCACGAGGAGCTTGTCTCCATCGTGAGCCAGGGCCTGGAGCTCTCGCCTGCCCACGAGGTGCTGGTCGAGGAGTCCATCGAGGGCTGGAAAGAGTACGAGATGGAGGTCATGCGCGACCACGCCGGCAACGGCATCATCGTGTGCTCCATCGAGAACCTCGACCCCATGGGCGTGCATACCGGCGACTCCATCACCGTGGCGCCGGCGCAGACGCTCTCCGACCTTGAGTATCAGCGCATGCGCGTGGCCTCGCTCGCCATTCTTGAGAAGATCGGCGTCGAGACCGGTGGCTCCAACGTGCAGTTTGCCGTGAACCCCAACACCGGCCGCCTGATCGTCATCGAGATGAACCCGCGCGTGAGCCGCTCGTCCGCGCTGGCCTCCAAGGCCACGGGTTTCCCCATTGCCAAGGCCGCCGCGCGTCTGGCCGTGGGCTATACGCTCGACGAGATCGTCAACGACATCACCAAGGCTACGCCCGCCTGCTTTGAGCCCACGATCGACTACTGTGTGGTCAAGGTGCCGCGCTTTGCCTTCGAGAAGTTCAAGGGTACCGACCCCACGCTCACCACGCGCATGAAGGCCGTGGGCGAGATTATGGCGATCGGCCGCACCTTTGAGGAGGCCTTCGGCAAGGCCATGCGCTCACTGGAGGACGGTCACCAGGGCATCTGCGCCGGTGGCAAGGAGGGTGCCGACAAGCTGAGCGACGATGAGCTCGCTCAGGCCGTGGCAACCCCGACCGAGCACCGCATCTTCTTTGTGGTCGAGGCCCTGCGCCGTGGCTGGGACATCGCCCACATCCATGCCATCTGCGGTATCGATCCGTGGTACCTCAACCGTATCAACGACATGGTGCAGGTCCAGGAGAGCATCCGCGGCCTGCGTGTGGAGGATATCGACGCCGACGCGATGCGCCTGCTCAAGCAGTACGGCACGAGCGACGCCGAGATTGCCGCGCTGACCGGCTCGGACGAGCGCTTTGTGCGCGCCTATCGCAAGGGTCTGGGCGTGGTTCCCAGCATGAAGACGGTCGATACCTGCGCTGCGGAGTTTTCGAGCGCCACGGAGTACCACTACAAGACGTACGAGAACATCTACCGCACGAGCCCGGATGCCAAGAAGTGCGTGGCTCCCGACGAGACCACGCCGGCGGACAAGCCCAAGGCGATGATCCTGGGCGCCGGCCCCAACCGCATTGGCCAGGGTATCGAGTTCGATTACTGCTGCGTGCACGCGAGCTACGCGCTGGCGGCCCGCGGCTTCGAGACCATCATGGTCAACTGCAATCCCGAGACCGTCTCGACCGACTATGACACGTCCGACCGTCTGTACTTTGAGCCGCTCACCTACGAGGACGTCATGGACGTTATCGATGTCGAGCGCCCCGACGGCGTCGTGGTGACGCTCGGCGGCCAGACCCCGCTTAAACTGGCGCGCATGCTCGAGGAGAGCGGCGTCAACATTATGGGCACAAAGCCCGACGCCATCGACTTTGCCGAGGACCGCGAGCGCTTTGCCGCCCTACTCGACAAGCTGGGCATTATGTACCCGCCGGCGGGTCAGGCCACCTCGTTTGAGGAGGCCGAGGCCGTGGCCGCGCACATCGGCTACCCGCTGCTGGTGCGTCCGAGCTACGTGCTGGGTGGCCGCGGCATGATGATCGCCTACGATGCCGGGCATCTACGCGATTACATGGCCGAGGCTGCGCGCATTAGCCCCGACTACCCGGTGTACCTCGACCGCTTCCTGGAGGGTGCGATTGAGTCCGATGTCGATGCCCTGTGCGACGGCGAAGAGGTCTACATCGGCGGCATCCTGGAGCATATTGAGGAGGCCGGTATTCACTCCGGCGACTCTGCGACCTGCATTCCGCCGTTTAGCTTTAGCGAGAGCCTGCAGGCGAAGCTCCGCGAGACCACGCGCCGCATCGCGATGGCGCTGGGCGTACGCGGCCTGGTCAACGTGCAGTATGCCATCAAGGGTGAGACCGTCTACGTGATCGAGGCCAACCCGCGTGCCAGCCGTACCGTGCCGTTTATCTCCAAGGCCACCGGCGTGCCGCTGGCCAAGTGCGCGGCGCGTATCATGGCGGGCGATTCCATCGCGAGCTTGGGCCTGCCGAGCGATGAGCGTCAGCTGGACTGGTTCTGCATGAAGGAAGCCGTTATGCCCTGGGGCCGTTTCCCGGGCGCCGACGTCATCCTGGGGCCCGAGATGAAGTCGACGGGCGAGGTCATGGGTATCGCCAAGAGCTATCCCGAGGCATACGCCAAGACGCAGCTGGCGATCGACTACAAGCTGCCCGACCCGAGTTGCGGCAAGGTGTTCATTAGCGTGTGCGACCGCGACAAGCGCCATATCCTTTCGGTCGCCCGTATCCTGCGCTATCTGGGCTTTGACATCTGCTCTACCGAGGGTACGGCGCGCGTGCTGCGTGGAGGCAACGTGACGTGCGAGATCGTGGAGAAGATTAGCGGCCCGCACGACGGCGAGCGCCCCAACATCGGCGACCTCATCGCCGATGGCAAGATCGCGGTGATCATCAACACGCCGTACGGTCCGGGCTCGCGCGGCGACGGCTATCTGCTGCGCACCGAGGCAGTGCGACGCGGTGTGACCTGCGTGACCGCGATGTCTGCCGCCAACACGTACGTGAGTGCCATCGAGGCGGTGCGTGAGGACCAGCAGGGTCACGGCAGCGCCAACGACATGGGCATGGACGTCATCGCCCTGCAGGACCTGCCGCAGCACACGGTGTAATGTGACCTGGTCGGCCGGGGCGGCAGCCGGACACTTTCTCTCGGAAACTGGGCTTCGCGAAGTTTTCCGAGAGAAAGGACCGCCTCCCGCCCCGGCCTACGGTGACTCGGTTGCACCGTGTGCTGCCGAAGGGGCTTTGTGCGATGACTAGGGCTGAATAGAAAATGAGTGTGGGCGCCGTCGTTCGTTTGAACGACGGCGCCCACGTTTTGGATTTATTGGGCTGTGGCGGTGAAGGTTGTTTTGTCGGCGGCGATGTGCACGTGCAGCTTTGCCTGACCGTCGCAGCTGATGAGCACGCCTACCTCGAACGGGGTTCCCGTCTTGTCGTAGGTCGAACGCACGATGCGCATCGCCGCCTTACCGGTGTTCTGTCCCAAAAGACGCGCCTCATGCTTGTCGAGGTTGACCGTCTCGTAGACGGCATCGACGCTTGCGGGCAGGATGCCGGTCTTTTCCGCGATGTAGGCGTAGAGCGAGCCATCCACGTCTTTGCGCGTGAGCTCGGGGCAAAGTGACACGGGGATATAGACGTAGTTGAGCTCCATGGGTTTGTCGTTGGCGAGACGCAGGCGGCGAATCTCCCAGACGGGTGTCCCTTCGGGCACTTTGAGCCCGGAGGCGATGCCGCGGACGGCCGGTATGCTTGAAAAGGCGAGAATCTGCGAGCTCGGAACCCGTCCCGCTTCGCGCATCCGCGCGCTGAAATTCAGGGCCAGGTCGATGCCGGGTGCTGAAGTTTGGGGCTTGATGAACGTGCCCTGGCCGCGCTTGCGCACCACGCGCCCCTCGATGACGAGATCTTGGAAGCAACGGCGCACGGTCGCGCGCGATAACTCCAGCCGCTCACAGATTTCGAGCTCGCGTGGCAGCGGCGTCTTGGTGTCGAACGCCTGGCTGGCGATAAGCAGAGCGATTCGATGTTTAAGCTGGACATAGAGCGGCGTATCACCGCTGCGGTCGAAGGGTTCGGAGGCGAGAAACGAGATCATATCCATGGGGTACCTCCATGTCGTGGGCGTACGTGACATGGTCTGACACTGCGGGGCAAACCGGAGATGCCAGGCCCGATTCTTGCTGGTATGTATGGTGCATAAGGAACATAAACCATTTATCAGGCAATCTACCTGCTATTTTAAAAAGTAATTAGAAGAAAAAATAATTTAGGCACAAAAATAGTTGCTACCGTTAACCGATGAATAGTTGCCGTTCGCAGCTATTTTCTTGTACCGAACATGCCCCGGCGCAACAATAATCTCAGCAAAAAGCAAAGCCGTGCGACACACGGCAGGTCGAGAGGAGACCGCATGCGGTATCTGGTAATGGTCAGTCACGGAACGCTCGCTCCCGGACTGCACAGTGTCCTCAAGATGCTCGGCAATGACGCCCCGAACATCTTGTCGACGAGTCTCGTGGACGGCATGGGCGCTGACGAGTATGTCGAGAACGTCAAGGCGATGCTCGCTCCCGTTACCGCCGATGACGAGGTTGTCCTGCTTGGTGACATCCTGGGCGGATCGCCGCTCACCAATGCCATGAACACGCTGGCCGAGAAGGGTTTGCTCGCCCACACCATTGCCTTCGGCGGTATGAATCTGCCCATGGCTATGACCGCCATGATGGGGCTTGCCACCATGGACCTGGATTCCCTCAAGCAGATGATGCTGCAGGAGGGCAAGAACGGTATGTCCGAGCTCGTTGTCCCGACCGATGACGCCGACGACGAGGACGACGACATCTAGGCAGCGCATCCGCCCAAATTTTCGTGATGGAGCGGGGGTTAAGAGGAAAGACCCCCGGTGATAAAGAAAGGGAGAACGCATGATTTCGTTCATCCGTATTGATGACCGTATGATCCATGGACAGACCGTTACCCGTTGGGCCCTCGAGTATCCCTGCGACGGTCTTATCGCCGTCAACGACGCTGCAGCGTCCAACCCCGTGCTCAAGGAGGCCTACAAGAGTGCCTCGGGCAAGAAGACGTTCGTGTGGACCAAGGAGCACTTCAAGGAGGTCTCCGAGAAGGTTCTCAAGTCCGACACCAAGTACTTCCTGATCACCAAGAACCCGCTCGACATGAAGGAACTTCTCGTCGATTTTGGCTTTAAGCCCGGCATGGACCGCATCATCGTCGGTCCCTGCAACGATCGTCCCGGCACCACCAAGCTTGGCAACAACCAGTCGATCACGCAGGAAGAGGCCCAGGCGCTCGAGGATCTCACCAACGCCGGTTACACGGTCGAGTTCGCCCTTATCAAGGAGAAGTCCATCGGTGAGTGGCCCAAGTTCCGCGGTCAGTTTGGCTTCTAGTTAGGTGCCAGCCGCATTTTGGTATCTACAGCCCTTGGTGAAAGGGGCTGAGGAATAAAGAAAGGGGAAAGCATGGCAATCAATGCATTCCAAGCCGCGCTGTTCGGCCTGTTCGCCTGCCTGGCATCACTGCCTGGCATGGGCGGCACGACGATCGGCAACTACACTCTGGGTCGTCCTCTGGTCGCCGGCCTCATCGTCGGCATCATCATGGGCGATATGCAGACGGGTATCCTCGTCGGCGCTGCCATCCAGGTTGTCTACATCGCTCTCGTGACCCCCGGCGGAACCGTCTCCGCCGACGTCCGCGCCGTGTCCTATATCGGCATCCCGCTGGCGATCCTCGCCATCAAGAACTCGGGCATCGATCCCGCCTCCGCTGAGGCTGCCGGCATGGCCGCATCCCTCGGTGCCGCCGTCGGCACGCTCGGCACTGTGCTCTTCTATGGCACCGCCACCATCAACCTGGTGTGGCAGGGCATGGGCTGGAAGTGGCTCGAGAAGGGCGATCTCCACAAGCTCTACCTGGTCAACAACGTTCTGCCTTGGATCGGTCACATCGTCTGCTCGTTCCTCCCGACGTTCATCATCACCATGGGCGGCACCGCCATGGTCGACCTCATGAAGACCTACATGCCCATGGACGGCATCGCGATGAAGACGCTGTTTACCGTCGGCTCGCTGCTGCCTACCGTCGGTATCGCCATCCTGCTCAAGCAGGTCATCTCTAAGCCCACGGACTTCCTGACGTTCTTCTTCGGCTTCACCCTGTCCGCTGTTATGGGCTGCAACCTGATCGCCGCTGCCGGCATCGGCTGCTTCTTCGCCCTGATCAACTATGAGATCGCTTCGCTCAAGATCGACCTCGCAAACGCTCCCAAGGCAGCTATCGCCTCGGGCTCAGATGATGAGGAAGAGGAGGACATCTAATGGCAGAGAAGAAAAAGCTCTCTAAGAAAACGCTTGCCAAGTCGTTCCGTAACTGGTCCTATGGCAACCTGACCTGCTTCTCGCAGGAGCACATGCAGACCTTCGGTTACCTGTGCGCCATGCTTCCGATTGTCGAGGAGCTCTACGACACGCCCGAGGAGCAGAAGCAGGCCCTCCAGACCTACTCCGCGTTCTTCAACACCGAGCCGCAGATCGGCACCATGATTGTCGGCGTCACCGCCGGCCTCGAGGAGGCTCGCGCAAACGGCGAGGCCATCGACGACGACGCCATCAACGGCATCCGCGCCGGCCTCATGGGCCCGCTCGCCGGCCTTGGCGACTCGCTGATCGTCGGTACCCTGATCCCGATCCTGCTCGGTATTGCCCTCGGTCTCTCGACCGGCGGCTCCCCGCTCGGCGCCATCTTCTATATTGTCGTGTGGAACCTGCTCATGTTCCTTGGCATGCGCTTTGCCTACAAGCAGGGCTATGAGCTCGGCGGCAAGGCGGTCGAGGCCCTCGTCGGCCCCAAGGCCAAGGCTCTGCGTGATTCCATCGTGATGGTCGGTACCATGGTCATCGGTGCAGTCGGTGCTACCTGGGTCTCCATCACCTGCAGCCCCAACCTGGTGCTGCCCGGTGGCGGTAAGTTCCAGGACACGCTCGATGGCATCTATCCGCACCTGCTGCCGATGATCTTCATCATCTTCTGCTGGTACATGATGACCAAGAAGAAGGTCAACCCCATCGTTATGATGCTGATCCTCGTTGTGATCGCATTTGTGGGCGTTCTCATTGGCTTCTTCGACCCGGCACTGAGCTACTAGTCATCATCCCCTGGCCCCCTGTAAGGCCGTGCGGCCTCAACCGCACGGCCTTCTGATTTTGCGCCGCCCTTCAAGGGCAATATGGCCAGCGACCTCCATCGCCTACACGACACCCGCTATATTGCTCTTGAAAGATGACGTATTCGACAAACGATGCACTTGCGCATGATGCACACTTTGCACGAGGAGGACCATATGCACGAGAAACATGGACACGACCTTTCGCGCGACGACTTGATTCGCGAGGCAAAGATGCAGACCGATGCTATTCAGCGGCTCAATGTTTGGCTGCGCCTGGGCTATTCGCTCGTGGCGATTGGCTTTTTGATGGGGATGTGGGGTATGCAGGGCGGCCCCGGCTGGGGTGTCCCCGTGGGCATCGTGTGCCTGGTGGTGGGCACTCCGCTTTCGATCGTGCTTAAGGTCGGCACGACCAACGCCAAAAAGAATGTCGAGCGCATGCTCGAGGCCGCTGGTGTCGACGTTGAGGAGCTTATGCGACGCAAGAAGGACGAGCAATAGACTTCCGCGTTGGGGTATCATAAATAATTGTTGCGAATGTTAACCAATGTACGGCAAATGACGGTTTTATGGCCCTTCTAGAGTTGCAAAGGACAATATCCCCAGTGGATTACGATGACGTCGCTCGAAAACTGATTGTGTACTCACGTTCCCTTGCCAAGGGATCCTTGAGTGCTGCCGGCGGCGCCAGTGTGGGCGAGGCACCGGTTTTACAGTATCTATCGGGTATTGACGGTGATGTCATTCCCTCCGAGATTGCCAAGAAGCTGAAATTCTCCCGTGCGCGCATGTCGCATATCTTGGATTCACTCGAGAGTAAGGGTTACGTTCAGCGCAGGACTGATCCAAACGATCGTCGGCGTGTGCTGGTGAGCATTACCGAGGAAGGCCGTGATTTCGCGGCGAAAAAAAATGCCGAGAGTGTGGCATCGCTCTCGAAACAACTCTCAGCGCTCGGCGAGCACGATGCCCAGGAGCTCGTGCGCATCCTGAATAAAGCTTACAGCCTTACCTATGATGCCGACGACTACCTGGACAATCTATAAGGATAAAGACAGACATTTAGGTGCATCTTGAAATGCACCCGGGACAGTTGTGCCCATCAGCCACCGTCAACATCTCATTCCAAACCAAATCAGCCAACGTACGTCATGGCAATCCCCGGTAGGTTGCAGGATGGCGGCTGAGCCTTTCCCTCGGGAAACTTCGCGAAGCCCAGTTCCCGAGGGAAAGGTATGGTCTGTGTAATACCAGATAAACAGTACATTTTTGCTAGATTGGTATTTGACTGAAGAACCAATTGGTATGGCTTATTAAGCCCACCTTGCCGTTGACGCTTATTTTGCTGCCGCTGGGAGAATTCCGAACTTGGGTGCGCAAGTGCTCCCATATGTTGATATGACCTAGTAGGTGGCTATCTGGTTACTACCAGTTGGCCCCTTGGTAACGGGTGGCCCCCATTGTGCGGAATGTACCGAACATCTCCGTTTGATACGTTTTCCCATGCTGCCGGGGGGGGGGGCGTCCTCGGCACCTCAGCATGTCGGAAGAAAGGAGACCAGATGCGCAGGAATTCCATTTTTACGAAACGGTGGGTGAAGGGAAGCGCGGTCCTCGTTGCCACTGCAGCGACGCTCGTGTTTGCCAATCCCCAGCAGGCGATTGCCACGCCACTCAAGGGCGTCGACTCGGCGACCGTGTCCCAGTCTGCCTCGAATGTCGTCGACATCGATTTCGCTGACGGCATCAAGGGCCGTATTACGTTCCTCGAGGACGGTATTTTCCGTTATAACGTCGACCCCAAGGGTGAGTTTTCCGAGTACGCCACGCCGCGCAGTAAGTCCCACACGGCTAAGATCCAGGCTCAGCCCGATACCTCGGACACCTACAGCAAGCCGAGTGCGACGGTTGCCGACAAGGGCGACACTATCGAGATCACCGGCGGAAAGGCGACCGTGATCCTGGACAAGGCGACTGGCAAGATGAGTATCAAGTCAGGCGACCGTGTCGTGGTTTCCGAGTCCGCGTCCCTCGACCTTGATAAGA
Organism: uncultured Collinsella sp.; assembly: GCA_958351385.1. Taxonomy (GTDB): domain Bacteria; phylum Actinomycetota; class Coriobacteriia; order Coriobacteriales; family Coriobacteriaceae; genus Collinsella. The sequence goes on along the minus strand of CATWKM010000004.1, from coordinate 46,079 downwards.
AGGGTACCGTCCAGACGCTCGCCAAGGAGAAGTCCGAGAACTTCTTTGGCGGCGGCACCCAGAACGGACGCTTCCTGCACACCAACCAGACCATCGCCATCTCCAACACGAACAACTGGACCGATGGCGGCGTTGCCTCGCCCAACCCGTTTTATTGGACGAGTGACGGCTACGGCGTGCTCCGAAACACGTTTGCAGAGGGTTCCTACGACTTCGGTTCCACGGACTCATCGACGGTCACGACTTTGCACAGCGAGAATGAGTTTGATGCCTACTACTTCGTGGCGACCAACGAGGGAGCTTCGAACGTGGCAACTGAGATGCTGCAGGACTACTACAAGGTGACCGGTAACCCGGTACTGCTGCCCGAGTACGGGTTCTACCTTGGTCATCTTAATGCCTATAACCGTGATGGCTGGTCAACGACCTCGGGTCAAAAGAAGTGGGAGACCAAGGGCAGCAAGTCCTCGAGCGAGAAGGGCGACGTTAAGTACGAGTCTGGCATGTCGACGGGCTACAAGCTCGACGGCACACTTGCGGCCGAGACGCTCAACGGTGAGGGCCCTACGGTTGATACCGAGAACATGAAAGCGACCGATTTCGACCGCCAGTTCTCTGCTCGTCAGGTTATCGATGACTACGAGGACAACGACATGCCGCTCGGCTGGTTCCTGCCGAACGACGGTTACGGCGCCGGCTATGGCCAGAACGGTTACTACAAGACCGGCGGCGTCAACTCCGACGGAGCGAGCTCGGCCGACCGTCTTAACGCTGTGCGTGCCAATGTCGACAACCTTAAGAAGTTCACCGAGTATGCCAACTCCAAGGGTGTGAGCACGGGCTTGTGGACCCAGTCCAACCTTGAGCCCGACAGCAACCCTGAGACCCCGTGGCATCTGCTCCGCGACTTCGACGCCGAGGTCAAGACGGGAGGCATCACTACCCTTAAGACCGACGTTGCCTGGGTTGGATCTGGCTACTCCTTTGGTCTTAATGGCATCAAGACAGCTTATGACACGGTGACGACCGGCGCTAACAAGCGCCCCAACATCATCACGCTCGATGGTTGGGCCGGCACGCAGCGCTTTGGTGGCATTTGGACCGGCGACCAGTATGGCGGTAACTGGGAGTACATTCGCTTCCATATCCCCACGTATATCGGTCAGAGTCTTTCGGGCAACCCCAACATCGGCTCCGACATGGATGGCATCTTTGGCGGCGACCCCATCATCTCTGCGCGTGACTACCAGTGGAAGACGTTCACGCCCTCTATGCTTGACATGGACGGTTGGGGCACCTACCGTAAATCGCCCATGACGCACGGCGATCCCTACACAGGCATCTCGCGCTTCTACCTCAAGCTCAAGGCGCAGCTCATGCCCTATATCTACACGAGCGCGGCCTCGGCGGCCAACATCGACACGGGTAACGGCGATGCCGGCCTGCCCATGATCCGCGCCATGCTGCTTTCCGACAACTCCGAGTACGCCGCAAGCACTTCGACGCAGTACCAGTATATGTTCGGTGAGAACTTCCTAGTGGCACCGGTGTATCAGGATACCCAGGCAGACGAGAACGGCAACGACATTCGCAATGGGATTTACCTCCCCAACTACGGCACCGACGAGAATCCCACCATCTGGATCGATTACTTCTCGGGTAAGCAGTATCGCGGCGGCCAGGTTCTCAACAACTACGAGGCTCCGCTTTGGAAGCTGCCGCTGTTTGTGAAGGCCAACGCTATCGTGCCGATGTACGCCGAGAACAACAACCCCGAGGCAGTGAGCGACACCAACACCAAGGGTACCGACCGCAGTCAGCGTATCGTCGAGTTCTTCGCCACCGAGGGCGACGGCACCTTTACGCAGTACGAGGACGACGGCTCCTCCATCGAAAACAACACGACTGAGGACGATTCCTACGGCACGATCGACAATATCTCCTACGGTGAGCATGTGAGCACCGTCTACAGCTCCAAGGCCGCAGGCGGCACCGCGACCTTTACCGCCGAGGCCTCGAAGGGCGGCTACAACGGCTACGACTCCAACCGCACCACGACCTTCGTGGCCAATGTGTCCGCCAAGCCCACGAGCGTTGTCGCCAAGAACGGCGGATCCGCACTCAACGTGGTTGAGGTCGACTCGCAGGAGACCTTTGACGCCGCGACCCCCGAGGCCGGCCAGGCGGTCTACTTCTACAGCGAGACCCCCAACCTCAACCACTACGGCAGCGATGCGGACGGCACCGAGGCCGAGCAGGGCGAGAGCTTTAACAACACCAAGATCACCACGAACCCCAAGGTCTACGTCAAGTTCGCGAAGACCGATGTTGCTGCAGCGGCGCAGACGCTTGAGCTGGGCGGTTTCGTGAATGCCGACGCCACGCTCACAGCCGATCGCCTCAACGAGAACCTCTCCGCACCCACGAACCTTGCTGCCCCCGAGGACGTCACGACCCCAACGAGCATAAAGCTCACCTGGGGAAAGGTCGATGGTGCTACCTCCTACGACCTTAAGGTCGACGGCACTGTGTTTGCCGTGGGTGATGCGGCCGAGTTCACGCACACCGACCTCGCCTACAATAGCAAGCACACCTACCAGATTCGTTCGCGCAACGCCGAGGGTTACTCCGCCTGGAGCGATGTGCTCGAGGCGAACTCCGCACTCGATCCGTGGCGGAACGTCCCCGACGCCGAGGAAATCACCTGGGAGGGCTCACTTTACGGCAGCCATAAGGCCGAGCTTGCCTTCGACCATGAGTTCCAGTCGGGCGACGGCGGTTTCCACTCCGGTGGCAACGATCTGGGCAAGGCGCTTACCGTTGACTATGGACGCGCTTACAAGCTCGATAAGCTCGAGTACTATCCGCGCGATGACGCCGGCAACGGCACTGTGACCAAGATGCGTGTTGAGACGAGTCTCGATGGCGTCCACTGGACGAGCCAGGAGGTCGATTGGGCACGTTCCGCTGATTGTAAGACGGTAGCGTTTGACGGCACCGTGGCCGCCCGTTACGTGCGCATGACACCGCTCGCCTCGGTCGGCAATTTCTTCTCCGCGTCCGAGATTGCCATCTACAAGACCGACGGCACGGATGGCTTCGCCGTGGGCTCCAACCTCAACAAGGCCACGATCTCCGACGGAGACTACTCCAACATGAAGAACTATCTGGGCCTCGAGAACCGCGAGCCCGATACCCCGACGTTCGGTTCGCAGATCCGCGACCACTTCGCCGACCTCAACGATAACGGCGTTTACGACGTCTACGATTACTCGTTCACCATGGCGGGTCTTGACGGCGGCACTAAACAAAAGGGCAAGGTCGCCGGTTCGCTCGCGGTGATTCCGAGCAAGACCGAGGTCGAGGCCGGTGATGAGATCACCGTTGATGTCTATGCGGCCGACGCCAAGAACGTCAACGCCCTGGGCGCTCTCGTCAACTTCAAGAGCGACCAGTTCGAGTTTGTGTCCGAGAGCATCGCGCAGGACGGCTCGACTGCCGGCATGGAGAATCTGTCTCGCGAGAAGGTCCAGTTCGTGGACGGAACGCAGACTATCAATCTCGCCTTTGCCAACCGCGGCGATGGCAAGCTCTACAACGGTACCGGCGCGGTGGCGAGTTTCAAGCTCAAGGCCAAGACCGCCGGCAAGGTCGAACTGCCCTCGACATCTTGGCTCATCGGTCCGGCATGCGACGCACTTGAGTTTGCGAGCGACGGCACGGTGACGATGCCGGATGTTCCTCAGCCAACGGTCGCCGAGTACGGTCAGGATGCCTTCAACATCACGATGACCAACGATGAGCTCACGACCGACGACGGGACCAACGTCGAGAAACTTATCCAGCAGAAGAGCTATAACGCGCTGTTCGATAATAACGAGGGCGACAACGGCTTTGAGTTCCTATGGGACTGGGAGCCCAACTGGGGCAGCGAGGGTAAGCTTCCGAGTTACGTGAAGCTTCCCACCACGATGACATTCGCATTTAAGACGCCGTCGAAACTCGATAGTGTCGAGGTCGTTAACCGCAACGGTGGCAACGGAACCGTGCAGAAGATCAAGGCTGTCGTGACGTTCGAGGATGGCTCGACCCAAGAGTTCGCGGGCGGGGAGTACGATTCCTTCCGGGCTCGCTACGCCTTTGGCCTCTCTGCCGAGAACAAGGGCAAGAAGGCGACCAAGGTCGAGGTCACGCCGCTTGAGGCATCGGGTGGCCAGATGCTCACACTGCGTGAGGTCAACTTCAACTACACGCAGGGTGTCGAGGCCATCGAGGGTGTCGAGCTAGGCAAGAACCAGACCGAGTTCTTTGAAGGCGACGTTACGCTCGTCGACGCCAAGGCCACGCCTGAGAGCGCCGGCTACCCCTATGTGACGGTCGAGAGCTCCGACCCCTCTGTGGTAAGCGTCTCCGCTGTTCAGGCTGGCGATAGCGTGAGCTACTACCTGCGTGCCAACAAGGCCGGCAAGGCAAAGATCACGGTGGCGTCGGTACTCGACCCCTCCAAGACCGCATCCTATGAGGTCGAGGTCAAGGCTGGTGTCGATACCTCTGCGCTCGTGGCAGCGCTTTCCAAGGCCGCGGGCTACAGCGAGTCCGTCTACACTAAGGATTCCTATGCAGCTCTCACCACTGCGGTCGAGGCGGCTCGGAAGCTCCTCGACGGCGGCCAAGGCAGCTATAGCAAGAAGGATGTCGCAGACGCCACAGCCAAGATTGAGAAGGCAATCGACGGCCTCAAGATGCGCCCTGTCGATGAGAAGATCCTCATCAACACGCCCGAGAACCGCAAGAACGTCAAGGTGGCCCGCTTCTCGAGTGAGGCCGACTACGAGGGCAGCAACGCCGTCAACGCTCTCGACGGCGACGAGCGGACGCTTTGGCACAGCGACTGGGCCCATGGGACCGGTATGCCCCAGTATCTGAGTGTCGACCTGGGCCGCGACTACGATCTCACCGACGTTACATTCCTGCCGCGCCAGGACGGCGGCACTAACGGCGATATCTTCGAGGCCGAGATACTGGTCTCCGACACTGCCGACGGCTATGAGATGGGCACCGCCGTGTCGATGGGTACGTTCGCCTTCGACAACGACGGCCACGTACTCACCGACCGTGGCGACTGGAAACAGATGAGCTTTGGCGCCGCGCGCGGTCGCTACGTGACCGTCAAGGTGATTCACGCCGGCGGTGGCGACGTCGACGCCTACTGTAGCGTGGCGGAGCTCAAGTTCTACGGTACGGCCGTCCCCGATCCGGTGGCGAAGGATGATCTCGCTACCGCGATCGAAAAGGTTGATGCCGAGATTGCTGCCGGCGACCTCAAGGCCGGTGACTACACCGAGGCCTCCTGGACGGCGCTCGAGAACGCCCTGGCGAGCGCCCGCGCCATCTTGAGCGACGAGAAAGCCACGCAGGACGAGGTCGACCAGGCGCTCAGGGCGCTCGAGAGCGCCCGCGGCGCGCTCGAGAAGACCCCGGTGGCCCCGGTCGAGAAACCGACTAAGAAGCAGCTCAAGGCCCTGGTCAAGCAGGCGAAGGAGACTGACACTAGGGGCAAGACGGCCGAGTCTGTCAAGGCCCTGACGGATGCCATTACCTACGCCGAGGACGTCTTGGGTGATGAGGATGCTTCCGACACCCAGCTCCAGGCGGCCTATGACCAGCTCAAGCTGGCTATTGAGAGCCTCAAGGATGCCGATTCCGGCAATCAGGGCGGCTCGGGCAACCAGGGTTCCGGCAATGGCTCGAACGGCGGCAACCAGGCGGGCAAGCCCGCAGGCGACAAGGCCCAGGGCAGCAAGAAGAACGGTTCGGCGATTCCCAATACCGGAGACCAGACGGCGGCGACCGTCGCGACCGTCGGTGGTCTTGGCGCCATCATCGCCGCGATCGGCGCTTTCTTCCATCGTCGCAGCAAGGCTAAGTAGCCCCAGCAACAGCTAAGCAAGCGTGCCCGCCGTCCCACCCAAGGACGGTGGGCACGCTTTTTGAATGTGGGCGGAAAGCTCCGACCCTTCGGCCTTAATCTCGCAAAGCGTTCCGTCTCCCGCCGAACACATCAGCATCGGCGGCTATACTTGAATTATTTGCAGTTAAGGGTCGCGGATTCGCTGCGTCACCGCTCTCAACAGGAGGTCTTTGTTTATGGCAGATCAGAAGCCGGTTGTCGGGATCATCATGGGCTCCAAGTCCGATCTGGGCGTTATGGAGGGCTGCACCGCCGAGCTCGAGGCACTGGGCGTGCCCTATGAGCTCGTGATTGCAAGCGCGCACCGTACGCCGGCGAAGGTCCATGAGTGGGCCTCGACTGCTGCTGACCGCGGCATCAAGGTGATTATCGCTGCTGCCGGCAAGGCTGCTCACCTGGGCGGTGTCGTGGCGGCCTTTACGCCGCTGCCGGTCATCGGCGTGCCTATGAAGACGAGCGATCTGGGTGGTATGGACTCGCTGCTGTCGATGGTGCAGATGCCTTCGGGCGTGCCCGTTGCCTGTGTGGCCATCAACGGTGCCAAGAACGCTGCCATTTACGCCACGCAGATTCTGGGCGCATGCGACCCCGAGTACCGCAAGGTTATCGAGAAAATGAAGCAGGAGATGGCCGACGCCTAGGCGTTCCGCCGTTTCACCGCAGTATAAGGAGAGCCATGTCCGATTATCAGGGAAAACGATTCAAGGCTTCTCAGATTCCCGATCCGTCGAAGCCGGGTGCTGCCCATGCGGCACAGCAGGGTCGGACATCCTCTCCTCAGCAGCCGCGCGCGCCGCGTTCCGTAACGCCGACGTCCCATCGCCGTCAGGATACGCCTGCTGCTTATCGCCCTTCGTCTTATAGCTCCGCTAAGAAGCCGCCCCGGTCTTCATCGCATGCCGCGCCGTCGGATTGCACCGAGCCGCCGCGCAAAAAGCGCCGCTCCATTATTCCCATTCTGCTCATCATCATCGGTATCGGTCTGATTGTCGCCGCCGCCGCTATTTTTATTAATGCCCAGATTGGCTATAAGCAGGCGAGCGATTCGTATCAGAAAATCGAGAAGCAATATGTAAGCGATAAGGACGCCAGCGGCGTGCCGATTATCGACTTTGATGCGCTTGCTCAGACGAACCCCGAGATTGTGGGTTGGATTTACGTGCCGGGAACCAACATCAACTATCCCGTGGTGCAGACCAACAACAACTCCAAATACCTCAACACGCTGTTCGACGGAACGGCTAACGCGTCCGGTGCTATTTTCCTGGATAGCGATGACACCGCGCCGGGAATGGTCGACCAGCAGACCACGATCTACGGCCACCATATGAACGATGGGTCGATGTTCAACGTGATTTCGGACACCACTGATCAGGCGACGTTCGATAGCATCGAGTTTGTGTATTACATCACACGGGATGCTACGTATAAGCTGCGACCACTGGCGACCAAAGTTGTCGAGGACACGTATGCCAAGGCGCGCACGCCCAATTTTGAGGGCGATGACGGGCTCAAGAACTACCTGTCCGAGATGTTCGACGGTGCCTCTGCCGTGGCGAGTGATGCCACCGATCGTGCCGCTTCGGCAACCAAGGTTGTAACGCTCGTGACCTGTCGTTCGCTGTCGCTGAGCAACACACGCGCCGTCATGGTGCTCACGCCGGTCGAGGAATAAGTTGTTCGAGAGTAGCTAAAAAGGCCCCGTCCCAAATTGGCTACTCGACGACGGTAAGGGAGAAATGATGCTCGAGAGTGGCAAATTGATGCCTTCGATTGATGCTTGGCTGCGCGAGGCCAAGGCCGATGCTTCGGCGGCAGGCTGTGGGATGTATCTGACGCATAACGGTGTGGTGCGCGCGACGCCCAAGGCCGAGGTGCGCGGAGTCGAGACCGATGGCGTGGCGCCAGGCCACAGGGTGGGCGGCATGGTCTTTGACTACGACGCCGAAAAGGTACGGTCTGCTATCGAGGCCACGCGCGCGATGCCGGGTATCGGCTATGTGCGCGTGTGGCTGGCAAGCGGCGAGCTTACCGTAGGTGACGACATCATGCTCGTGCTTATCGGCGGGGACATTCGCCCACACGTGGTCGATGCACTGCAGGCGCTCGTTGGCACCATCAAGAACGAATGCGTGAGTGAGGTCGAGCGCGAGGCATAGAGGATTGCGTCGATAGAAGGATCGTTTATAAAAATGCCCACCGGTACATGTGATACCGGCGGGCATTTTGCGTTTTGGGCGCGGTGGGCGCTACACGCGCGTCGCATCCTTGGGGCTCATGGTCATGCTCTGGAAGCGGTTTTCCATGTACTCGTTATCGAAGTGCTCTCCGTAGAACTGTGCGACGGGAATGTCCGGCTCCGTGCCGTTAACGCGCTGGTACCAGTAGTCGAGCGACTGCAGCGTCATGACGCCGTCGACCAGCATGATAACGGTAAAGATGACGGTGGCCGAGTAGCGGCTCTTCCAGGGGATCTTGTTGATAAGCTTAAGCAGCCTCGGCAGCAGCAGCTTGATCCAGATGAGGCCGCCCAGGCCCCACAGGCAGGCGAAGCCCGTGCAGGTGCGTCCGCCCGTGAGGACCACGAGCGGATCGGGCAAACCGAACAGCGTTATGTGCGAGTAGCTCCACGAGACCACGCCAAACGCGGTCTGCATAAACCAGCCCACGAACACCTCAAAGCTGGCGCCGAGCAGGGCGCTCACCAGGAAAATGATGATGGGGTTCTTTTTGTAGAAGCGGTTAAGCACCATGGTCATGAGCACGGCGCCAAATCCGTAGATGGGGCTGAAGGGGCCAAACAGCATGCCGGCGCGGTTCTGATAGACGCCCGGGTCGTCGACCGTCATGTGCCAGATGTCCTCGGCGATCAGGCCGAGTATGCAGCAGACAAAGAACACCCAGAACAGGTTGAAGTAGTTGAGCTTGATGTAGCCCTCGCCGGTTTCATCGCGGCCGAGCATGCCCTCGGCGGCGGCGTCGCGGTCGAGCATCTCCTGCAGGCGGCGCTGCAGTTCGCGCTCCTGACGCAGCGTGGGGTCGACGGTTGCCGAAAGTGCAACAAGGATGCCGAGCTGGACCGCGGGACGCAGCAGGAAGGGCCCGATGCCCTGGAGCATCACGTCGACCAAAAGCTCGACGACGGTGAATGCAATAAGGATGTAGGACAGGCGGGCGGCGTTGCGGCGCTGGTTTTTGATAAGGTCCAGGCCAAAGATGATTAAGATGACGGCACTTGCCGCAGAGAGCATGATGCCGGCGACGATAAGGCCGACTGCGACGAGCGTGTTGTCGCCGAGCTTTTCGGTGGCGTTGCCGTTAACAAGTGCCGTGATGACCTGCCACATAAAGGCAGCGACCGACGGGAGCGTGCCCACGCCGGAAAGGATGCACAGGACGGCGTACACCTTAATGATGAGGGGAATCTTCTTGACCTCTGTGGCGCTGGGGACGCTGGGGTCGAGTTCGTTTCGATCCATACAGAACCTTTCTCGCTTTGTTGTAGGTTATAAGGATACGCCGCCGACCTGCCAAAAGACAGGGCGAACGTCCCAATTGCAACTTTGTAATCCCCAACGGCGGACGCGGCGGCCATCTGGGGGCGCGGGCACTTACACTGGACAGACCGATAAAATGTTTGGCAACAAAACTGATTATTAGCTCGGTGGGCTTTTAAAAAGCGCTGCTCATGCGCTGGGGAGCACGTCGCGCCGTGCGTATAATAAGGCGGGTAACGCCAAAAATACGAGGCTCTGAGGGGATACCATGTCTCAAGAAACCATCCGCGCGGCCGAGCGTGCCGCGGGACAGGTGAACACCATGTCGACGTATGATCCGGACTCCGACCAGCTGCATGAGGAATGTGGCATTTTCGGCGTATGGGCGCCCGATCGCGACGTGGCTCGACTGACGTACTTTGGCCTGCGTGCGCTGCAGCACCGTGGCCAGGAATCGGCTGGAATCGCCGTGGGTGACGGCGGCACGGTTATGGTCCGCAAAGATCTGGGCCTGCTCGACCGCGTGTTCTCCAACGCCGACCTGTCGACGCTCTCCGGCCAGCTGGCCGTGGGTCATGTGCGCTACGGCACTGCCGGCGCCAAGAGCTGGGAAGCCTCTCAGCCGCACCTCTCTACCATCAATAGCGTCATTATCGCGCTCGCGCACAACGGCACCCTCGTCAACACCGACGAGCTGCGCCGTCAGCTGATCGAGCTGGGCGTGCCGTTCCTCTCCAATTCGGATTCCGAGGTCGCGACCAAGCTTATCGGCTACTTTACCCAGCGTACGGGCCACCTGCGCGAGGGTATTCGCAAGACCATGGAGCTCGTGCGCGGCGGCTACGCCATGACGCTCATCAACGAGCAGGCGCTCTACGCATTCCGCGATCCACACGGCATTCGCCCGCTCGTGCTGGGCAAGCTGGTGGACGAGGGTCTGGACCAGGCCGATGCCGCAGCCGTTTCGCAGCTGCCGTCGCAGGACGGCGCCGCGACGGTCGACTCCGCCGTCCGTGTCACGCGCGCCGGCGGCTGGGTCGTTGCTTCCGAGACCTGCGCACTCGACATCGTGGGTGCCGAGTACGTCCGTGACGTCCGTCCCGGCGAGATCTTGCGCATCAGCGCCGAGGGCCTGGTATCCGAGCAGGGCGTGCCTGCAGCCGAAGAGCCCGCCAACTGCATCTTTGAGCAGGTCTACTTTGCCCGCCCCGACTCCATCATGAACGGCAAGAGCGTCTATGCCTGCCGTTACGACATGGGTCGTCAGCTGGCACATGAGGAGCCTGTCGAGGCCGACCTGGTCATCGGCGTGCCCGACTCCGGCCTGCCGCCTGCGGAGGGGTATTCGCACGAGAGCGGTATTCCCTTTGGCGAGGGCCTTATCAAGAACCGCTACGTGGGCCGTACGTTTATCGAGCCTACGCAGGAGTTGCGCGCCATGGGCGTGCGCATGAAGCTCAACCCGCTGCGCGACAACATCGAGGGCAAGCGCCTGGTCGTCATCGACGACTCCATCGTGCGCGGCACCACCATGGTGCAGCTCGTCAAGATGCTGCGCAACGCCGGCGCCAAGGAGATTCATATCCGCATCAACTCGCCCGAGGTCATCTGGCCGTGCTTCTACGGTATCGATACCGACGTGCAGTCGCAGCTTATCAGCGCCAACAAGACGGTCGACGAGATTTGCGAGTATATCGGCGCCGATTCGCTGGCCTTCCTTTCGGTCGAGGGCCTGCTTAAGGTCATGCCCAAGGGCGGTTACTGCGATGCGTGCTTTACCGGCCGCTACCCCGTGGCGATTCCCGAGAGCTTTGGCCGCGACAAGTTTATGGAGGGCTTTAAGCCCCGCAACCTGGACAAGCCGCTGCACTTTGACGACGACGCCGTGATCGAGAAATACGACGACCGCAGCTGGGAAGAGGAGCACGGCGAGGCATAAAACCTGCCATATGGGGACAGGTTTATTTTGGTAGGTTTTACCTGCTGTTTTGTTGATATGACGGCGCGTGCTGTTATGGCGCGCGCCGAAATGAACGCAACTATGAGCACCGTTTGGCGCCCGTGCGGCGCCACGGTAGTGGGAGAGGAAGGCTCAGATGAGCGACAGCAAGCATGTGACGTACGAGGACGCCGGCGTCGACACCGCCGAGGGCGGTCGCGCCGTCGACGCGATTAAGCAGATGGTCAAGGACACTAACCGTTCCGAGGTTATCGGTGGCATCGGCGGCTTTGGCGGCCTGTTCTCGGCCGCCGCGCTCAAGGATATGGAAGACCCGATCCTGATTAGCGGTACCGACGGCGTGGGCACCAAGCTCGTGCTCGCCCAGATCATGGACCGTCACGAGACGGTTGGCCAGGACCTGGTCGCTATGTGCGTCAACGATATTCTGGCTTCGGGCGCCGAGCCGCTGTTCTTCCTGGACTACGTTGCCATCGGCCACATTGAGGCCGAGCACATGGCAAAGATCATCAAGGGCGTGGCCGACGGCTGCAAGCTCGCGGGCTGTGCGCTCGTGGGCGGCGAGATGGCCGAGCACCCGGGCGTCATGGCTCCCGCCGACTACGATCTCGCCGGCTTTACCGTGGGCGTCGTCGACCGTCCCAAGATGCTCGACCCCGCAAACGTCCGCCCCGGCGACGTAATCCTGGGCCTGCCTTCCACCGGCGTGCACTCCAACGGCTACTCGCTCGTGCGTAAGGTCATTGGCGTCGACGGCGTTAAGCCGGGCACGCCCGAGGCCGTCGCTAAGGCCGAGGAGCTGAGCCGTCCGCTCGAGGAGCTCGGCGGTGCATCGCTGGCAGACGCTCTGTTGGCCCCCACGCGCATCTACGTCAAGCCGATCCTGGAGCTGCTGCGCGGCGGCGCCAACGTGCACGCCATCGCCCACATCACTGGCGGCGGTATTACCGAGAACCTCAACCGTGCGCTCGCCGATGACGTCGACGCCGTGGTCACCCGCAACGGTGCCGAGATGGGTTGGGACGTTCCGCCCGTCATCACCTACGTGTCGCGCCAGGCCGAGCTTGCGCCCAACGAGGCATGCAAGACCTTCAACATGGGCGTCGGCCTGTGTCTGATCGTCGCCCCCGAGGACGAGGCCGCCGTGACCGAGGCACTGGTCGCGCTGGGCGAGAAGCCGTTCCGCGTGGGCGAGTGCGTCGAGGGTTCCGGTAAGGTCGTGTACTCCGATGAGCGCTAACGAGCAGATGGCTACTGCCGAGGGCCTGGACTTTGTGCCCTATACCCGTCCGACTGGCACCGATACGGCTGAGCCGCTCAAGATCGGTGTGCTCATCAGCGGTTCGGGTACCAACCTGCAAGCGCTGATCGATCTGATTGCCGCCGGCAAGCTCAACGCTTCTATTGAGCTTGTGGTGTCGAGCCGTCCTTCGGCCAAGGGTCTGCAACGTGCAGAGCGTGCGGGCATCCAGACGCTTACGCTGTCCAAGGATGTCTATGCCGACCCCATCGCCGCCGACGAGATCATCGCGCACGAGCTGCTCGAGCGCGGCTGCGAGTATGTGGTCATGGCCGGCTACATGCGCATGGTGCATACACCGCTGCTGGCGGCGTTTCCCAACCGCGTGGTCAACTTGCATCCGGCGCTGCTGCCGAGCTTTACCGGTGCGCATGCGATTGACGATGCCTTTGTGCGCGGCGTCAAGGTAACTGGCGTGACCGTGCATTTTGCCAACGAGGTCTACGACAACGGTCCCATCATCGCCCAGCGTGCGCTGGCTGTCGAGGAGGGCTGGGATGTCGACACGCTCGAGGAGCACATCCACGCGATTGAGCACGTGCTGTATCCCGAGGTCGTGCAAATGCTCGCCGACGGCCGCGTCCACGTGCTGGAGAGCGGCAAGGTCGCAATTGATGCGCCCCGCGGCTAGCGGCGCACAGTACAATTTAGTTGAGTGGTCAGGGTGGTCATTGGCGCCAAGGCGCGCGTGGCCACCTTTTGTTTTGGGTAGTCATCGGGGACGTTCTTGAATGACTAGGTGAGAGAGGCGAGCGCATGGCGGATAACGAAGCGCTGTTTGCGCCTGAGCTGGTGTTTTTTGATTGGGAGTGTGCGACGCCGGATGAGGTGTTCGCGCGGCTTGAGGGCGAGCTTGTACCGCGTGGCTACATTGCCGACGGTTGGTTCGACGCCGTTCGCACGCGCGAGGATGCCTATCCCACGGGTCTTGCCATGCCGGCGGCAAACATTGCCATTCCGCATACCGATCCGGGGTTTGTGGCCAAGCCCTATATCGCGGTGGTGAAGCCCGCCGCGCCCGTGACATTTAACGCTATGGCTGGCATGGGCGCTCCGGTGCCGGCGCAGATCGTCATCAATCTGGGCATCGCCGAGCCGGGCGGCCAGGTCGAGGCCCTGCAGGCGCTCATGAACATCTTTATGGACGCCGATGCCGCAGCCGACGTGCTCGGCCAGACCACGTCCCAGGGCATGGTCGACGCCATCCGCCGTCACTTCTAAGGTGCCGGCTGCCAGAGCTGTCCCCTTTGCACCAAAATGGTGCAGATTAACCTGTCCCCAATGCACCAAGCGTGCCGCGGGGGCTGCGTTGTGACACAATGGCGTTTGTTCGATTCGTTATGCGAAAGGCCAACTATGGCAAATAAGAAAAAGAACCCCGCACCCGAGCCGACGCCCGAGCAGCAGGCTCGCGCCGCCTCCAGCTCTCGCAAGAAGCAGCGCAAGACCCGCGTGTCCAAGACCGTCAAGATTGTTCTGGTGGTTATCGGCGTGCTGGCAATGTTGCTTTCCGTCTCGGCCATGGCGTGCTCCGGTCTTATGTCGCAGACCGAGGACACCTCGGGCTACAAGCTGACCGGCGGTGTTGCCGCCACCATCAACGGCACCAACCTCACCGAGGACACCGTGACCAAGCAGATCATGAGCATGCGCACGTCCTATGGTTATACCAAGGACAAGGATTGGGCGCAGTACCTGGTCAACAACGACCTTACGCCCAAGAAGTACCGCAAGCAGCTCATCGATTCCTACACGCAGCAGATTCTGCTTCAGCAGGCGCAGAAGGAAAACGGCGTGACGGTGTCGGATGAGGAAGTCGAGAAGGCTTGGAAGGACGCGTGCAAGAGCGCGGGCGGCGCCAAGACCTTTAAGAAGACCCTTAAGACTTACGGCTACACCGAGGACACCTATAAGAGCTCGCTCAAGGAGAGCCTGGCGCAGCAAAAGCTCAAGGAAGCCGTGGCGCCCACCAGCAAGCCCAAGGACAGCGAGATCGTCGATTACATCAACGAGAACCTGTCGAAGTACAACGATGCCCGCCGCTCGTCGAACATCCTGATCAAGGTCGATTCCGACGCATCCGACGAGGACAAGGCTGCCGCCAAGGCCAAGGCGCAGGAGTGCCTGGACAAGATTAACTCCGGCGAGCTGAGCTTCGAAGACGCCGTGAAGCAGTACTCCGACGATACCGGCTCCAAGGATAAGAAGGGCGATGTGGGTTGGGACAAGCTCACCACCTTCGTCGACAGCTATCAGGCGGCGCTCGAAGGCCTTAACAAGGGCGACGTGAGCGACGTCGTCGAGTCGACGTATGGTTACCACATCATCAAGTGCACCGACTACTTCCATGTCGATAGCCAGGTCGATGACATTAAACAGGTGCCCAAGGACATCAAGAAGTATGTCTCCAACGTGGTGAAGACGCAGGCAGAGAGCACTGCGTACAGCGAGTGGCTGGAGCAGTACAAGAAGGATGCCGACATCACCGTCAACCCCATGCCCAAGGACGTGCCGTACAACGTCAGCCTGAAGGGCGTCACCAAGAGTTCGACCGACAATTCGTCGACGACTGAGTAATCATGGGGCGGCGCTCGTGTGAGTGCCGCCCGCACTATTGAGGAGGATTTGCAGATGACCAACGAAGAGCTGCAGAAGGAAATGATCGCCGCCATGAAGGCTAAGGACAAGGTTCGCCTGTCCATCATTCGCCAGGTTAAGGCCGAGGTGAAGAATATCGAGGTCAACGAGCGCCGCGACGTGACCGAGGAAGACGTCAACAGCATGATCAAGCGTCTCATCAAGCAGACGAGCGAGACGCTGGAGATGTCCATCAAGGCCGGCACCGACCAGGACCGTACCGACAACCTGACCGAGCAGGTCAAGATTCTGGAGAGCCTGCTGCCCGCACAGGTTTCGGGCGAGGAACTTGAGGCTCTGATCGAGCAGGTCATCGCCGAGCTGGGCGCCACGTCCAAGAAGCAGATGGGCCAGGTCATGGGAGCACTCGGCAAGGCCACTGGCGGCAACTTCGATAAGCCGGCAGCAGCAAAGATCGTCGGTGCCAAGCTTGCCTAAGGGCCGATCGACACATAGCTGATAGCGAGGAGCGCCGACCACGTGGTCGCGCCCCTTTTTTGATGGCAGCTGAAGGGCACTCATTGGGGACAGACTTAAATGAGTGCCCGCTCGTTGGGTACTCATTTAAGTCTGTCCCCAATGAGTGCCCAATGAGTGGGTGGAAGATTGCGGGTTCTTTACGGGGATGTAGTGTGGGCTGCGGAAACGTGGTTCTTTCCGTACAATAGTTCAACTCGTGTAAACGCAGGGAAGGGACATCCATGGCAGACATGATCGAGATCAAGCATCTCAACAAGTACTTTGGCGACCTGCATGTGCTCAAAGATATCAATCTCACCGTCAAGCGCGGCGAGAAGCTCGTAATGATCGGGCCTTCCGGCTCGGGTAAGTCGACGCTCATCCGTTGCGTCGATTATCTGGAGGAGCCCACGTCGGGCGAGGTCTTCATCGACGGTACGCCGCTCACCAAAAAGAATCACCTGGAGATGGCTCGCAAGTACAGCTCCATGGTGTTTCAGCAGTTCAACCTGTATCCCAACATGACGGTGCTCGGCAATCTGACGCTCGCGCCCATCAAGCTGCAAAAGAAGAGCAAGGAGGAGGCGACCGAGATCGCCATCGCCGCGCTCAAGCGCGTCGGCATGGCGCATAAGGCCGGCGAGTATCCGCAGAATCTCTCGGGTGGTCAGCAGCAGCGCATCGCCATCGCCCGTGCCCTGTGTACCAAGCAGCCCATCATCCTGTTTGACGAGCCGACCTCGGCGCTCGACCCCGAGATGGTCCAGGAGGTTCTGGACGTTATGATTGAGCTTGCGCAGGAGGACATCACCATGATCTGCGTGACGCATGAGATGGGCTTTGCGCGCCAGGTGGCCGACCGCGTCATCTTTATGGAGGACGGCCGCATTCTGGAGGAGGGCACGCCCGAGCACTTCTTCGATAACCCCGAGAACCCGCGCTGCCGCGAGTTCCTGTCCAAGATTCTGCACTAGGCGCGGTGATGGACATGACGGATATGACGAGGGCGGCTGTATCGCGCCGTCACTTTTTGCAGCTGGCTGGCGCCGGCATGCTTGCGCTGACGGGGACCGCGCTCACCGGTTGCGGCAACTCCACCAGCGGCGAGGGTTCCGACAAGGGATCCAAGCTTGCGGCCATCAAGTCGCGCGGCCATCTGAATGCCGGCGTTAAGAAAGACGTTCCCGGCTACGGCTATTACGACACCGCCAAGGGTCGCTTTGAGGGCATGGAAGTCGATTTGTGCTACCAGATCGCCGCTGCCGTCTTTGGCGTGAGCTACAAAGAGGCCCGCGCCCAGGAGCTTGTCGAGTTTACCGACGTAACGCCCAAGACGCGCGGCCCGCTGATCGATAACGGCCAGCTCGACGTGGTCGCGGCGACCTACACCATCACCGACGAGCGCAAGAAGAGCTGGGATTTCTCGACGCCGTACCGCACCGACTACGTGGGACTCATGGTCAAGAAGCGTTCGGGCTTTACCTCGATTGAGGACCTGGACGGCAAAGTTATTGGCGTGAGCCAGGGTGCTACCACGCAGGGCCTGATCGAGCAGATGATCAAGGACAACGGCTTTAGCTGCAAGCCCGAGTTTAGGGCCTTTAGCGGCTACCCCATCATCAAGAGTTCGCTCGACGCCGGCAATATCGACGTCTTTGCCATGGACCGCTCCACGTTGGCCGGCTACATGAACGAGACCGTCGAGCTGCTGCAGCCCGAGATCAAGTTTGGCGAGCAGGGCTACGGCGTGGCGACCAAGAAGGGCTGCGACCTTTCGGCCGTGGTCGATCAGGTGATTTGCGATCGCCTGGCCGATGGCTGGCTCGACCAAGAGGTCAAGACCTGGGGTCTTGTATAGGCGCTCGGCGTAGGAAGGAATCAAATGCTCGAAGGATTGTTTGACGCCGACCGCTGGTCGACGACATTCCAAAACATGGGGCCCTTCTGGGAGGGCTTTGGTGTGACGCTGCAGGTGGTTGTTGCCGGTCTGTTGCTGTCGCTGGTGCTGGGCACGCTGCTGGGCGTGTTCTCGACCACGCGTTCGCGCGTGCTGCGTGGTATTAGCCGCGTGTACGTGGAGTTTTATCAGAACACCCCGTTGCCCGTGCAGGTGCTCTTTATGTACATGGCCGGCCCACAGTTTTTGCAGGCCATAACCGGCGCCGACCAGCCGGTGCGCATCGCACCGTTTGTGCTGGGCTTTTTGGGTGTGGGCCTGTATCACGCGGCCTACATCTCGGAGGTCATCCGCACCGGTATCGAGGCGGTTCCGCGCGGTCAGATGGAGGCGGCCCAGAGCCAGGGCTTCACCCGTGCCCAGGCGTACTGGTACATCGTGCTGCCCCAGACGTTCAAGATCATTCTGCCGCCGCTGTGTAACCAGGCACTCAACCTGGTCAAGAACACGTCGGTGCTGGCGCTCGTGGCCGGCGGCGACCTTATGTATCGTTCCGACAACTTTGTGAGTCTGTACGGTTACCTGCAGGGATACATCGTCTGCTGCCTTATGTACTTCATCATCTGCTTTCCGCTCGCCATGCTGGTGCAGTGGCTCGAGCGCCGCTCCAAGGAGCGTCCGCGCGGCGTGAGCCTGGCCGAGCTGGGGCTCGACAACGTAGAGGAGGCCTAGCGCATGGAAATCTTCAACGCGACCAACCTGCTCTACATCTGGGGCGGCTTTGTTAAGACCATCGAGATCTCGGCGCTGTCGATCTTTTTCTCGCTCATCTTTGGCACGGTGCTGGCGCTCGTTAAGAGTTATGCGCCCCGCCCGTTCCGTATTTTGGTGAGCGTCTATATCGAGCTGTTCCGCTGCACGCCGAACCTGCTGTGGATTCTGTTTATCTACTTTACGGTGCAGGGTTTGGACATTGTGATTTCGACCATCGCCTTTACGCTGTTTACCAGCGCTGTTATGGCCGAGATTGTGCGCGGCGGCCTCAACTCGATTCCGCGCGGCCAGTTTGAGGCAGCGCAGAGCCAGGGCTTCGGCTTCTTTGCCACCATGCGCTACATCATTCTGCCGCAGACGTTTAAGACGATCATTCCGGCGCTGTTTAGCCAGTGTACGACCGTCATTAAGGACAGCTCGTATCTTTCGGGCATTAACGTTGCCGAGCTCATGTACACGGCAAATGTCGTGATGGCCCACGCGATCGACCTGTCGCAGGTGCTTATGCTCTACGGTCTGGTGTTTGCGATGTACTTTGTGCTCAACTTTGGTATCTCGCTGCTGGTCCGAGCTTACCAACGCCGCATCGTAGCCGCATAGCCTGGCTTTCCCTGGCACCCAACCTTGGCCTTCAAACCGTCGCTCGCGTACCAAAGTACGCGTCGCTCCTCTTTCAGGCCAATCTTGGGCACCAGGAAAACCCAGGTACGGTATCGTGGGAATAAGAGATAAACAGTCCTTTTCTCATGTGTTAGAAAGGAATCGCGATGAGCGATCTGGAGAATAAGAAGAATCCTGTGGTCATTACCATCGCGCGCGACTTTGGTGCCGAGGGCCACGAGATCGGACGCATCCTCGCCAACGAGTTGGGGATTCCTCTGTACGACAACGAGCTGCTGGTACGCGCGTCGCTGCGTGCGGGCGAGTCGCTCGATAAGATGGCCGCCTACGACGAGCGTCTGGCCGTGGAGAACATGGCGTTTCTGCCCGACCGCTACGACGCGCGCTCGTACTCGGACAAGTTGTTCCAAAAGATGAGCCAGGTGATTTTGGACCTGGGCGAGACCGAGAGCTGCATTATCGAGGGTCGCCTGTCCGACTACCTGCTGCGTAACAACCCCAATCACATTGCCGTATTGGTGACCGCTCCCTTTGAGGACCGCGTCGAGATTGTGCGCAAGAAGCGTGGCCTTAATAAAAAGAAGGGTGCCAAGCTGGTCAAGCAGCAGCAGAAGGCGCGTGAGGCATTCTACAAGCGTTACAGCGCCGGAAAGTGGAAGATGACGAGCGGTAAGGATATCGTCGTCAACCGCGCTAAGCTGGGACGCGAGGGCTGTAAAGACGTCATCGCCGCTGCCTACCGCTACAAAGTGGCTCAACTCGAAGGCTAGCCGACCAAAACCACCACAAAGGGCACCCTTTGTGGTGGTTTTGGTTTTAGGCCGAGGGGAAGGCCTTGGCGGCAGTGCCTATCCTCGGCTTTTGCATAGTCTCGATCTGTAACACCAAGCCAGCGAAAACGGCTCTAACTGTTACAGATTGAGATGAACCGTTCGGCCGTCAGCCCAACGTCTTGATCTGTAACACCAGGCGGCATATTTGGTCTCTAACTGTTACAGATTGAGATGCAGCGTGGCCGGCCGGCACAATATCTCGATCTGTAACAACTACGATGCTCAACGGGCTCCAGGTGTTACAGATTGAGACAAAACGAACGGCCAAGTCCCCGACCACCACAAAGGTGCATGTCCCCTTTGTGGTGATGGGTTGGCCGGCATAAAAAAGTCCCCGCCGGGCGTGTGCTCGACGGGGACCTTGCCGTTTGGTGGCTAGCACTGCAGGTGATTACTCGCCCAGCAGGCTCTTGGTGATGGAAGCGGCGGCCTTCTTGCCGGCGCCCATCGCCAGAATGACCGTAGCGGCACCGGTGACGATGTCGCCGCCGGCCCAGATGCGGGGATCGGTGGTCTGGCCGGTCTCCTCGTCGGCAACGATGTAGCCCCACTTGTTGAGCTCCATCTTGCCGCCGATCTTGGCAGCGAAGGGGTTGGCGTTGGTGCCGATAGCCGAGATCGCGACGTCGCAGGGGATCTCCTCGATGGCGCCCTCGATGGGCACCGGGCGACGACGGCCGGACTCGTCAGGCTCGCCGAGCTCCATCTTCTGGACCTTGACGGCGCACACGGAGCCGTCCTCGCCAGCGACAAACTCGAGCGGGGAGACGAGCGGCAGAACCTCGACGCCCTCGGCCTTGGCGTGGTGCAGCTCGGCGCGACGGCAGGGCATCTCGTCCTCGGTACGACGGTAGGCGATGATGGCGTGCTCGGCACCCAGGCGCTTGGCGGTACGGACGGCGTCCATAGCCACGTTGCCGCCACCAAAGACGACGACGTTCTTGCCGTGCTTGGTGGGGGTGTCGTACTCGGGGAACTTGTTGGCCTTCATCAGGTTCACGCGGGTGAGGTACTCGTTAGCGAAGAAGACGTTGGGCAGGTTCTCGCCGGGGACGTTGAGGAACTTGGGCAGGCCAGCGCCGGTCGCCACGTAGATGGCGTCGAAGCCCTGCTCGAACAGCTCCTCGGCCGTGGCCATGTTGCCCACGACGGAGTTGTACTCAAACTTGACGCCCATGTCCTCCAGGCCGTCGATCTCGCGCTTGACGACTGCCTTGGGCAGACGGAACTCGGGGATGCCGTAGACCAGCACGCCGCCGCCGGTGAAGAAAGCCTCGAAGACGGTGACGTCAAAGCCGTTGCGGGCGAGCTCGCCGGCACAGGTGATGCCGGACGGGCCGGAGCCGACGACGGCGACCTTCTTGCCGTTCTTGGGGGCCATCTTGGGCGTGGAGGCGAGTTCGGGGCGATCACCCAGGAAGCGCTCGAGCTGGCCGATAGCCACGGGCTCGGACTTCTTGCCACGGATGCACTTACCCTCGCACTGGTTCTCCTGCGGGCAGACGCGGCCGCAGATGGCGGGAAGCATGGAGTCCTCGCGGATGGTATCGAGAGCGCCGCCGAAGTCCTTCGCGCGGATCTGCTCGATAAAGCGGGGGATGTTGATGTTGACGGGGCAGCCCTCAACACAGAACGGCTTCTTGCAGTTGAGGCAGCGCTCGGCCTCGGCCAGCGCCATCTCCTCGGTGAAGCCCTTATCGACGGGGCGGAAGTCGCAGGCGCGCTCGGCAGCCGGCTCCTCGTTATCGGGGGTGCGGGGCGACTTCATATCGGCAACGAAACGACCGTTAACTAGTGGCATGCGCAGCTCTTTTCCTCATAGGCCTTGAGGGACTCGCCCTCTTCGGAACGGTAAGCGGCCTGGCGGGCACGAAGGTCATCCCAGTCGACCAGGGTGGCATCGAAGTCGGGGCCGTCGACGCAAGCGAACTTGGTCACGCCGCCCACCTCGACGCGGCAGCAGCCGCACATGCCGGTGCCGTCAACCATGATGGGGTTGAGCGACGCGGTGATGGGGGTGTCGTACTTCTGGGCGGTGAGGGTCGAGAACTTCATCATCGGAACGGGGCCGACGCAGAAGACCTGGCTCACGGCCTTGTCCTGCAGCAGGCGCTCCAGCGGAGCGGTGACAACGCCCTGCTCGCCGTAGGAACCGTCATCGGTGGTGATGTGGATGTGGTCCTCGTCGAGGAGCTCGCGGAACTGGTCCTCCATGAGCAGGAGGTCCTTGGTGCGGGCGCCCATGATGGCGTGCACCTCGTGACCGGTCTCGACCAGGTGCTTGGCGACCGGGAAGGCAATTGCCAGGCCGACGCCGCCGCCAATGACGGCGCAGGGGCCCTCGGCCATCTCGGTGGGAACGCCCAGCGGGCCCACGACGTCGCGCAGCGACTCGCCGGCCTCGTAGGTGGACAGCATCTCGGTGGTCTTGCCGATCACCATGAAGATGAACTCGACCCAGCCCTCGTCACCGTTCCAGCCGGCCAGGGTAAACGGGACGCGCTCGCCCGTCTCGTTGGCGCGGACCATGAGGAACTGTCCAGCGTGCGCATGCTTGGCGATTGCAGGCGCCTCGATGCGGAACTTGAACACCTTCTCCGAGAACTGCGTCTTCTCCAGGATCTTATACATAGAACCCCTCTCTTGTTAGGGCTGCCGAACCGTGCCTCCACGGAAATGGACGGTAGCCCGAATAAAACCGTACGCGCACAGGCGTTGTGCAGACATACGGTGCAAATTATACCCTCATGGACATGCCGTTTACGTGTATCTTCGGCGGTTGGGAAAAGGGTTTATCCACTTCGACCTACCAAATAGGGATAGGTTTATTTTGGTCGGTTTTATCAGGCAAAACGGCAAAGGGGGCCGGTCTCGGGTTGTGATGAGGCCGGCCCCCTTTGGGGTGTTATGCGTGTATGGCAGCGCGGGGTTTATTGCGATGCGGCCACCGGGGCGTTTCTGTAGATAGAACCTGCCAAAATAAACCTGTCCCTAAACGGTAGGTTTTAGTGCTTGCCATTGGCGGAGGCGGCGCCGTTGACGTGGTCGCGGGCATAGATCACGCCGTGCACGATGGCGAGGCCCGCGGCGTCGGCCGCGCGGGCGCAGGTGTCCTGGAAATCCTCGGCCTCGCGGGCACGCAGCTGCTTGAGCACGTAGTCGGCCACGGCCATCTTGCCGGGAGGGTTGCCGATGCCGGTGCGGATACGGCTAAAGTCGCGGCTGCCCATCTTGTCGATGATGGAGCGCAGGCCGTTGTGGCCGGCGTGGCCACCGCCCACCTTGACGCGCACGTCACCGGCGGGAATGTCAAGCTCGTCGTGGATGACGAGCAGCTCCTCGGCCTTGATCTTGTACTCGCGGCAGAGCTTGGAGATGGGTCCGCCCGAGGTATTCATATACGACTGCGGCTTGACCAGCACGATCTGGCGCTTGCCACCCTCTTCCTCGGGATCGTTGATGTTGATGAGTGCGACCTCGGCGCCGGCCTGGTTTTTCCAGTACGTGACGCCGGCCTGACGGGCCAGCTCGTCAATCGCCTTAAAGCCGGCGTTGTGGCGGGTCTCGGCATATTCCTCGCCCGGGTTGCCAAGCCCGGCAACCATGCGAATCTTAAGCGGCTGTGCAGCTGCCATGTTTGTCCTCCGTTACGTAAATAGTTCAATCAACGACAAAGGCTACCACGCCCGCCGAAGGCGAGACTTCGTTTCAGCGAAATCCTACCAGACAAAAGCGTGGCCGCGGCAGAGCGAGCCGTCGGAACAGAAGAAACCCCCGCGCGACCTTTGCGAAGCAAGGGGGAGCGCGGGGGTTTCTTCTGTTCCGACGGCGATGCGCCGGGTTGCAAGGACGATGCGACTACAGCGCGAAGTCGCCGCCGACGAGCGTGGAGACGGGCTCCTCGTGGTAAACGGCGGAGATGGCCTGAGCGAACTCCTCGGCGACCGAGATAGTCTTGATCTTGCCGCCGACCTCGACGGGGATGGCGTCGGTGACGACGCACTCGACGATGGGGGCATCGTTCAGGCGCTCGATGGCCGGACCGGAGAAGATGCCGTGGGTGGCGCAGACGTAGATGTCACCGGCGCCCATAGCCTTGAGCTCCTTGACGTTGGCGCACAGGGTGCCAGCGGTGTCGATCATGTCGTCGTTGATGATGCAGGTCTTGCCCTTGATGTCACCGATGATGCCCATGACCTCGGCGGCGTTGTGGCGCGGACGGCCCTTGTGGGCGATGGCCAGGTCGCAGCCGAGCATGTCGGACAGCTTCTTGGCGGCCTTGGCGCGACCCACGTCGGGGGAGACGACAACCAGGTTGTCGGTGTCGAAGTGCATGTCGTTGTAGTACTGGCCAAACAGCGGCAGTGCGGACAGGTGGTTAACCGGGATATCGAAGAAGCCCTGGATCTGGCCCTGGTGCAGGTCGAGGGTGATAATGCGGTTGACGCCGGCGCGCTCGAGCAGGTTGGCGACGAGGCGGGCGGTGATGGGCTCGCGCGGGCCGGCCTTGCGGTCCTGGCGGGCATAGCCGTAGTGGGTGATAACGGCGGTGATGGAGCGGGCGGATGCGCGCTTGGCAGCGTCGGTGGCGATGAGCAGCTCCATGAGCATGTCGTTGACGTTGCCGCCGGCCACGGACTGAATCAGGAAGACGTCGGCGCCGCGGACGGTCTCGTCGTAGCGGGCGTAAATCTCACCATTGGCGAACTGCTTTAGCGTAAGGCCCGAAAGCTCGACCCCAAGGTACTCAGCAATCTTCTGAGCGAGGGGACGGTTGGAGGAACCGGAATACACGCGGATGGACTTGCGCATATTCTCCGACTTCTCGGGATCATTAATCGGCATTACCCTTCTCCTTTATACATCGAATGCCATATAGATGCCTTGTTGCATTGTAACCGCGCGGCGGGGTTTATCGGGTCCTGATAACGTCTTTACCGCCAACGGACACGAACCGACCACTCATCCGGTTGCGCAGGTCACGATAGAAAAAGGAGCCGCCCCCATGGAGCAGCTCCTTTTGTGCTTGGTAAAACGTTATACCTCGTCGTCCTCGTGCAGGCGGCGGCGGTAATCGGCGGCCCAGCCCTCAATATTTACCTGACGGGCGCGGCCCAGACCGAGCGCGTCTGCCGGGACCGGCTCGGTGATGACGGAGCCAGCGGCCACGAGCGCGCCGTCGCCGATCTGGGCGGGCGCGACCATCATGGTGTCGGAACCGATGAAGGCATCCTTGCCGATGACGGTCTTGTGCTTGTGGACGCCGTCGTAGTTGCAGGTGATGGAGCCCGCGCCCACGTTGACGCCGGAGCCCATGGTGGTGTCGCCGATGTAGGACAGGTGCGGAACTTTGGAGCCCTCGCCGATCGTGGACTTCTTGATCTCCACGTGCGTGCCGGCCTTGGATCCGTCGAGCATGTGGGTGCCCGGGCGCAGGTAGGCGCGCGGGCCGCAGTCGACGCCGTTCTCGATGACGGCCTCGATGGCGATGGTTTCATCGATGACGCAGCCGCTGCCGACGGTTGTGTCGGTGAGGCGGCTGTTGGGGCCGAGCTGGCACTCCTCGCCCACGGTGACGTGGCCGATCAGGTGCGTCTGCGGCCACACGACGGTATCGCGGCCGATAACGGCATCGGGGCCGATCCAGGCCTGCGTGGGGTCGATGAAGGTAACGCCCTCGGCCATCCAGTGCTCGTTGATGCGGTCGCGCGCGATGGCGGTGAGCTGTGCGAGCTGGATGCGGCTGTTGACGCCCAGGCCGTCGCGGTAGTCGTCGCAGTGGAAGATGGAGACAGCCTGGCCGTGGCCCTTGAGGATCTCGAGCATGTCGGGCAGATAGTACTCGGACTGCGCGTTGTCGTTGCCGATCTCGTTAATGTGGGCGGCGAGCTGCGCGCCGTCAAAGGCGTAGCAGCCGGCGTTGCACTCCAGCAGCGTGGCGGCCTGCTCGGGCGTGCAGTCCTTCTGCTCGATGATGCGCTCGATCTGACCATCGGCGCCCAGCTTGATGCGGCCGTAGCCGAAAGGATCGGGCGGGGTCATGGTCATGACGGTGCAGGCGAGCTCGCCGGTGGCGACGGTTTGCGCGAACTTGGCGACGGTGTCGGCGGTGATGAGCGGCAGGTCGCCGTTGAGCACCACGACGGGGCCTTGCGTGATGCCACAGGCCTCGAGTGCGACCTTCACGGCGTGACCGGTGCCCAGACGCTCGGTCTGCTCGACGCACTCGACCTTGGTGGCGCTGTTGGCGTAGGCGCCGTCGATGAGGGCGCGCATCTCGTCGGCGTGGCTGCCGATGACAACCACGACGCGGCTGCAGCCGGCCTTGATGGTAGCGTCGACGATCCACTGGACCATGGGCTTACCCAGGATCTTGTGCGAAACCTTGCAGTGGTTCGACTTCATGCGGGTGCCCTCGCCGGCAGCGAGGATAATTGCGGTTGCGTCCATGTGATCTCCTGTTACGTTATAGAGACGTGTGTTTGGAAACGATACACGGCGCAATATGATACCGCAGGCATATGACGAGCGCGTAACGATTGGTTTGCGGCGGTTGAGGCTTGCGCCGCCGGCGTGGCGTTTGCACTGCTTGCGTGCGGCGTTGGCGGTGCTGCGGAGCTGTTGTTTGAGCGAGGGGACGGGGGTGCCCGTGGACAACATACGAGAGGAGTTTGGCGGCGAGCCCGTCGCGGCATTCTCGATGTCGCATCCGGCTGTGCCGGCACTCTATATAGTGCTGACGCTGGGGCTCACTATGTTCTCGATGCAGCCGGTACTGATTGCGCTGTCACTTGCGGGCGGGCTGGCGTATGGATTTGCGACGCGTGGGGCTGCCCGCACGCTGGGCGCGCTCCGCTGGCAGCTGCCGGTGATTTTGATCGTCGCGGTGCTCAATCCGCTGTTTAGCGCCTCGGGCTCGACGGAGCTGTTCCGTATTGGCATGCGCGCGGTGTATCTGGAGAGCATGGTATACGGCCTGTGCATGGGCGGGCTGTTTGTGGCGAGCGTGCTGTGGTTTGAGGCGGCGGCGTCGATGCTCGAATACGACAAGGTGCTCGCGCTGCTGGGCAATGCCGCACCGGTGATTGCGCTCATGATCTCGATGTGCATGAGGCTTATCCCGCAGTTTTTGCGCCGCGGCCGCACGGTGCTGGCGGTGCAGGACGCGATCGATGTGCCGGGCCGCGCGCCGGCCGACCCCGTGCGTTCGCGTTTGCGGGCATCGAGTGTGTTGATGGGCTGGGGCATGGAAGATTCGCTGGAGCGCGCGGACGCCATGCGCTCCCGTGGGTGGGGCGCCGCGACGCGTCGAACGACGTATGCGCGGTATCGACTGGGGCGCAGCGACGTTGCCGCGCTGGTTGGGCTTGCGTTGTTTGGCGTGGCCACGGCGGCAGTGGCGTGGACCGCGACGACGCAGTATTCGTTTTATCCGCAGCTCTCGGTGCCGGCGCCGTGGCCGGGCTATGTCGTGTACGCTGCCTGGATGGTGCTGCCTTGCGCGTTGCATGCGATTGATGAGAAGAGGTTTGGCTGATGGCTCGGTTTGATAGGAGCTCGGCGGCGGGTGTGGCATATGGCTCGGCCGCGCCGGCGATTGAGGTGCGAGGCCTTAGTTTTGCCTATCCCGGGGCCGAGGCACCGGTGCTCGAGGGACTTGATTGGCGTGTTTCCCAAGGTGCGTTTGCGCTGCTGGTGGGTGGTACTGGGTCGGGCAAATCGACGCTACTCTCGCTGCTCAAGCCCGAGATCGCTCCGGCGGGCGAGCGCACTGGTGATGCGCGCGTGCTGGGTGAGAACGTTGCCGATATGGACGTCCGGGCGTCCGCGGAGCGCGTGGGCTACGTGTTTCAGGATCCCGAGAACCAGATCGTGTGCGAGACCGTGTGGCACGAGATGGCGTTTGGCCTGGAAAATCTGGGTATGTCGCGCGACGAGATGCGCCGTCGCGTAGCCGAGACCAGCTATTTCTTTGGGCTGGAGGATTGGCTCCACCGCGATACCGATACGCTTTCGGGCGGACGCAAGCAGCTGCTGTCGTTGGCGGCCGTGCTGGCCTTGCGCCCGCGCGTGCTGCTGCTCGACGAGCCCACGTCCCAGCTCGATCCCGTTGCCGAGAAAAATTTTCTGCACGCGCTGTTTCGCGTGAACCGCGAGCTGGGTTGCACGGTTGTTGTGGCAACGCACCAGCCGCGCCCGATGCTCGAATATGCGACGTGCGCGTATCGGATTGAGGGCGGCCGCGTGCGCGAGGTGGTTGACCTGGCGAGTTTGGGTAGTCGCGAGGGACTTTTGGCTTTGGACTCTTGCCGGCCCGCGCAGGGGGCGGCGACGAGTGCGGCGGCAGCTATTCGCGAGGGCTGGTTTCGCTACGACCGAGCTACCGGCTGGGTGCTGTGCGGACTCGATGTGGCGTTTTCGACTGGCGCGGTGCATGCGATTGTGGGCGGAAACGGCTGCGGCAAGTCGACGATGCTCTCGGTACTGGCCAAAACGGTCAAGTTGCAGCGTGGTCGCATGGTGCGTGGGGCGGCATCGGCGGCGCTGCTGCCCCAGAATCCCAAGGCGTTGTTGGTTGCCGAGACGGTGCGCGACGAGCTGATGGAATGGGCTTCGGCCTGCGGGTACGACGAGGCTATGGCGCGGGAGCGCGCGGCGAGTCTGGGGCTCGCGGACTTGGGGGAGCGCCACCCCTATGACCTTTCGGGCGGACAGCGTCAGCTGCTTGCGTTGGCAAAGCTGCTGTTGATCGGCCCCGAACTGCTATTGCTCGATGAGCCCACCAAGGGTTTGGACCTGGCCAGCCGCCGCATCATCGCCCGCGCCCTGCGCGACCATGCGCAGGCTGGCGGCACCGTCGTCATGGCGACGCACGACCTGGACTTTGCCGAGCAGGTTGCCGATGACATTTCCATGATGTTTGATGGCGAGATCGCCTGCATGGAGCCGCCGACCGACTTCTTTGCCGACAACGTGTTTTATAGGGCGTGAGCGGGTTCGCGGGCGAGAACGGTCTTACTGCTTGAGCGCCGTGTACTGCTGAAGGAGCGCCATGAGCCCAACGCGGCTGTTGACCTGTGTTTTTCGAAAGATGTTCTCCAGATGCTTTTTAACGGTGCCAGTGCTGATGGAGAGCTCTTCGGCGATGGCCGCGTTGTCCATGCCCGATAACACGCAACGACACACATCGATTTCGCGCGCTGAGACGTCGTAGTCGTGAGCAAATACGATTTCAGACGAGCTGCGGTCGGCGCGTACACGCCATTTTGATAGTCGGTTCGTGAGGTGTGGTTCGATGAGCTCAAGGATTTGAACTTCGCGATCGCTAAAGTCGCCCTCTTCTTTCTTGCGATTAAGATTGAGCGATCCCAAAAAGCCCTCGTCATTAAAGAAACTGACGTTGACGACGTGGCGGCCGCCAAGATAATCCTTCATATAACTGCTGTCGATATCGCCAGGGCTGAGCTGATCGGACTCGCGCAGCACCGTCGAGCGCGTAAGATTGCGGTGGGCGACGATCATGTCCTGCTGCCAGTACTTTTCGGTGTAGAGCTCGAGCATCCCAGCGGGGACATCGATGCCAAGAGGGTCAAGAAAGACGCGCGTTTTCCATTCTTGCGGGGTGGATACGAGATCCCTGGAAAGGTCGCTCAGGAAAAATGCAGCCGACTCGTAGGGGATGAGAAAACGCAGCTTTTTGAGGACGGTCGAGCGAAACTCGCGGTCGCTGTCGATGGAATTAATCGAAAGCACGAGATCGTTTAAGCAGAGCCATTCAGAATCGGACAAAAAGCTCAAGATGACCTCCGATGAGATTGCGTAGTGGTTTAGCTGGCATTTTAGTTAATTTGCGTAGAGATACTACTCCTTTTTTCGAATGATGATAAGCCGTTAGCCGAATGGTTTCGGTGAGGGGCCAATCGCAAAATATGAATAACTAAGAGCCAGGGCCCGGTTCTCCAAGCTGTTTGATTATTCCGACTTATTAAAGGAGTCATCATGGAAGAGAAGCTTCCTTCATGGCGTTGGGCGATTGTTTCAGTCGTTTGCTTGCTGTGCTTTATGGCTAACTACATGCAGTACCAGGTCTCAGCACTCGCCGTCGAGGTCATGCCTATGCTCAATATCGATACCGTCGGCTTTTCGATGCTGTTCCTCGTTCCTATGCTTACCGCCGTTTTCTTCTCAATTCCGCTGGGTGCCCTTGGTGACCGTATCGGTTCTAAGAAAGTTGTCACGGTTTGCACCGCAATTTCGGTTGCCGGCGGTTTTCTCCGCTGCTTTACGCTCGATTCGTTCACGATGCAGATGGCATCGATGTTCCTGATTGGCATGGGAATCTCGGCACTCAACGCCAACCTCATCAAGGTGCTCGGCACCTGGTTCCGTGAACAGACTGGTTTCGCCATGGGCTTGTTCTACGCGGCTTCGTGCGTTGCCATCGTTGTCGCTCAGATCTGTGCTGGCTTGTTCGGCAGCGTCTTTAACTCTTATATGGTCGCTGCTGTCGTCATGACCATCTCCTGGGTTCTTTGGATCGTGCTTGACCGAGATGTGCCCGAGGGGCAATCGCTCCCCGAGCCCGAGCCCGTGCTCGACTACCTCAAGGTTGCTATCAAGAGTCCTGGCGTGTGGCTAATCTCCATCGGCGTCGGTTTTGGACTTGCCTCTACCACTGCCTATGCCGGTTTCCTGCCTCAGGCGCTTCAGCTTGGCAAGGGCATAGACGTCGCCACTGCTGGTTTCATGGCCGCAATTGTTACCGTCGGCAGCTTTTTCGGCTGCATCGTTGGGCCTGCGTTCTGCGATAAGCTTGGGAAGTTCAAGGGTTTCCTCATCGTCACTACTCTCATCGGTGCCATATCGATGTTCGTGACGTGGTACACCCCGGTCGGCTTCCTTCTGTGGACGATTTTGGTCATCAATGGCTTCTTTACCGCCATCAACGGCCCGATTATGCAGTCCATGCCTGTTCTCCTTCCCGAGATTGGTGATAAGTATGCTGGTTCCGCTGGCGGTATCGTGGGTACCATCTCCCTGCTCATGAGCTATTTCCTGCCTATCGGTATCTCCGCCATTGCCGGTGCCGATTACACTATGAACATGGGTCTCGAGAGCCTCTGCTTCCTGCTTTCCGTGGTTCCGGTTTTCTTCCTGCCCGAGCTCGGTCGCAAGGCCATGCAGGCCGCCGTCGCTAAGGACAGTGAGTAGCCATGGAGGCGGTAGTCCCTGCCGATATCGTCCTTAAGACGACGGCGCTGTTTACGGCCGAGGAACTTGAGCCTCGCGCTGGGTGCGTTGCAGTTCGCGGCAGCGAGATTGTGGCCGTGGGCTCTCCCGACAAGGTGCAGCCGTTTATCGGTCCCGATACTGAGGTTATTGACGCCGGCAACAAACTGGTCATGCCCGGATTCAACGATTCACACATGCATTTTGCGCTTGGTTCAATCCAGAAGGATGAAGACTTCTGTTGCGATCTGATGTTCCTGCCGAGTGAGCAGGCTTGCGTGGATGCTGTGGCAAAGTTTGCTGCCGAACACCCTGACAATCCGTGGATTTACGGCCAGGGTTGGTATTCGCCTGCATGGGAAAACCCGATTGACCCTGATTGCCGCAGCCTCGATGCACTCGATATCGACCGCCCAATCGTGCTTTCGGATTTTTCGATGCACGTGGTGTGGTGCAATACCGCCGCGCTTAGGGCGGTTGGTATTGATCGCAATACACCGACGCCTGAAGGTGGTCTTATTCGCCACTTTGACAACGGCGAGCCGAATGGCTTTTTATCCGAGCCCCAGGCGACGAACATCTTGCTCGATGTTGTGCTCAATAAGCCGGACCTTGATGCGTCGTTGCTCAAGTCGATGCGCAAGTTCAACAAGCTCGGCATAACTTCGATTGGTGATATGTATCCTTTGGGCGTGACTACGCCCGGCGTGTACGACATCTATGACCGTCTGGCGAGCGAGGACCTGAGTACGCTGCGTATTAGCTACTATTCTGCGCTCGACGCTCCGATGTCAGAGTCGCAGGCCCTGCGTGTGCGTCATCACGGCGAGCGCGTCCGAATGGCAGGCCTCAAGTACATTTTGGACGGCTGTCCCGAGGCGTACACGGCCTACATGCATGAGCCGTATCTTAACGCTCCTACGGGGAAGGACTTTCGCGGCGAACCAGCATGCAACCAGGAGACGCTTGACCGCATGATGCTCGAGGCCAGCAAGAATGGCTTCGATGTTCGTATCCATGCTATCGGCGACGCATCGGCCACGATGATTATCGATGCCGTCGAGCGTGCCGAGGAGGTGTGCGGCAACAAGGGGGCGCGTTTTGCTATCGAGCATACAGATAACCTGAAGCTCGAGGATATTGCTCGCATGAAGCGCCTGGGCATTAATGCTGCGATTCAGCCGCAGCATCCCATCGGAGGCCTTGGGCAGGGCGTGTACGAGGAGTCTCTTGGCGAAGAGCGCATGAGCCACATGTGGCGCTATAGGGAAGAGGCCGATGGCGGAATCCACTTAGGGCTTGGTACTGACTGGCCTGCGGTGATGTCAATCGATCCTATCGATACCGTGTATGCTGCGGTGACGCGTAGCGAGTTTGACGGGCACCCGGCGGAGGGATACTTCCGCGAGAATGCCCTGACGCTCGGCGAGACGCTGCAAGCGCACACGCTCGGCTCAGCATATGTCGAGGGCTTTGAGCGCCGTTTGGGCAGCCTTGCCGCCGGCAAGCTTGCCGATATCGTCATCCTGTCGGGCAATCCGTTTGAAATGAACCCGATGGCGCTTCGCGATCTCGAAGTCGAGACGACGATCTTTAACGGACGCGTCGTCTATCGCAAGGATGAAGCATAGATAGGGTGATGAACGTGAGCAAAGGGACGGTCGAAAAATATGCCCTGCTGTTTGTGGTGTGCGGCATCGTGTTTGCTGCGAACTACGCGCAGTATCAGGTGTCGGGATTGGCACATCTGGTTGTGTCGGACCTGCATCTGACCTCGGCCGAGTTTTCAGCCGTCCTGTTTGCCCCGTTTGTTCCTGCCGTTGTATTCGGCATGCCTGTCGGCGTTTGCGCCGATCGATATGGCGTGAAGGTGCTCGTATTCATCGCATCGGCGATTTCTGCAATTGCAGCGGCTGCTCGCGCGGAGTGCGCATCGTTTGCGACGCTGTTCACGGCGACCATGCTTCTGGGCGCGGCACCATGCGTCGTGAATGCCATCGTTCTAAAAGTGCTTGGTTCCGCTTTTGGCGGAGAAACCGATAGGGCCATGGGATGGTTCTACGCTGCGGGGTCGGGCGGAATCGCCTGCTCGCTTGCAACCTCTCCTCTCTTTGCAACGCCCGGACGAGCATATGCCCTTGCTGCCGTTTTATTTGCCGTGTTTGGATTGCTGTGGCTGCTGGTTGCGCCATCGGCAGATGTTCTGCAGGCTGCAGATGGCCTTGGCGTTCAGGGTGCGGAGCCTGCTTCGTCGTCGGCAAGTGCGTTTGCGACGGTAATCAAGATGCCGATGGTTTGGCTCGTGGCGATACTGCTTGGAGTCGCCCTTGCATCGGCTACGGCGTACTCGGGCTATCTTGTTTCAGCGCTTGAGGCTTCAATCGAACCTCAGGTCGCCGGGCTTCTTGCCTCTTTCGTGACGCTTGGGTCGATTGTCGGCAGCGTGGCCGGTCCCTACGCGCGAGCGCAATTTGGCGACTATCGCGTGTTTATGGCCATCGCCGCAATGGCGGGGAGTGCCCTTATGTGGGCCGGAGAGGCTTTTGTCTCTCAGCCTTCTGTCGGGCTCATGTTTGCGATTGGCGTTTCGACTGCCGTCGCCGGTCCGGTCGTTCAGTCGCTACCCTACATGTTGCCCGAGGTGCGCGAGGGGCTTGCGGGAAGCGCCGGTGGCGTGGTGAGCACCGTTTCGCTGGGGCTTACGTTTTTGATTCCCGTGGCCCTCTCCTTCTGCATTGGCGAGAGCTATGAAACGCTTCTATTTGGGTGCGCTGTTTTGTTTGGCGCGACGGCGCTGGCGTCTCCATTCCTGCCGTCTCCCGATTCACTTATGTAACACCTGTTTTCGCCCTTTGGGCCTGGCCGACAAGGGCAAAAGGAGTTGGTCTACTTGACACTAAAAAAGAGTACCGCTGTGACCATTCTCAACGGCATCGTTAATCCTCTATTCATGTGTTCATTTCTGCCTATTGTTGAGGGAAAGCCTGGCTTAGATTTTCAGGGACTTACTGGTTTCTGGGGGCAGCTTATTCTGGCCATCGGTATTGCACAGTTCGTGGGTTTTTTGCCGCTCTTTGGCAAAGCAATTGAGACGTGCGTTGAGTTTTTTGGTTTTGATCGGAACACTCCGGGCGCACGGATTTGCGGAACCGTTGTGGGCGCTACTCTGCTCTTCTGCATTATCGGGCTATTTGAAGTCGCGTTTCAGTCAGGCGTTGGCGTTATCGACGGTGTGCCGTTTTTCTCGCGTTGGGTTCGCCTCGTGGTGGGCGGATGGGCCTTTGTCGTTGTGGGCGGCTTGCTGTTTGATCCCTTTGTCGCGGCCATTGCCGCTAAAGTTACGGGCGAATAGCGCCAAGACCGGTCGCGTGGCGAAAGCCTGATCGACTGGCAGCCAAGGCCGGCCGGGGGATTGGTCGGCCCCATTTTGCCCGTGCTACCATAAACGGACATTCGTTTGATGGGGGCTGCCGTTGTCGCGCGTCTTGCAACATATGGAAATCCCGCTGCTGCTGGCGGTTCCTGCGGTGATGGCTGCAGCGTTGCTGGCAGGTATTGAGCAGGCGGCGCTTGCCATGCTTGTCGTGGTGGCGCTGGTGCTTGCGCTGTTCTTTGCGGGTTACGAGGCGTCGCGCCCGGGCCTGCGCCAGATTATGCCCACGCTGGTGTTGGCGGCGTTGGCCGCGGTGGGGCGCATCTTGTTTGGCCCCATTCCCGACTTTAAACCGGTGAGCGCCATCGCCATTATCGCGGGGGCGACGCTTGGTCGCCGCAATGGTTTTATGGTTGGCGCGTTGGCAGCGCTGACCAGCAATTTCTTTTTTGGGCAGGGCATGTGGACGCCGTGGCAGATGTATGCCTGGGGTCTGGTGGGCTATATCGGTGGCGCACTGGCGCATGCGGGCGCGTTTGACCGCGCCGATGGAACCGTGCGAATGCCGGCACTGTTGGCGTATGGCTTTGCGTCGGGCTTGCTGTATGGCGTCGTGATCAACGCGTATGACATCATTGGTTTTGTACAGCCGCTTACTTGGGCGGGTGCCGTGGCGCGTCTTGCCACGGCAGTGCCGTTCGATATTACGCACGGCCTTGCGACCTGCGTGTTTTTGGCCGCCTTGTATAAACCCTGGTGTCGCCGCATCAACCGCGTTGTCGTGAAGTACGGGTTGTAAGGGGAGCGAGGCAGCTAATTTGGGCCGTAGGGCTACGCCCTCCGAACTTGCGGTGGAATAGTTCCTGTTTTCGGCCACATGGCCTCCAATCAGGAACTATTTCACCGCAACTCATATGGGGATGGGAGGATGATCCGTTTTCCTCCGTCCCCAAGGGATCAGTTGGGCTAGAGCTCTAGCGTGAGGGTGACGGGGCAGTGATCGCTGCCGAAGATGTCGCCGCGGATGCCGGTGTCGCGTACGTTGTCGGCGATTGCGTCGCTTACCAGGAAGTAGTCGATGCGCCAGCCGGCGTTGTTCTTGCGGGCATTAAAGCGGTAGCTCCACCAGCTGTAGACGCCCTCGACGTTGGGGTTTGCCGCGCGCCAGGTATCGGTAAAGCCGGCGTCGAGCAGCTCGGTAAACTTGCCGCGCTCCTCGTCCGAAAAGCCTGCGTTGCCGCGGTTGGACTTGGGGTTCTTAAGGTCGATCTCCTCGTGTGCCACGTTAAAGTCGCCGCAGGTCACCACGGGCTTTCCGGTCTCGCGCTCGAGGTCTGCCAAAAAGCCGCGGTAGGCATCGTCCCAAGCCATGCGCACGTCGATGCGCGCGAGCTCATTTTGGGCGTTGGGCGTATAGACGTCCACAAACCAAAACTTGTCGAACTCGAGCGCGCAGACGCGGCCCTCGGTTGCGGCTTGGGCGACGAGTTCGGCAGCCCCACCCTTGCCGGCGTAGGGCAGCAGTGCATCGGCGCGCAGCACGCGCAGCGGTTCCTGGCGGCTAAAGACCGCGGTGCCCGAGTAGCCCTTGCGCTCGGCGTAGCTCCAGGTTTGGTGATAGCCGGGCAGGTCGATATCGACCTGGCCCTCCTGCAGCTTGGTCTCCTGCAGCGCTAGGACATCGACATCGAGTTCCTGCGCGATCTGGATAAAGCTCGGGTCCTTTTTGAGCACGGCGCGCAGGCCGTTGACGTTCCACGAGGCGAAAGTGTAAGTCTGAGGCATGGTGTCCTTTCGACGGGGTTGGCAGGCTTAAGATTAGCGCAACAGGGGCGGGGTGGGCTCCGTGGGCGACGGCGCAATCGCAGCCGCCCCGACCAACGTGGACGGAGGACAAACATGACGCAAGCGATAACAGATTCCAAGCAGGCCTCCACCGCGCTGGCGGAGCTGTTCAATACCCACAAGCGCGTGGTCTTCTTTGGCGGCGCCGGTGTTTCCACGGCAAGTGGCATCCCCGATTTCCGCAGCGTGGACGGCCTGTATCACCAGCAGTTTGCCTACCCGCCCGAGACTATGCTCTCGCATAGCTTTTATGAGGCGCATCCGGCCGAGTTCTTCGACTTCTACCGCACCAAGATGATTGCGCTTGGCGCCAAGCCCAACCGCTGCCACACCAAGCTGGCCGAGTTGGAGCGCGCCGGTAAGCTAAATGCCGTGGTGACGCAAAATATCGACGGCCTGCATCAGATGGCCGGCTCACAGCGCGTGTTCGAGCTGCACGGATCGGTCCATCGCAACATTTGCCGGTCGTGCGGCGCGGTCTATAGCGCCGAGTGGATTTGCTCGCGCGAGCACGAGGACGCCGCGGGCGTACCCGTGTGTCCTGCGTGCGGTGGGCGCATCAAGCCCGATGTGGTGCTCTACGAGGAGCCGCTCGACGAGCACGTGCTGACCGGCGCCGTTGCCGCCATCGCCGCGGCCGATGCCCTCATTGTGGGCGGGACCTCGCTCGTGGTGTATCCGGCGGCGGGCCTTACGCGTTACTTTACCGGCGATACGCTGGCCATTTGCAATCTTGCTCCCACCGATCAGGATGCAAATGCCGACCTGCTGATTTCTTGCGACATCGCGGCCGCGTTTGCGTTCCAGCCCGTGTGCGCGGATACAATAGAAAGACTGATTGCAAAGCGACCCCGCCGCCTGCGCCCGAGCGCGGCGGCGCGGGCATTTGAGGAGGATGTTCATGGCGAACGATAGCAAGACATGGCGGTGCGGAAAGTATGAGCTCAGCTTTGACCGTCCGCGCATCATGGGCGTCCTCAACGTGACGCCCGATTCGTTTAGCGATGGCGGGGAGCATTTCGACCCGGATGCCGCCATCGAGTACGGCCTGGCGATGCTCGACGCCGGCGCCGACATCATCGACGTGGGCGGCGAGTCCACGCGCCCCGGATTTACCCCGGTCAATCCCGATGAGGAGGCTCGCCGCGTGCTGCCCGTGGTGCGCGCGCTGGCCAAAGAGGGCGCCATCGTCTCGATCGACACGCGCCACGTGGCGGTTGCTAAGGCGGCCGTGCGCTGCGGCGCCTCGATCGTCAACGACGTGACCGGCTTCACCGACTCCAAGATGGTCGAGTTTGTTAAGACGAGCACCTGCGGCGTCATTGTGATGCATGCCGGCGAGGTCGCCGCTCCCGCTCGTACGCACGCGACGGTGCAGCTCGATACCTCGGCCGCGGCGTTTGTTGCCGAGAAGGCGCGCGAGGCGGCTGCCGAGGCCGCGCGTGAGGCCGAGAAGCCGGCTCGCCGCCGTCGCGGCAAGTTGCTGGGCGAGCCTAAGCCGGAGACCAAGCTTCCGGGCGGCGTGGTGCAGCCCTCGTTGCCGTTTGGCGAACCTGAGCCCGCGACCGAGCCTGCAAGCGAGCAGGAGACGCCGGCCGCCGAGCAGGCTGCTGCCGCCGAGACCGTCGCGCCCGCGCCCGAGGCCACCGAGGCCGCATCGGAGTCCAATGACCGCCTGGCCGCCATGATGCGCCGCAGCGCCCGCCGCGAGGAAGCCTACGTGCCCACCTCGCAGCTCCGCCGCTTCACCCTGCCCGATTCGGCGCCCATCATGCGCCGCGTCATGGGCTTTCTGTCCGACCAGGCCCGCGCGCTTATCCACGCCGGCGTGTCGCGCGACCGCATCTGCATCGATCCTGGCCCGGGCTTTGGTAAGTCGGCTAACGAGGACATCGTCATCCAGCGCGAGACTGCCAAGATGGCGTCACTGGGCTATCCGCTCATGTGCGCCGTATCGCGCAAGCGCTTTGTGGGCGCCGTCTCGGGCGTGACTGAGGCCGCCGAGCGCGATGCCGCTACGTTTGGCGTGTGCCTGGGCGCCATCCAGGCCGGCGCCAACATCGTGCGCGTGCACGACGCCGCGGGCTTTGCGCAGTTCCTGAACGGCTACTGGGCGGTTGCCAAGCCGCAGCCGCGCCGTGCGTTTGTGGCCGTGGGCTCCAACCTGGGGCATCGCTGTGACAACATCCGCGCCGCACGCGACATGATCGCCGAGATTCCACTCACCTGCGTGTCCAACTCCTCCAAGATCTACGAGAGCGAGCCGGCCTACGAGACGCACCAGGACGCGTTTGCCAACGCCGTCATCGAGATTAAGACCGAGCTGGCGCCGTTGGTGCTGCTCGACGAGCTCATGAAGATCGAGGCCGAGCTGGGTCGCGACCGCTCCAAAAAGGCCAAGGCCAACGGTCCGCGCACCATCGACTTGGACCTGCTGTGGATGGACGGCGAGACCCACGGCGGCAAAAAGCTGCGCCTGCCGCATCCGCTGATCGGCGAGCGTGACTTTGTGCTGGTGCCGCTCGAGGATCTGATGCACGACCCGGCGCGGTTCTTCCACTACAACGGCGTCGAGGTCAAGGAGCCCGAGGATCGCGTGGGCCATATCGTGGGCGAATTGGGGCGTATGTAGATGATCGAGATGAATGCTGTTGCCGCTGGCACCGAGCTCGACGCGGCGCGCGACGCGGGCCGCGAGGGCGTGTCCGCGGGCTGGTGCGCGTGGAGCGTGGGCGATGCTTCGCTGACGTTTTCGCTGGTCGTGCGCCCCGATGTGAACATGCACGCCATCCACGGCCTGCCGTTTGTGGCCGCGATGGGCATGATGGACGCGCTCGTGGGCACGGCTTCGACGCCGGGGTTGGGCCTTGCCGGTAAAGTTGGTATCCAGTGGCCGAGCGATATCGTGTGCGGTGCGCCTGCGTTTGAGACGTCGCTCGCGCGTGTTGCCGTGAACGGCGGTGCCGGTGCTGCGGGCATGTTTGCCGCGGTGACGGTTGATATTGAGCGTGCGGCGCTGGGTGAGCTTGGCGTGGATATGGCAGATGAGGCGCTGATCGAGGCATTGGCCGCCGCTGTGCTGACCCGCGTTGACGCCTGGGCGGTTGCCGCCAACACGCCGCAGGGCGCTGCCGGCCCGCTGGCTCCGGTGCTGGGTGAGTACTTCGATATGGTGCCACTGCTGGGTCGTCAGGTCGCGGCGGTGTCGCCCAGCGGCTTGCCGCTTGCGGTCGGTGTGTTTGCGGGCCTGGACATCTGGGGTCGCGCGACCATCAAGACCGATGCCGGCGAGCAGGAGTTTCCGCCCGAGGCCGTGCGCATTCGCGGGCTGTAACGCGAGGCGCCCGCGCTCAAAGATAGCGATGACAACAAGACCCTCCTCGGCTGTGCCGGGGAGGGTTTCGCTTGTTTGGGGAATGGGTTGCCGGCGCCCTATTCCTCAAAACCGAAAAATTTTCGTTTTTGAGGAATAGGACCGATGCGTTGCCTAGTTCGCCGCTCGCGCTCGACTTAAACCCCGCCTTACCCCAGCTTCTGCATGCGGCGGTAGATTTCGCAGATGCCTTTGATGGTGAGCTGCCCGTCGACCACGTCGAAGGCATCGGTCGAATCGGCGACGATGCCGGCGAGACCGCCTGTGGCGATAACGGTGGCGTCCTCGCGGCCCAGCTCGCGCTTCATGCGAGCGACCAGGCCTTCGGCCATGGAGGCGGCGCCCATCACGGCGCCGACCTTGATGCATTCCTCGGTGTCGCGGCCGATGGCGTGCTCGGGCGCCTCGAGCGGCACGCTGGCGAGCTTGGCGGCACGGGCGGCAAGTGCGTCCATGGAGATGCGGATGCCCGGCGCGATCGCTCCGCCAATGTAATAGCCGTCCTCATCGATGACGTCGATATTGGTCGCGGTGCCAAAGTCCACCACGATTGCCGGCGCGCCGTAGAAAGTCTCGGCCGCAACGGCGTTGGCGACGCGGTCGGCACCTACGGCCTGGGGGCGCGCCGCGCGCAGTTTGGTCACCGCGGCCGTCTGCGGCCCGATAACGATGGCGTCTGCCGCGATGCGGTCGGCCACAGTGTGCCACTCGCGCGAGAGCTGCGGCACCACGCCGGCGAAGGCGATCGCGTCGACCGCGTCGAGCGAGAGGTCGTGCATCTTAAAGAAGCCCATCAGGCGCACATGGATCTCGTCGGCGGTATAGGAGCGGTCGGTGGGCATGCGCCACGACTGCACCAGCTCGTCTCCGTCAAACAGGCCCATGGCCGTCTGCGTGTTTCCCATATCGATAGCGAGCAGCATGTCTACTCCCGGTGTCGGCGTAAAAGGACGCGCACCATTGTATACGTGCCGTCGGCGGCGCTCGGCTGCGATTCGTTCACGGCGATATGGGCTGAGAGGTTTTAAATATGAAGGAATTATGCTCTACGAGATTTTCCTTGCCGTTTACCGAACTCCCACGTAATATTCTTTCTTGCGCACATGAGGCGCCCAGACATTGCGGGGTGGAGCAGTCTGGTAGCTCGCCGGGCTCATAACCCGGAGGTCGTAGGTTCAAATCCTGCCCCCGCGACCAAGAACTTGCAGCTCGTCGGCCTAGCCGGCGAGCTTTTTTGTTATTCCGGGACTGTTCTCTCAGCCCAATTCCCAACATCTCAAACAAAATCTCGATCTGTAACATCTAGACCCGATTTGGGCGGCCAGGTGTTACAGATCGAGATATACCGGTGGGTTGGGTCCCGTTTGTCTAAATCTGTAACACGAGGGACGGATTTTGCCGAGTTGTTGTTACAGATTGAGATTTTGTTGTTGCTCTCCTTTATGAGTGAATCTTGACTCTTTTTATTATGTGAGGCGGACGGGCTATCGATAATCACGGGCCGGATGGATTGACTTGTCGATTGATAGACTCCAATTGGAAGGAGCTGCGACGACCCTTAACGATCCTTAACTAGAAACAGTGACGTCTTAAAAACAATAAAGGGGCCGCTATGTAGGGGCCGTCTATACGATGCCTTTGACTTACACTTCTTTATGGAGCCATGTAAGGAGGCGGCAATGCAGCAACCCATTGCGACAAACGATGTGATTCTATTTTCCACTCTCAGGGAGAATCAGTACTTCGATCGAAAGAGCGCCCGCAAGGATGACAAGGAGATTGCGAAGCATATTAGTGCATTCGCCAACTCGGCGGGAGGCAAGCTCGTTATCGGTATCGAGGATAATGGTGAGGTAACGGGCTT
Source organism: uncultured Collinsella sp. (assembly GCA_958351385.1). Taxonomy (GTDB): domain Bacteria; phylum Actinomycetota; class Coriobacteriia; order Coriobacteriales; family Coriobacteriaceae; genus Collinsella. The sequence goes on along the minus strand of CATWKM010000004.1, from coordinate 4,446 downwards.
CAAGCGTAACGGCGCGCGCGACATTGAGAAATTCGAGCGCGCTGCGCTCACGACTTGCACGCCAACCCCTATTGTCCGCAAAGACCGAATCCCCGTGGTCAATTCTTCGGGCGAGGAGGACTTCGTTCTCGTTTTGGACATCGATGCCTCGACCAACCACTCTGTTGCTCGCGTGAGCGACGGCGAGGTTTTCTTGCGGCAGGACGACAAGAGCGTGAGGCTCAGCCGCGAACAGGTATTTGCCCTCGAGTACGATAAGGGGCAGAGAATCTTCGAGGACGAGCTTGTTGAGGATTCCTCCCTAGATGACGTGGACCATGAAGTGCTTGATCGCTACAAAGGGATTCTTGGAACCGAAGTTTCCGACGAGCAGGTCCTTAGAAGTCGTCGTTTTATGCGTGACGGAAAGCTGACCGTTGCTGGAGCCCTGCTATTCGCGCTGGATCCGTCCGCGATGATGCCACAGGCGCGAGTCCGTGTCCTGCGCTACGACGGCGTCAAAATGGAGACGGGCGAGCGTCTCAACATCACGAAAGAACGAAGCTTCTGTGGGCCGCTGCCTAAGGTGATCCAAGACGCCTACGAACTCATCTCGAGCATGCTCCGCGAATTTCAGTTCCTGGGGCCCGACGGGAAATTCCAGACCGTGCCTGAGTATCCTGAGTTCGCCTGGTTCGAGGGCTTGGTCAACGCGGTGACACATCGCGACTACTCGTTCCGCGGCGACTACATCCGGGTCTCGATGTTCGACGACCGTTTGGAAATCATCAGTCCAGGCGCGCTTCCCAATATCGTGACGCTCGACAACATGAGGACCACTCGTTACTCGCGCAACCCACGCATCGCGCGCACGCTGGTTGAATTTGGTTGGGTTCGGGAGCTAAACGAGGGCGTCAAGCGCATTTATACCGAGATGCAAAACTCTCTGCTCAATGATCCGGTCTACACGGAACCTGATGGGGCAAGGGTTCAGCTAACGCTTGAGAACAATATCGTTGCCAGAACCGTAAGGAGAAGCGAGGCTCTCGAGGACAAGGTATCACCGGAGGTGATCGCCTCATTGGGGGAGTATGAGCTCGCCGCCGTCAGGCTGGCCTTTGCGAACGGAAGGGTGACAGCAAGGGAGCTTGCAGCGCACATCGGGAGAAATCGCCGCACAGCAAGCCGGGTGCTTGGTAAGTTAATTGAGGAAGACGGGCTGCTCGAATGGCACGGCTCATCCCATAACGACCCAAAACAGTTCTACACGATAAGGTAAGGTGGTCGATCTATTTCGCACCTCTGTCGCAGTAATGTCGCACCTCTGTCGCAGTAATGTCGCACTTCTGTCGCAGTGGCTTCGATGACGCGTGGATATAGTCCCTCGGCAAATCTCAAACAAAATCTCAATCTGTAACGGGTAGGGGTCAAAAGTGGGCCTAGATGTTACAGATTGAGATTGTTGAGGATGGGCTGAGGGGAATGTCTTGATCTGTAACACGTGGGGCCGTTTTTGGCCGATAGATGTTACAGAACGAGATTTTTCGGCAGCCGGGCTCCGCTTATCTGAATCTGTGACACGAGGGACGGATTTTGCCGGGTAGCTGTTACAGATTTAGATGTTCTAGCTGTCCGGGTTGGTTTGTCTCGATCTGTAACAGGTGGAGGCCAAAAGTGGGCCTAACTGTTACAGATCGAGACAAACCGACGGGCCGCCCTGCCCCATCCACCTGCCGCTACCTGCTATCTGCCGATTTCCGTTGCGTCGCCGTGCTCCCATGTCATATCCTCTAGACAACTACGCGGCAACATCGCCGCCGCGCCTACAAGAGAGGAATGTCCATGACCGCACCCGCATCCAAACTGCTCCAGCCCATTACGGTTGGCCCCCTTGAGCTTAAAAACCGCATTATGTTCCCGCCGCTGACCACCGGCTACGAGGAGCGCGACGGTTCCATTGGCGAGCGCAGCCTGGCTTTTTACGAGCGCCTGGCCCGTGGCGGCGTGAGCTACATCGTCATCGGCGACGTTGCTCCTGTTATGACCGCAAGCCCCACGCCCAAGTTAGCGACCGACGCCCAGATCCCCACGTTTAAGGCGCTGGCCGACGCCGTTCACAAGCACGGCGCCAAGGTCGCGCTGCAGCTGTTCCACCCCGAGTACGACGTGCCCGGTGTCGGCCGCATGGTCATGGGTTCCATGGCCGCCGCCAAGGCCGCGCAGGAGGCCAAGGCCGCCGGCGACGAGGAGACCTTTGCCGCCAAGATGGCCGAGTCCAACGAGATCCGCAAGCAGGCCTACGCCAAGTTGCACCACGATATGCAGCACTTTGTGAACGAGGCGAGCGTAGAGCAGCTCACCCAGATCAAGGAGGCCATCGCCGCCTCGGCCGCTCGCGCGCAGCAGGCCGGCATTGACGCCATCGAGGTCCACGGCGACCGCTTGGTGGGTTCGCTATGTTCGGCCATCCTCAACAAGCGTACCGACGAGTACGGCGGTTCGTTCGAGAACCGCGTTCGCTATGCGCTCGAGGTCGTCGCCGCCATTAAGGAAGCCGCGCCGCAGCTGATGGTGGAGTACAAGCTCCCCGTGATCATGGAGAACCCCGACGGCACGCCGCGCGGCAAGGGTGGCCTGCAGCCCGACGAGGCCTGCGAGTTCGCCAAGCTGCTCGAGGGCGCGGGCATCGACATGATCCAGGTCGCGCAGGCCAACCACACCGGCAACATGGGCGACACCATTCCGCCCATGGGTGCCATGCCCTACAACTGGACGCTGCCGGTGGCCGAGCGCGTCAAGGCCCTGGTCTCCGTGCCGGTGGCCACCGTCGGCCGTGTTGTTTCGGTCGAGGCCGGCGAGAAGATTCTTGAGGACGGCGCGGCCGACATTATCGCCTATGGCCGCTCGCTCATGTGCGACCCCGACATTGCGCTGAAGGCCGCGACCGGCGAGCCCATCCGCGAGTGCCTCAACTGCAACAAGGGCTGCGTCGATGCGATTCAAAACCGCAAGTACATCTCGTGCGTGCTCAACGCCGAGAACGGCGACGAGGCGACCATCGCCATTAAGCCGGGCGAGGGCGACAAGAAGATCGCCGTGGTGGGCGGCGGTATTGCCGGCCTGGAGGCCGCACGCGTGGCGGCCAAGCGCGGCTACGACGTGACCGTCTATGAGGCGAGCGATCACTTGGGCGGCCAGATTGTGCTGGCGGCCGCGCCTCCGCGCAAGGATGAGATTATGCGCTCGGTCGAGTACTACGAGAAGATTCTGCCCGGCCTGGGCGTGAAGGTTGAGCTCAACCATGCCGCTCGCCCCGCGGACCTCAACGCCGCCGACGCCGCGATTGTGGCCGTGGGCGCGCATGACGTGGTCATCCCCGTTCCGGGCGCCGACTCGGAGAAGGTCGTCTCGAGCTGGGACGTGCTGGCCGGCAAGGTGGAGCTCAGCGGGCGCGTCGCCGTCATTGGCGGTGGCCTGGTGGGTATCGAGACTGCCGAGTACCTGCTGCAGCACGGCTGCGAGGTGGCGATTGTCGAGATGCTCGACAAGATTGCCGCTGGCGAGTCCGAGACCATTCTGCCGCTGATCATGAGCGACTTTGCCGCCCACAACGTGGAACAGCACGTTAAGACCCGCCTGACCGCCATTACCGACGAGGGCGTGGAGGCCGTGCACACCACCGAGGACGGTGCCGAGGAGCCGGTGAAGATCGCCTGCGATTACGTGGTGATGGCCGTGGGCTCCAAGGCCAACGCGTTTGACCTGGATGGCGTGACGGTGCCCGTGACCTGCGTGGGCGACTGCTCGGGCGAGCGCACCGCCGACATCGCGAGCGCCATTCGCACGGCGTATCATGCGGCCAACGAGCTGTAGCTGAACATCGCGGCCAGGCGGGACGGTAGCACGGATCCGTCTCGCCCGGCTGTGTCCCGTCGGGTGTCAACCGGTGCGGGGCCTGCAAGCGCAGCAGGCCCCGCCCTTTTTGTTTTGCTCCGGTGGATGGCAATGCGCGGTAATCATGAGGAGTAAGGACGTCTACTGCCTTGCCGATTACTCAAAATAATTGGGGGAGGGGTTAATAATCATATCCGCTATAGCAAAGGACATAAAGAGATGCCAATTTTGTTGACAAGCGAATGACGATTGGCTGCGAGTCAGCTACCAGCGTAAATAATCGATAAAGAAATGTCGTAAATTGGTGCCAAATGCCCAGATAACACCGCGTCTATTTTAATTAACTGCTTTGAGCAAACAGTAAAATGCTACTATCTAACTTGCACGTAAGAAAGCAGATTAACGGTTAAGGCTAAGAAGTGGCAGGTATGTCGGAAGCAACTAGGACTCGCACGCATGCGCCCGAGGTTAGGCAGCGCGCCGTCGAGGTCCTCCAAGAGGGGGTCGGTCATCGCGCCCTCGCCGCGGAGCTTGGCATTCCCCAGGCCACGGCTCGTCAGTGGGCCCGCGCGT
>CATWKM010000003.1:0-73647 GCA_958351385.1 uncultured Collinsella sp. | reverse complement strand
TGTTCAACAAAATTCTCCCATCAATGATGGACTTATAAAATCCCTTTGGAACAAAGGGCGCACTTCTATACATGGTCTGCGACCATGTATCGTGCGCTCTGCGAGGCTACGGCCCGGACTTCCGAAAGTCCGGGCCGTTGCGGAGAGCCTGTTGACGATAGTCAAAACTCGGACTAATCTAGAGATATAAAATTGGTCAAAAATCGGACAATCGAATGGTGGGATAGATGAATAGTGCGGTTACGCTGGTCGACTTCGACCGGTTGCTCAATGGACTCGACCATATCTATTCGGAGTTCTCGCGCGCCTGCGGCCTTTCGGACTGCGCTTACTGGATGCTCGTCGATACCAGCACGGCGGGCGGCAGTATTGCCGTAAGCCGTCTGACAAGCGAATGGTTCTACAGCAAGCAGACCATCAACTCGGCCATTAAAACCTTGACGGCGCGGGGCTTCGCAACGTTGGAGTTTGCCGAAGGCAGTCGTAAGAACAAGGTTGTGAGCCTGACCGAAGAGGGCAGGCGATTTGCCGAGCGTTATGCGCTGCCGGCACTCAAGGCCGAGCAGCGAGCCTTTGGCGCGCTTGAGCCGTGTGAGCAGCGCGAGATTATGCGCTTGATCGGAAAATTCTCTCAGGTGCTCAGTGAGGAGTGCGAGGCATTTAAGCAGCATATCGCTGCCGAGAGCCAAGCCGAGAATCAAGGTGAGGGGGAGTCGTGCGACTGTTAATGAGGTTTCTGAAGCCCTATCGAGGGCTTATCGCAGTGACGCTGCTGGTGCTGCTGGTTGATAACGTCGGTACGCTGTTGGTTCCCACGATGCTGGCGAACATGGTCAACACCGGCATCACCACGGGCGATGTCGACTACATCCTGCGCAACGGCCTCTACATGCTTATCGCGACCGGCATGGCCAGCGGCGGCGCGGTGCTGGGCTGCTATCTTTCGGCGCGCCTGGCCGCCAACGTGGCCTGCGATATCCGCAACGCCGTCTACGACAAGTCGCTTGAGCTGTCTGCCAGCGACTTTGAGTGCTTTGGCACGGGCTCGATGATCACGCGTTCGCTCAACGACATCAACGTGATCCAGCAGGCGATTCTGCAGACGATTCAACTGGTGCTGCCGGTGCCGTTTTTGGCCGTGGCGGGCATCATCTTTGCCTGGCTCATCGATCCCGCCATGGGCACGCTGCTGGGCATCGTGGTTGCGATCTTGCTGGTGGCGGCGGTCTTTACGGTCGCTAACGCCGCGCCGATCTTTATGCGCCTGCAGAGCTTTATCGACCGCATGAACGTGGTGCTGCGCGAGAACATCGTGGGCGTTCGCGTCATCCGCGCCTTTAATAAAGAGCGCCACGAGGAGCAGCGCTTGGACGAGGTGTTTAGCGAGTACGCGGACAACGCCATTAAGGTCAACCACCTTTTTGTGGGGCTCGACAGCTCCAGCTTCTTTTTGATGAACATTGCCGAGGTGGCGGTGCTGTGGGTGGGCGGCAACCGCGTGGGCGCCCATGCGATGCAAATCGGCAGCATCTCGGCCGTGCTGGAGTACGCGATCCTGATTCTGTTCTTTGTGATGATGGCGCAGGTGGTGGTGCTGACACTCCCGCGCGCCGCCGCATGTCTGAACCGCGCGCAGCAGGTGCTGGAGATTGAGCCGAGTATCGTGGATGGCGAACGCACGCTCGACGCGAGCACGTCCGACTCAAAGGACGAATCGGATGCGGTCGCCGTGTTCGATCACATGTCGTTTCGTTTTGACGATGCCGACGAGGACACGCTGTGCGATCTGAACTTTACCTGTCGCCGCGGCCAGACGACCGCGATCGTGGGCTCGACGGGATCGGGCAAGTCGACGGTGGCAAAGCTTCTGCTGCGCTTCCACGATGCCACCAAGGGCGCCATTCGCCTGGGCGGCGTCGATCTGCGCGAGCTTTCGCAAGACGAGATTCGCGGGCGCATCGCCTATGTGCCGCAGAAGGCATGGCTGTTCTCGGGCACGGTGGCAAGTAATCTGCGCTTTGGCAACGAAGACGCGACCGAGGCCGACATGCTTCATGCGCTTGAGGTTGCCCAGAGCACCTTTGTGCTCGATCAGCCGCAGGGACTCGATACCCCGGTGGCCCAGGGCGGTACGAACTTCTCGGGTGGTCAGCGCCAGCGCCTGGCCATTGCTCGCGCGCTCATGAAGCGCGCCGACCTGTATATCTTCGACGACAGTTTTTCGGCCCTGGACTTTAAGACCGATGCGGCCCTGCGCCATGCGCTGCAGGACGAGACGCGCGACGCCGCGGTGCTCATCATCGCGCAGCGCATCTCGACGATTCTGCACGCCGACCAGATTGTCGTGCTCAAGGATGGCGAGGTCGTGGGCTTGGGCACGCATGGCGAGCTTATGGAAACCTGTGAGGTATACCGCGCCATCGCGGAGTCGCAGATGAAGGGAGGTGAGTAGCATGACCGAGGAGCTCAAGAAGTGCAGCGATGCTATCGATTCGAACGATTCGGACGCCGCTGAGAAAACGGTCGACCAGGCTGCCGCGGTGCTCGAGCTGGATGACGCCATCAAGGCGGCCGAGCGCGAGGCCCGCCGCCAGGCGCTCTACGAGGAAAACGAGCGCGCCGAGGACGAGCGCGCCCGCGCCGAGGCAGAACGCATGCGCGACGTAGACGACGAAGACGAGGACGAGACGCCCCGGGATACCTGGGCGACGGTGCGCCGCTTGTGGAGCGAGGCCGCCGGCGACCATTGGCGCTTCTATATTGTGTTCGCGAGCATCGTGTTCTACGCCATCTTCAACACCGCCGCGCCAGCGTACAGCGCTCGCGTGATCGATGAGCTGTGGGGTCACATGCAGGTGGCGTTTGCCAACGACACCACTTTCAGCATTACCTGGGAACATTGCGGCAAGACCATTTTCGTCTACTTTATGATCTGGACGGCAGCCGCCTCCTTCTATGCGCTGCAGAGCTTTTTGATGTCGAGTGTGGCCGAGCGACTCAACCTGCGTCTGCGCAACCGCATCGCGCAAAAGCTCAGCCGTCTGCCGCTCGCCTACTTTGACGCGCATCGTCCCGGTGAGGTGGTCAGCCGCGCGACCAACGACCTGGACAAGATGTCCGAAAGCATGCAGCGCGGCTTGTTGCAGTTGCTGGTGTCGATCGGTACCGTGGTGGGCGCTGTGAGCATGATGTTTGTGTTCAGCGTCGAGCTCACGCTCGTCTTTTTGGGCTTTACGGCGGTGTCGCTGCTGGTGACCAAGGTAGTTTCGCGCCGCACGCATGACGTGACGGGCGAGCGCCAGGAGTGGGTGTCCAAGATTACGAGTGCGGTCGAGGAGGGCTATTCGGGCCGCCTGGTGATTCGCGCGTTCAACCGCGAGCGCCAGAGCTCTGCCGAGGTGCATGAGGCTTCGAACGAGTTGGCGCGCGTGAGCGCCAAGGCCGACTTTATGATTAACGCCGTCGGTCCCGCGGTTCGCTTTATCGGCCGTTTGGCGCAGATCGTGATCGCGCTCGTGGGTTGCAGCATGCTGGTTGCCGGTCATATGACTGTCGGCGTGTTCCAGGCGTTCTTCCAGTTTATCTCCGAGGCGTCCGAGCCCATGACGGAACTCTCGTTTACCTTCAACTCGCTGCAGAGCGCGCTGGCGAGCGCGGAGCGCGTGTTCGACCTGCTCGATGAGCCCGAGATGGAGGCCGATCCGCTGCCGGACGAGGCCGCCAAGCTGCCGGGTCGCGTTGAAGGCCGCGTCGCTTTTGAGCATGTGCGCTTTGGCTATGCGCCCGACAAGCCGCTTATGCGCGACGTGTCGTTTGTCGCCGAGCCGGGCCAAAAGATCGCGGTGGTGGGAACCACGGGCGCGGGCAAGACCACGCTCATCAATCTGCTCATGCGCTTCTACGAGATCGACGGTGGCCGCATCACCCTCGACGGTGTGGACACGAGCCGCATGGACCGCGGCGAGCTGCGCCAGCAGTTTGGCATGGTGTTGCAGGACGCCTGGCTGTTCGACGGCACCATTGACGAGAACATCGCCTATGGCTGTCCCGAGGCGACGCGCGAGGAGATTGTCGCGGCCGCACGCGCCGCTCAGGTCGACTTCTTTGTGCGCACCATGCCGCAGGGCTACGACACGCGCGTGGCCAATGATGCCGAAAGCATCAGCCAGGGCCAGCGTCAGCTGCTGACCATTGCGCGCGTGCTGCTCAACAACCCGGCGATTCTCATTCTGGATGAGGCGACCTCAAGCGTGGATACGCGCACCGAGCTTGCCATCGGCCGTGCCATGGACGCGCTCATGCATGGGCGCACAAGCTTTGTGATCGCGCATCGCCTGTCGACGATCGTGGACGCCGACCTGATCTTGGTCATGGATCACGGCAACATTATCGAGCAAGGCACGCATAAGGAACTGCTGGCTGCCGAGGGCGCCTACGCCGACCTCTATCTGAGTCAGTTCGCATAACGCGACAAAGGGGCAGTCCCGCATGTCACATCGAAAAGAAGGCGCGCCGGGGGCGGATTCCCTGGCGCGCCTTTTGTGCTGGCGTTAATGCTGTGGCGGTTGCCCGCGGCCCTAGCGCTCGTCCACGAGCTTGGCGACGAGGGCCTTGAGCTCGGCCACCTCTCGCTCGAGTTCCTTGACGCGGCGGGCATTCTCGGTGATGCCCTGGCGGTTGAGGGCGCTCTGCTCGGCGGCGTCATCGGGCATGTACTCGCGATGCTGCTTGGCATCGAAGCTTTCTTCGAACACGCGGCAGCCGTTGCGCTTGATGATGCGGCCTGGCACGCCCACGACGGTGCAGTTATCGGGCACGTCTTTGACGACGACCGAGTTGCCGCCGATCTTGACGTTGTTGCCGATGCGAATGTTGCCGAGCACCTTGGCGCCTGTGCCCACGGTGACGTTGTTGCCCAGGGTGGGGTGGCGCTTGCCGGTCTCGTTGCCGGTGCCGCCAAGTGTGACGCCCTGATAGAGCACGCAGTTGTCGCCCACAATGGCGGTTTCGCCGATGACAACGCCCATGGCGTGGTCGATAAAGAAATGCTTGCCGATCTGTGCGGCAGGATGAATCTCGACGCCAGTGATATGGCGGGTGATTTGCGAGAGCACGCGGGCGAGCGAGCGATGACCGTGCTCCCAGAGCCAGTGCTCGGGCACGTGGTTCCACTTGGCGTGCAGGCCAGGATAGGAAAGGAAGATGACTAGGCCGTTTTGCGCGGCGGGGTCCTGTGCCTGGACGGTCTTGATGTCCTCGCGAATGGTATTGATAAAGCTCACCGGCCGCCCTCCCTTAGCGCCGCGACAATGCAATTCAATAAAGTATAGCGATTCGCTAGGGATTAGGAAGAGCAATCTTGCTCGGCTTTGCGCGACAGGTGTCAATTATGCAAACTTGCTGGTAATGAAGTCACGCTTTTGTAAGGTCGTGTGCGTGGCGGCGTCGCAACCGTATACTGGTCAACTTGGACGTGTCCGCGCCCACAACTGAGAGGTTTTACTTCATGGGTTTCATCAATTTTATCGCCGAGCTGCTTAAGGATCCGCGCACCGCGATCGCCAGCTGGATCGCTGCCGGCCCGCTTATGGCCTATGGCTGCGTGTTCCTGATCATCTTTATCGAGACGGGCGTGGTGTTCTTCCCGTTCCTTCCCGGCGATTCGCTGCTGTTTGCCTCAGGTTTCTTTGCCCACAACGGCGGCTTTAACATCGTGGCTCTGCTGGCCGTCGCATGGACGGCTGCTATCTTGGGCGATCAGTGCAACTTTATGATCGGTCATTTCTTTGGCCAAAAGATCATCGCCTCGGGCAAGGTGAAGGCCATGACGCCCGAGCGTATCAAAAAGTCCGAGGACTTCCTGGACAAGTGGGGCCACCTGGCCATCTTCCTGGGTCGCTTCTTCCCGTTTATCCGCACCTTTGTGCCTTTCATCGCCGGCATGGGCGGCATGCACTGGCGCAACTTTGTCATCTTTAACGTGCTGGGCGGCATTACCTGGTCGACGGTCTTTACGCTGTTGGGCTACTTCTTTGGCGGCATTCCCTTTGTGCAGGAGCACTTTGAGCTGCTGATTATCGGCATCGTCGCCGTGTCGATCATCCCGACCGTGGTCGGTCTGGTTAAGGCTAAGCTGGGCAAACAGAACGCGTAGTATCTGCGCGCGAAAAGCCGCATGTTGGCAGTTGCACTACATAGTCAAAAACAAAACGGGGATCCGTCGCTTGGAGTCGACGGATCCCCGTTTGCGTTGGAGGGGAAGTGGGTACGCGATACGTTTGGCAGCACACAGCGTGATAACAAACTAATCAACTGGAATCGGCGGTGGGGTGAAGCCGTTATTGAAAAGTGTCGCAATTGTGGGAACGGTTTTTGCGGGCACCCAGTTTGCCATGCCTTCTTGCCAAACGAGAGATTCGGGAGCAAGCGATTTTGAGGCAACCATGGAACTCAGCGTGATGAGGTCGAACGGTCCGGTTGCCGTGCCGTTGATGACAACATAAAAACGATCTTGCCGCGGAATGGGTGGGGGAACAGGGGAACCGGAGATTCCCGCCGGAGTGTTGCCCATCATGTTGTCCATCGCTCCGGCGATGTTCCGACCGACGGAACCGCCTATGGCCATGCCCGCGGCGATCCCAGCCATGTCCATGCCGCCGTTGCCACCGCCGCCGAGGCTGATGCCCGCAGCTCCATTTCCGCCCATATGTCCGAGCGCCTCTGCGCCAGCGACGCCAACGGTGGTTTGCGCTTCCACCTGATAGGCGGGGAAGTTAGCAGTTTGAGTCTGCTTGTGGACGCGATACTGTCCCTCTTCGCGCTCGATGCGCAAGCGTTCTTGCAGGTTTTCCATCTGAACGCGCTGCATGTCGTGGATGTTCTTGATATTGGCTTCGGTTTGGGCCTGAACGGTGGCTTCGGTTACATCGCGTGTTACCGCCATGAGACGAGCGTAGCCGTCGCTCTCTTCGTCCACGTCGATGGCGGCGATGTCTAAAGACGAAAGCTCTATGCCAAAGACCTTGTGTAGCTGCGGAGAAAGGTCATCGCTGGCAAGTTTCGAGAGGTCGTCGGTGCGGCCGGCGAGCTGTAAAAGAGGGATCCCGAGTTTTGAAGGCAAATTGGCGACAAGAGATTTAACTCTACGCGAGACCGCATCGCGAAACTGACTTTGAAAGTCTTCGAGCGTGAATTCATCAAGACGGTGGAGCTCGATGAATTCACGGTAGTCGGCTATTTTGAAGGTAAGGGTTCCTCGAACGGCAACGGGTACCCCAAAATCAGGGAATCGCTGATCGAACACATCGAAGTAGCGCACGGCAAAACGTGATTGAACAACTTTGGCAAGATTGATGAAGTAGACCTCTGCCTGAAACGGTGTGCCACCGCCATATGCCGCTGCAACAAAGCTCGCGATGATGGGCAGGTTGGAAGTGTTGAGTGCCTCATCAAAAGGCCCCTCGATGAACTCTTGGATTGCGTCTTGCCCCTTGTGACGGCAGATGAAAACGGCAACGGAGCCCTCACGCACACGGAGCGATGATCCCCAGCGTATCGCGTTTTCACGGCGTGCATTGTTTGTGGGTCGCCATTTCCAGATGAGATAGTCCCTCTCATCACAGCGGATTTCATCCATCATACCGGCGCGATTTTGATTAGCCATGATTTACTCCCCTGAGCAAGCGGACATGATGCAGCAAAAAGCTATGCCGGCGACACTAAACAATGTGAGCGCAATCAAAGGCCCCCAAGTACGAAGCCTCGATATAAAAGCCCTCTTTTGAATGTCAGTTTTGAGTTCTTCGAGTAGCGCAAAGTCCTCGCTATCGCCAAAGAGATGCTCTGCTTTCGCGTATGCCTGATCGAATTTGGAGCGCCATGCATCGGCAAGTGCGTCTTCTGCAGTGCGATACATGTAGTCGTTTGGGGGAGCGATGCAGTTGCCGCTTGCCATGGCGGCGAACTCGATAAGGTCATCTTTATTGGTGGGGATGGGCCAGCTTCGAATCAGACTGATTTTGCGCTCGTCAGTTGCTGTTGTGGTGTGGGAATCGCTGTTTCGTTTTTGAGGCCGCTTGCTCTCGATCAGGTCGAGCTTTTGCGAAAGCAGTGCAATCGAGCCGTCTGCTACATCGCGGATTCCGAAGCCGCATGAGGGACAGATGACCGCATTCTTGTCGACTATCTCGCCGCAAGCGGGGCAGCGCGTAATAGCGGATTTTGGTTTCGTTTCTTTTGTAGGGGGCTCGCTCTCCTCGACGGGCGCTCGCGAGAAAACGGGTTCGAAAGGTGCCGCGGCCGCATCGATGCGCTTTCCGCAGTTTCCGCAAAAGACATCGCCATCAACGAGCTTTGTCCCGCAGTTTGGGCAGTAGGCCATTATCAACTCCTTAACGCGCCGACATCGAGACGGGGTCCAGGTGAAGCAGACACGTCGATGCGTTGTAATCCTTAACTATTGCTTTGATGTGTACGTTTGTACCGGTGCGGATCTCATCGATGCTGTCGTCAAATCCCATGTCAAAGGTGTTGACGTTTTCGTACTGCATTTCGGGGCCTTGAGCATGGTTGGGGTCGTAGTCGCCGGCATTAATCAAAACATCCCAGCGTGTGGTGTAGTTGGCGTGTGGGGCGAGGTAGGCGATATTGCCGTCAAACTCAATAGTCTTGCCCGCATACTTGGACACAAACCAGCTTGCGTCCATGTCGCTGGAGGAGAGCAGCGTCGCAAGATCGGGGCAATTGGCCGTTGTCAGTACGGTATCTTGTTCGGAAGCGGGCTGTGCGGCCTCGGCATTTTGCTCGGGAGAGCCAGCATCCTCCGTTTCTGCGTCTTCTGTCTCCTTCTTTTGGGTAGGCTCGCTGTCCGTTTTCTCTTTCTTCTTTTCGGTTGCCTGTGATGGTTCCTTTGTGCTGTCGCCGCTATCGGTTGATGCCTTTACTTTTAGACTAATTTCAATCTGGTCATGTTTTGGATATACGGTGCAGCTGACTTTTTCGTTCTGATCGACCTTGAATGCTTTCCTTCCGTCGACGCTTGAGTCGTCCGCTTTCTGGCCCTAAGCGTGTGTTGCCCCTTGTCGAGCGTGAGGTCCCATGAATCTTTGGCTCCATGATCGAGGGTCCCGACTTTTTCTGAATCAACGTAGATGGCAAGATCGTAGCGAGAGAAGAGGAGATTCTCGCTGCAATCTACGGAAAGATGGACTGGGTAGCTCGGGGCATCCTGAACGGATTCGCTGGTTTTCTTTGAGTCATTTGCACCGAGCACGATCGCTGCGACTGTAAAGATGGCAACTATTGCTATGCCGATGCCGGCTATTCCAAGGATTCGCCAAGGGTGTTGGGGTGCGTGATTTGCCCTGAGTTTTTTCTGAGCTTGTGATATCGAGGCCGAGGATTTGCGGGCGATGGAATCAAAAACATTTGAGGTGCCTTTGCTGTGGGTTGTTTTTGATGGCTGAACCTCAAAGGCTTCATCGAGCCCGGCGGCATCCCGATATTCGGACGGAGAATCATTCGCCGTAGAGTTCGCTTCCTGTTTGCCAGCGGCGCTTGCTGTTGCGTCATCAAGGGCGTCTTTTGCGCGGCTAGCGAGTTCGCCCACGGCGCCGGCCGCGATGGCTCCGGCCTTTGCTGCTAGGCCGCCAAGCGCGTCAGCGGCCGTTGCTAGGCTGTCAGACAGCTCGTCTGCGGCAGCATTGTTCGTAGAATTGTGGGGAATCGGAGGGATATTGCTTGCCTCACCAGAGGCAGTGTTGTCGGGGACGGGCTCGATGGGGTCGGTTCGGCGGGTTTCTGGAGTGTACCTGACGATATCTATCTCTGAACCGCATTTGGGACAAAAATGCAGGCCGGGGCGTAACTCATTTCCGCATTTTGGGCAAAAAGCCATATCTGCCTTCCATGAAAATCGTATGGTCGCGTTCGCCAGCTCGTCGGATATAACTCACGCTTAGGAAGGGAAACGACTCGGAAGAATCAAAAGGGTTTAGGGCGTTGGGGCGCCTTGAGACCCTGTTCCGCTTTTGGCGATCATTTGGCAGCGCTGGTCATTTTATTGTGTGGCTACGAGAGCTGTGATTCCTCAGTTGCCAACTGAATCGGAGATGCTGTCGGCGAACGGCGTCCCGGACTTTACCACTGGGCTGCGTAAATATCGCAGCTTGCGTGCGTGGGCGGATTGTTGACGTCGATCGAAACAGGGGCCGTCGAGCCGACGGCGGGGCAGTCGCAAAAATTGTTATAGCCGGCAATAATCTTGCCTTGTTTGTCGCGCAAAATAGCCGATAGAAAGACCTGTGTCTTATCAAAGCCACTCGGGGCGCTTTGGAGTTTGAGCTTTGCCAAGAATGACTGCATGCCGTCTGCCCCAGCGGATTCGGTGCTATCGAAAATTTCGTACACCGGCGCTTCGGTGGCGGCGGCAAGTGCAACGCCGCTGGGTGTGACGGTTTCGAACTCAACGCGCGCGGGAGCGGTGCCATTCCCCGTCTGATCGCCAAAGTAGACGGTCTGGCCGGGCTCGATGGCGCTGTAGGTTTTCTCATCCGTAAAGATCAGGTTGTCGTCCGCGTCGTATCCGTAGACCTTAATGGTGGGAAATGCGATAGCGGCAGGGCCGTCGGAGTTTTTAAGGCCGATGCCAAAGTGGACATATCCGTGCTCGCCGACCGACCAGCCGGACTCCGTGATCGAGAGCTCGGCGGACAAGTGGCTGGTACCGCTTGTTGAAGTTGACTTTTCGGGGGTGGAAGCGCCGCCGGACTGGCCGGCCTGCGACGAAGACGCGCGGTCGTCGCCGTTTTCCCGAGCGGCGTGAAAGGACGAAATGGCAATCGCGCCGCCAGCTAGCAAACCGGCGAGCACTGCGGCGATGAGTATCAGTTTTAGAAGAAGACTGCCGAGGACCTGAACCCCGGTTTTCTCCGGATTATGCTTCGGATCGTGCGTCCTTGTCGCCGCTTCGACCCTGTCGGCTTGCTGGTTTGCGCCAGAAGATGTCCCATCGTCTTTTGGTTGAGACGAGCCGGAGAGCACCCCTGCCATCTCTGTCGCGGACTGGAATCGCGCGCTTGGCTCAAACGAGCAGGCACGCGTGATGGCATGGACGAGCGTCGCGGGTGCATTATCAATATTCTTCTTAAGAATCTGCTCGTAAGCCTCGTCATCAGGACGGACGCCCGTAAGCGCAAAGCCAAGAACGCGTCCGATGGAGTAGACATCACTTCGTGCATCGGTCTGGGCAAAGCCGTATTGTTCGGGCGAGGCGAACCCCCAAGTTCCGAGGGAGGTCGTGTCCTTGCTTGCCCCTTCGACGCGCATGCGGGCGATGCCAAGGTCGATAAGATGCGCTCCGTCCGCAGCCATCACAATATTGTTGGGGGAGATGTCACGGTGGACGATACCGTGTCTGTGGAGTTCCTCGGCTGCCTCGCAAAGCTCGATGCCAAGCGATGTTGCCTCTTCCGGCGTCAACGGCCCATCGGTTTCGATAGCTTTGGAAAGCGACCGACCCGGCACAAAGTCGTAGACGACAACGAAGTACTCGGGTAGTTCGTAGGTTGCCTCGATGTAGGGAAGGCGGGGCGAGCTGCATTCTGTGAGTGCCGACCATACATTGCGGCGGGCAAGCTCCTGTCGAATCTTCTTTCGCACGAAGGGACCGGCTCCGTCAATCGTGACGAGTTCGGTAATGCCGTCTTCGCCGCGCGCGAGCACCTGCTCGACGCGATAGGTGTCGTCAAGGCTCATGGCATGCATGAGCTGGTTGTCGTTCAAGCCGTCCTCCCTTCATGGTAGCTGGGCAAATGCCCTAAGAATGATATGACAACGATTGTTCTGTTTGTTCAGTTGGCAACTGAATCGCGTATGGAGAGGATAGCGTTGCGGGGCTCGCACGGACGTGGGCGTTTATTTGAGTGGGTTGGTTCCCAAAAGCGTTTTTTCGCCCAAGCGGTAAAGCTCGTCATCGGTGCAAGCGCGACTCATGCCGCGTTCGATACACCAGATGACGATGGCGTCGCGGCGATCCTTGCACCAAAGCTCGGCGACACTGTCGAGTCTCAGAAGGCGCTGCGTCTCTCGAAGCGTGCAGCCGATGCCGAGTGCCAACATGATGGCGTGGTCGCGACCGGGGCGGCTTTTGCCGGCAAAGATGTCGTACACAACGGTCGGGTTAAGGCCCGAGTTGCGTGCGACGTCCGAGCGCTTGATGCGGCGCTCGTCGATGAGGCAGCGCAAGTACGAGGGAAGCGTCTGGTCGACGGTTTCGCCTTCGTCAAGATAGGCGTCGATGCTCGAACTGGCCAACAGCCGCTTGAGCAGGTCTTCCGTCAAGTGTTCGCGTTTGTTCTGAGTTACCAAGGGGGCTCCAATCATCGGCTCGACTTTAGAGTATATCGATAGGGCGGTCGCGGGGCGCATAGGGCGAGTGGACGCCGCGGCTTGGAGGATGCCTATTTACCCCGGTGAATTCCGAAGCAAATGAAAATACTTTACTTAGTTAAAGAAAAGCGTTTTATCAGACGCGTACGGGGAGTACAATCTCGTGCATGCGAATCGACGTGCCATGGGCTTTGGTGTTGCCCGCGTGTCCCGTCCGGCTCTACGCTCCGGGCGTGCGACGTTGCGACGCGGTCGGCCTCGGTCCTTGCGTGCGAGTTCGCGAGTTTGCAACTGTGTATGTAAGGAGCGACACATGACTGTCGAGAAGAAGGATATCGATTGGGGTAGCCTCGGCTTTGGCTACATGAAGACCGATTACAGCTACGAGGCTCATTGGAAGGATGGCGAGTGGGACGAGGGCGGCCTGACTACCGACCACACCCTGCATGTCTCCGAGTGCGGCGGCATCTTCCATTACTGCCAGGAGGTTTTTGAGGGCCTGAAGGCCTACACCGCCGAGGACGGCAGCATCGTCTGCTTCCGTCCCGACATGAACGCCGAGCGTATGTACAACTCTGCGCAACGCCTCGAGATGCCCCCGTTCCCCAAGGACAAGTTCGTCGAGGCCGTCAAGCAGGTCGTTTCTGCCAACGCCGCCTGGGTTCCACCCTTCGGTTCCGGCGCGACCCTGTACGTGCGTCCGTTTATGATCGGCTCCGGTGACGTGATCGGCGTGGCTCCCGCTCCTGAGTACACGTTCCGCATTCTCGTGACCCCGGTCGGTCCGTACTTTAAGGGTGGCCTTAAGCCCGTCAAGCTGCGCGTTTCCGAGTACGATCGCGCCGCACCGCACGGCACCGGCAACATCAAGGCCGGCCTCAACTACGCCATGTCCCTCAAGCCCACGATGGAGGCCCATCGCGAGGGCTATGCCGAGAATCTGTATCTCGACTCCGAGTCCCGCACCTATGTCGAGGAGACCGGTGGCGCCAACGTCCTGTTCGTGAAGGAGGACGGCACCCTCGTCGTTCCCCAGTCGCACACCGACTCCATCCTGCCCTCCATCACCCGTCGTTCGCTCGTTCAGGTCGCCAAGGACCTGGGCATCACCGTCGACGAGCGTCCCGTCGAGTGGGCGGAGGTCAAGGCCGGCACCTTTGTCGAGTGTGGCCTGTGTGGCACCGCTGCCGTCATCTCCCCGGTTGGCGAGATCGACAACAAGGTTTACGGCGCCGACGAGACCGTGACCTTCCCGGCTGGCTACACCGAGATCGGCCCCGTGATGAAGAAACTCCGCGAGACCCTGACTGGTATCCAGTCCGGTGCTGTCGAGGATAAGCACAACTGGGTTTACACCGTCGCGTAATTTGTCTTACCTATCCGGGCAGAGAGCAAGTTCCCTCCCGGCGCGTCCTCGGACATGCAAGAAGCCCTCGCTGCGCACTACGTGCGGCGAGGGCTTCTTGCGTCCTGCGGAGTGCGCCGGGAGGGAACTTGCTCTCCGCCCTGCGGGCTCGGCGTTGCCACAACGGGCAATAATTAATCTGAATAAAGATGGTGCGCGGCCTTTTGGTCGCGCTTTAGTTTTGCTTCGCGCCATGTGGGGGTGGTGGCGACGTGCATTTTTGCGAGTATTCTGCAATCGAAGGCCCCTGCATACCGACGTTCGGGCAAAAATCCGTGCTCGTCGATGCTTTTCGCGAATAATAGGCGGGGTTATGGGCCGACAGTGCTTGATTTGCAGGGATATTCGCGGTCTTTGGCATTTTTCGTGGCGCTCGAAGCTGTCGGGCATGCTGAATACTCCCAAAAATGCACGGCGCCTTGAGGGGGACCTTCGCGACAAAGGAAACCGCCCCGTCGAAGTATGCATTCGACGGGGCGGTTTATGCATATACCCGATTAAGGATACGCTGCAGATCTGTTAGAACTTGACGGTCGGTGCCTGGCGGGCGGCCTCAGCTGCCTCGAAGCCCTGGCGCTCCTTAAACTGGAAGATGCCGGCAAAGATAACGGCCGGGAACGTCTGGATAGCGTTGTTGTAGCTGAGCACGCAGTCGTTGTAGCTTTGGCGTGCATAGCTAATCTTGTTCTCGGTATCCTCGAGCGATGCCTGGAGCTGCGTAAAGTTGGTGTTCGCCTTAAGGTCGGGGTAGGCCTCGGCCACGGCAAAGAGCTGGCGCAGCGCACCGGTCAGCACGTTGTCGGCTTCCATCTTGGCCTCGGGCGTGGTCGCCTTGACGGCGGTGTTGCGCGCGCTGATCACGGCGGAGAGCGTCTCCTGCTCGTGCTTGGCGTAGCCCTTAACGGTCTCCACCAAGTTGGGGATCAGGTCGTTGCGGCGCTGCAGCTGCGTATCGATGTTCTGCCAGGCGTTATCGATGCGGTTACGCTTGGTGACCATGTTGTTGTAGATGCCGGCGATGGCGCAGACAATCACAATGACAACAACGATGCCGATGATGACGGGAATCATGGTGTCTCCGTTTCGAATGGCCGCGGCGTCTTCCGCCGACTGCCGTTGGTGTAACGCTACTAGTATACCCGCAACCTTTGGCGATACCGAACTTTCCGGTAAGCGTTATGTTTCCACCAAGGTGAGGCCATTCGCCAGGGGGCGGGCGATACAGGTGTAAGATATGCGACAGATTGGTGAGCGCTGTCTTTTCCTTGAGGAGGGCGATGCGTATGGACCTTCGCATCAAGAAAACCTATCGGGCCCTGTTCGAGGCTTTTACCGAGCTGCTCGAAGAGCATCGGTTTGAGGACGTGACGGTTGCCATGCTGTGCGACCGCGCTATGATTCGTCGGACGACGTTCTACAAGCACTTTCGCGACAAAAACGATTACTTTGCCTTCTATATCGATGAACTCATGTCGGGCCTGCCGCAAAAGCGGGCCGATGCGGATGGCACGGAGGGCGCCGAGGACGTGCGAGCGCTTCGCCACGAAGTGTTCGCCGATGCCATGGATCTGATTCTGGTGCATGAGCAGCTCATGGATAACATTTTGGCGAGCAGCATGTCGGGTATGCTGACCAGCATGATTTGCGACCGCATCGCGCGCTCCATACGCGGGCGCGTGATGAGCGCGCTTGACGAGGACGCGCTCGCGCCCGTATCGCTCGAGACAACGTCTGAGTTTGTCGCCGGCGGCATTATTCGGCTCTTTACCATGTGGTGGGAATCGGGCCACGTATTAGAGCGCCGATCCGAAATCGCCGACGTGGTCGATGCGCTGTTCGAGCGGACCATGACGCCGGTGAGTCACTAAGAGTGGCGGAGAGAGGGGGATTCGAACCCCCGGAACGCTCTCGCGCTCAACGGTTTTCAAGACCGCCGCATTCAACCGCTCTGCCATCTCTCCGTGAGTCGTAATGATAGCATCGTTTTGGATTTGCAACAGGGAAGGCGAACGATGACGATCACCGAAATCGATGAGAAGTTCATGCGCGAGGCGCTGGCGGAGGCGCGTGCCGCCGCGGCGTTGGGCGAGGTGCCGATCGGTGCCGTAGTGGTGCGTGCGGGTGAGATCGTCGCGCGGACGCATAATCGCCGCGAGCTCGACCAAGACCCTTCGGCGCATGCCGAGTTTGCGGCCCTATGCGCCGCCGCTCAGTCGCTTGGACGCTGGCGCCTTTTCGATTGTACGGTCTACGTGACGCTCGAGCCCTGCTGCATGTGCGCGGGGCTTATGGTTAACGCGCGCGTGGGGCGTTGCGTGTACGGCGCGGCCGATGCTAAGGCAGGCGCTCTGGGGTCGCTATACGATCTCAATGCCGATTCGCGTCTGAATCATCGGTTTAATGTGACCGCCGGCGTGCTGGCAGACGAGTGCCGCGCGGTGCTGAGTGGTTATTTTGCCGGTTTGCGCGGTGTCGGCGGCATCGGCTGCGGTCTGAACCTTGAGGCGCACGCCGCTCATGCCGAGGCGCTCGCGGGTGTTGGGGATTTTGCCGACGAGACGGTCAACTTTGGTTCCGTGCAGCGGCGGCCCCGCCGTGTGCTGCTGGCGATCGACTCCTTTAAAGGCAGCGTGTCGAGCTCGCAGGCAGAGTCGGCAGTTGCCGGGGGCGTGCGCCGCGTGTGGCCCGATGCCCAGGTGGCCGCGCTGCCGCTGGCGGATGGCGGCGAGGGAACGCTCGATGCCGTTGCCGCGTGCGGCGGTGAGATTGTGACCTGCGAGGTGGCAGGTCCCTTGGGCAAGCGCGTGGCTGCCCGGATGCTGGTGGACGGCGAGCATGAGTCGGCTGTCATTGAGATGGCCGAAGCCGCGGGCATCGTGTACTCGCCTTGCACGGAGTCGGCGGCGTTGGCGGCCACAACCTATGGCGTGGGCGAGCTCATGCTTCGCGCGGTTCGCACGGGCGCAAAGACACTCTATATTGGTCTGGGCGGCAGTGCCACCAACGACGGTGGCGCCGGTATGCTGCAGGCGCTGGGCGCCCGCCTGGTCGATGGGTGTGGCTACAATATCGCTCCCGGTCTTGCGGGCCTTGAGCAGGTGGCGAGCGTTGATTTGGCGCCAGCGCTGCAGGCTTTGGATGGCGCTCGTATCGTTGTGCTTTCGGATGTCGAGAACCCACTCGTGGGGCGTCGGGGCGCATTGGCGGTGTTTGGCGGGCAGAAAGGCTTGCCGACGGGTGACGCCGAGGCGCTGAGCAGGTGCGACAGCTGGATGGTCGGCTACGGTCGTCTGCTCGATACGGCAATTGTCGAGGCTCGGGCTCAGGGGTTGTTGCGCACACCCGAGGGCGCACGGACGTTCGGCTCGGTGCTCGGCGTGCCCGGCGCAGGTGCCGCCGGCGGCCTGGGTGCCGCGCTGTTGGCACTTGGTGCCGAGTTGCGTTCGGGCGTTGAGACCGTGCTCGATCTCGTGGGGTTTGACGAGCGCGTGCGCGATGTCGACCTGGTCATTACAGGCGAGGGCAATATGGATGAGCAATCCGCCGCTGGAAAGGCGCCGGTTGGTGTGGCCCGCCGTGCCAAGCGATATGGCAAGCCGGTTGTTGCCGTCGTGGGCGGTCGCGCCGACAACCTGGATGCGGTGTACGAGCAGGGCATTGACTTGGTTTTGCCGATTTGCCGCAAGCCCATGGACCTGGAACAGGCACTCGATCCGCAAGAAGCCACAACCAACCTCATCTGCGCCGGCGAGTCTGCCGCGCGAGCCTACGACCTCGGCCGCATCTAGAAAAGTAGTCTTTTTAGGACGGGGCTTTTTTGACTACCCGCCAGTCAAAAAGTAGTCAAAAAGCCCCGTCCCAAATTAGCTGTCTTGCCCCATCGGGCGGGAGCGGGTAAGATATACCGAGCGCCTAGCGCGTTCGATGGGTTCGGATGACGACATGTTCCGAATCTGGTCAGGTCCGGAAGGAAGCAGCCATAAGGAGCCTCTGTCGGGCATCCGAATCCATCGAACGCGCAGGCGTTTTTTGGTGCCGCGGCTACCCGCGAGTGCCGGCAGGGCGCTTGGTGTCTCGCTGGTCCTCGGCTTCGCCTGCGGGATCGCTCGACTACCAAGCGCCCTGCCGACACTCGCGGGTAGCCGACCAAAACCGCCTGAAGGGTCACATTTATCTGAATAATTTAATCCCGTGCCTTTTGCTGCTCGCTGGCGTTGTCTGGGCATTGATGGCTGCGTGGTTCAAGAGGCGGCGGTGCTGTTGCTTGGATTTTGCAGTTAAAGAGGCCTGTTTCCCTGGGTTGGGGAAACGGGCCTCTTTTGTCTCTGGGTTTGTGGATTGGCGAAGGTAGTATGCTCTGGCAGCTACTTTGAGTTCTTGATGCGGCGTACACCCGCGGTGGCTATTCCGAACCCTGCGGCGGCGATTCCTGCGAGTGTGATTGCGCTCGGCGCTGTGTCGCCTGTGTTTGCGAGCTTGCCGGTGGTCGTATCTGCTTGCTTGGTGGAGCTCGATGGAGCGTATTTGCCGGTCGCGGGCGAGCTGGCGGGCTGTGCCGTTTCGGCCGGCTGCGCTGAGCTGGAGGGTTTTGTCGTCTCGGCGGGTTTCGTTATCTCGGGCGAGGTGGCCTTGTCTGCCGCGGCCTTTGCCTCTTCGTATGCCTTGCAGGCGTCGTCATAGGCCGCTTGCGCCTTTTCCAAATCGCTAAGGAGCGCATTTCGCTTGGCTATGTCCTCGTCGATGTGGGCTTTAGCTTCCTTTGCCTCACTTTCGAAATACTGAACCTGTTTTTCCTGGCTTTCGAGCCGGCGTTGGTAGCGGTGAAGATCATCTTCACAAGATTCTTCTCGCCTTTCTGCCGCCATGATCTCACTGCGCAACTGCTTAATATGCTCCTTAATAGCTGTGCTGGGCGCCTCGTCGCCGAGCTCCTTGAGTACCTTATCTAATTCTGCCTGAAGGCCGCTTGTCCGGTTGTGGGCCTCATCGTATTTGGCTTGGGCTGCATCGACGTTCGCTTGCATGGCGGGAAGGGGTTCCCTCCGTTTGGCGGCTTCCGTCACCACCATGTCGTGGATCTCTTGAAAACTGGCAATGTCATCATCGATTACCGCAAGTTTCTCGGGACTTGCGGCGTCTTTTGCGGCATCGAGGTTTTTGAGCGCTTCCTGCATGGCTGCATACGCTTTGTCTTTTGCGGCGGCCGCATCTTCCGTCTGCAAGGCAACTGCACCGGTGGGGGAACTGGTTTCTGCCGCGATCGCCGTTACGGGGGGGGGCGATTCCCGCGACAAGCGCCGCGGAAAGGGCGATGCCCACAGTTGCTCGTCTTGCTCTTCTTGCGAGAATGTCGTTCATCTCGGCACCTCATTTCAAGGGTCGGCGACTAACTTGGTAGCACTAATGTAAATATACCATGCTAGTTGACCCGACACTGGCTGGGTGTGCGCGTATACCCCTCTGAAAACTGAATCCCGTTAGAAATGACAAGTTGTTTACGCTTCTTTTGGGGTGGCGGTACTATCATGGTTCGAATTGAGTGTGAATGATGATAGGGAGCGCCTATACATGATTGAGCTGCTCAGGCGTTTTGGTGGTAAGTTTCGCCGCTATATGGTGATCGGCCCAGCGTGCAAGCTGATCGAAGTGATCTTTGACCTGCTGACGCCGCTGGTGATTGCCCAGATGATCGATAAGGGCATTGGCTCGCACGACGTTAATGCCGTTATCCACTACAGCATGGTACTTGGCGCCATGGCTGTGATCGGCATCTCGTTTACGCTTGTCTGCCAAAAGATGGCGGCGCTCACCTCGCAGGGCATGGGTACCGATATCCGCGGCGCGCTCTACGAGCACATCAATAAACTGAGCTATGCCGAACTCGACCGCTTTGGCACGCCGTCGCTCATCACCCGCATCACCAACGACGTCAACCAGGTGCAGCTGGCCGTGGCGCTGGGCGTACGCATGCTCATCCGCTGGCCCTTTTTGGCGGTGGGCTCCATGTGCGCGGCCCTTGCCATCGACCTTAAGCTCGGCATCATCTTTTTAATCTGCACGCCCGCTATCGGCCTGGTGTTTTGGTTTGTCATGGCGCGCTGCATCCCGTATTACAGGCAGCTGCAGGCAAAGCTCGACCGCATCGCACTTATCTGCCGCGAGGACCTTTCGGGCGCTCGCGTGGTTCGCGCCTTCGTGCGCGAGGGCTACGAGCGCGAGCGCTTTGCCCAAGCCGCCGATGACCAGGCCCATACCGCCATCGCGGTGGGCAAGCTCTCGTCGATCCTTAACCCCGTTACGTTTCTTGTGATGAACCTGGGCGTGTGCGCCATCCTGTGGGTGGGCGGCATCCAGGTCAACGTGGGCGAGCTTACGCAGGGCCAGGTCATGGCGTTTGTGAACTACATGACGCAGACCCTGACCTCCATCGTGTACGTCGCCAACCTGGTCGTGGTCTTTACCAAGGCGAGCGCGAGTGCTTCGCGTATCAACGAGGTGCTCAACTGCGTGCCGAGCATCACCGACGAGGGCAACGAGCCGGTCGCACTGCCCGAGCCGAGCGCGATGGGCAACGCTGTTCCGGTTCCCGCGTTGAGCTTGAGTCATGCGAGCTTCTCCTTTGGCGCTGGCGCTGCCAACGCCGTCAACGATGTGACCCTGGAGCTCCCGCTGGGCAAGACGCTTGGCATTATTGGCGGTACGGGCAGCGGCAAGTCCACGCTCGTCTCGCTTATCCCGCGCCTGTACGATGCGGGCGCCGGCAGTGTGAGCGTGATGGGCGCCGACGTGCGCACCTGGCCGCTCGATCAGCTGCGCCATGTGGTCGCGACCGTTCCGCAGCGAGCGTCGCTGGTGAGCGGCACCATCCGCAGCAATCTGACCTGGCGTGACGAGTCGGCGACCGACGAGGAGCTCTGGGCGGCGCTCGACATGGCGCAGGCGAGCGAGTTCGTGCGCAACAAGCCCCAAGCCCTGGATGCCCCGGTCGAGGCGGGCGGCAAGAACTTTAGCGGCGGTCAGCGCCAGCGCCTGACTATCGCGCGCGCCTTAGTGGGCTCGCCGCAGGTTCTGATCATGGACGATTCTGCCTCGGCGCTCGACTTTAAGACTGATGCGGCGCTTCGCCGTGCCATTCGCGAGCGCAGCGTGCGCGGTGCCGCCGAGGGCGGGCTGCCGCTCACGACGGTGATTGTGAGCCAGCGCGTCTCGACCGTACGCGACGCCGACATGATCTGCGTGCTCGACCACGGCTCGGTTGCGGGCCTGGGCACGCATGACGAGCTGTGTGCAAGCTGCCAGCTCTATCGCGAGATTTGCCAGTCGCAGCTGCGCCGCGAGGAACTCGAGGGCCAGCAGGGGAGCACGACGCCCGCGTCCATCCCAGGCGCCGCGTGCGCCCTGGCATCCACTTGCGCAAAGGAGGGCTGCTAAATGAATCCGTATACTTCTTCCGGTTCGGTCGCCACGATGACGGCCAACGTGTCCGGCAACGATAACCTCAACGACTTGGGTGACGGCCCGCGTCAGCCCGGCGACCCCGAGCGCTACCCCGTGGGCGCGGTAACTCGCCGCCTGCTGGGCTACGTCCGTCCGCATCGCATTTCGTTTACGGCGTCGTTTGTGAGCGCTGCCATCTCGGTGATCTTACAACTCTATACGCCCATCCTCATCGGTGAGGGCATCGACCTGATCGTTGCCGCGGGCCAGGTGAATTTCGATGCGCTGCTGCCGCTTGTCACCAAGCTCGCGATTGTCGTCGTAGGTGCTGCGGCTTTCCAGTGGCTGCAGGGCTATTGCGTTAACCGCTTGTCCTACGAGACGGTGCGCGACATGCGCGTGGAGGCGAGCGACAAGCTCAGCCGCATGCCGCTCAGCTTTATCGACAGCCATGCCCACGGCGACCTCATGAGCCGCGTGGTCAACGACGTCGATCAGGTGGGCGACGGTCTGCTGCAGGGCTTTACCCAGCTCTTTACCGGCGTCATCACCATCGTGGGCACGCTCGCGTTTATGCTCTCCATTAACCTGGCCATGACGCTCGTGGTGGTGCTCGTCACGCCGCTTTCCATCTTTGCAGCTGGCGCCATCGCCAAGCTCTCCAACAAAAGCTTTACGGCTCAGCAGCGTATTCAAGGGCAGCTCGGCGGTCATATCGAGGAGTATGTGGGTGAGCAAAAGCTGGTGGACGCCTTCGCCTATGGCCCGAACGCTCAACAGCGCTTTGATGCCCTTAACGCCGAGCTCTATACGGCAGGTGAGCGCGCGCAGTTTATGGGCTCGCTCTCCAACCCCGGCACGCGCTTTATCAATAACATCATCTATGCCGTGGTCGCTGTGATCGGCTGCGCGGGCGTGATCACGGGCGTGCCTGCGGCGCTCACGGTGGGCGGCGTGCAGATCTTCCTGTCCTACGCCAACCAGTACACTAAGCCGTTCAACGAGGTCACGAACGTCATTACGCAGATCCAGACTGCGTACGCCTCGGCGCGCCGCATGTTTGCACTGCTCGATGCGCGCGAGCAGGAGCCCGATGCGCTAGATGCCGTGGAACTTGCCGCCCCGCAGGGTGAGGTGACCTTTGAACATGTGGACTTTAGCTATGTGCCCGACCGCAAGCTGCTGCAGGATGTCTGCATCGAGGCTAAACCCGGCATGCGCTTTGCCCTGGTCGGTCCTACGGGCTGTGGCAAGACAACGCTCATCAATTTGCTGCTGCGGTTCTACGATATCGACGCCGGTCGCATTGCGGTCGATGGCCGTTCCTCGCGTGACTACACGCGTGCAAGCCTGCGCCGCGCCTTTGGCATGGTGCTGCAGGACACATGGCTGTTCGAGGGCACGGTGGCGGACAACATCGCTTACGGTTGCCCAGGAGCCGCGCGCGAGCAGGTTATCGAGGCCGCCAAGCGCGCGCACGCGCACAAGTTTATCGTGCAGCTGCCAGGCGGCTACGATACGGTAATCGGCGAGGACGGCGGCACGTTTAGCCAGGGTCAAAAACAGCTGCTGTGCATCGCGCGCGTCATGCTCACCGATCCGGCGATTCTGCTGCTGGACGAGGCGACGTCGAGCATCGATACGCGTACCGAGCTGCAGGTGCAGGCGGCATTCGACGAGCTCATGGCCGGTCGTACGAGCTTTGTCGTGGCGCACCGCCTGAGCACCATCCGCAACGCCGACTGCATTCTGGTGATGCGCGACGGCGAGATTATCGAGCGCGGCACGCACGACGAGCTGCTCGCGGCAGGCGGCTTCTACGCCGAGCTCTACCGCAGCCAGTTCGCCCAGTGAGCAAGCCCGTGGGGCAAATTAATCAGGTTTGTTTGTCCCATAGAGCGATCTTGTTATATAGCGTTCTACCAGCGCGTGAAACATTTTGACGATACTCCGTGACACAATTTGACGGCGTTTTGTGAAACAGTTTTTCGGACATTCGTGAAACGTTCTGCGGCGGTTTCAATCCGAAGTACATACTGTTCGAAATCTGTCCAAAGATGTCGTCTGCGTCGCCAATCGACAGACGGTGGTTTACATCCGTCACGTTAGTACTAAGATATTCATCTAATAAATTGCATTAGTGGCTTTAGTTTTGGGGGAAACGAGGCAACGTGACTATGACGTGCTCTTTGGTGGTTAACAGCAAGAGCGGTAATACCAGGATGGTTTCGGGTGCGATCAAGCGCGCTCTACAGGCTGCGGGCGTTGAGTTTGTCCACGCCGCGGCGTTGAGCGACGATGCGGATGCAGATCAGGTTGCGCTCGAGGCACGGGGCGCCTGCGCGGCCGACACGGTGCTTGTCGGCTTTTGGTGCGACAAGGGCGCGTGCACGCCTTCGGTCGCGGCGTTGCTCTCCGCCTTGCACGGTAAGCGCGTCTTTTTGTTTGGCACCTGCGGTTTTGGCGCCGACCAGAGCTACTATCAGCAGATTATCGACCGCGTAACTTCCAATTTGGCCGAGGATGCCGAGCTTGCGGGCTGGGCGATGTGCCAGGGCAAGATGGGCCCCGCGGTCAAGCAGCGCTACGAGGCAATGCTCGAGCAAGATCCCGACAACGCCCGATTTAAGATGCTGCTCGACAACTGGGTTGCCGCGAAGGACCATCCCACCAAGGAAGATATGGATAACATGGCTGCAGCCGCAAAAAAGGCCGTTTTGGGCGAATAACTTCGCCGCTTGCGGTGCCGCGCGTTCAATCGTACAAACGTGAAAGCCTCGAGATTCTCGGGGCTTTTTTCATGACACGAGGGCGCCCCTTTATTGATGGAAGGCCTAATAAGCTGATTGTTCTATGCCCGGATGTGTGCGGAGTGGGATGGGATTTCCGGATGGGTGGGGTTGCGGAAGCTGCGTCCCGGAATTTGCCTTTGGAATGGGATGCGGTTTCCCGTTGAGGGGCTCTGTGGAAACCGCATCCCAGTTTTCGGCCGAGAAATGGGATGCCGTTTCCGGTTGAGGGCCTTGGCGGAAAGCGCGACCCGGAATTTACGATCGGAGTGGGATGTGGTTTCCCAACGGGGCCACAAGCGGAAACCGCATCCCACTCCGGACGTGAATTCTGGGACACGGTTCTCAGAGGATTATGGGCTGCGAACTACATGGGGCTGTCATAAAACTCCGGCAAGGGGAGGGTCGGAAATAAATGACACTTCCAGTAGTTTGTTTTAATGTGGGGGGGGGTGCCATTATTTTAGTTTCGCAAAAAAATCGAACCTTCTATGGGGAAGTTGCGTAGGGGGTTAGTTATAAGTATTGGATAAAACAGACTAATTTGGGGATAAATGACCACTTACGCCAATAATAGTAGCATTTAGCGACAAAACATTGAAAAATGTGTAGCACATCGCTATGTTTTTATTACGAAAAGATTCCAAATTGGCTTATTTCGGACTCACTTTTCAAGCGCCTTGCGGTTCCTGTTGAAACTTGCTGACCTTTGGATGGGTCGAATAGGTTCTCAAGGGGGATGAATTATCACTTTGGCTGCGCGTAGACTCAAACGATTTATTGCACTTTTGAGTAGCTTGGCGTTCGCGCTTGTCATAGCCCTTGCCGTTGTTTCTTTTGTGCCTCGCGCATTTGGATACATGCCCTTTGCTGTGCTCTCGGGCTCTATGGAACCCGAGCTTCCCGTTGGCTCCATGGTGTTTGTTCGCCAGGTTGATCCAACGGATATTGTCGTGGGTGACAATGCAACTTTTTACCGATCGGACGGTGCCGTGGTGACTCACCAGGTGTACGAGGTCGACCCCGTGGCGCAGACGATCAGCACGCAGGGAATCGCAAACAAAAATGCAGATGGAACCATCATGCACGACGCCGAGCAGACGCCTTTTTCACGCGTGATCGGTGTCGTTTCTTTTTGTGTCCCTTACCTGGGCTTCGTTAACGCATATTGCACGACGATGCCCGGTTTGCTTGTTGTGGTGGCCGTTCTGGCGCTGCTGGTCGCGGCGTCGATAGTGCTCGATCGGGTGGTTTCCGACGAGCCTGCGGGCAAGCATGCCCGCGCGCATGCGAGGGAGCGGCGTTCATAGCGGCAGGGGAGAGGTGTCGGCGGCAGTTGGGGCTGCCGTCGGGGAAGTCGATTTTCGAAAGGAAGAGAACGATGGAAAACAAGAAGAAAAAGCGCTACGACATCATTGCCGCCTTGCTGCTGCTGGTACTGGCTGCCGGCGTGGGTACCTACGCATGGCTGTCGGCAACCGACTCCGAGACGAACGAGTTCACGGTTGGCAGCATCGACAAGCCCGAAGTGAAGCCCAACCCTGATCAGCCGAACAAGCCCGGCGACAAGCCCACGGACCCCTCAGTGGATGGTTATCTGTTCGAGACCCTGTGGAAGAAAGATTCCAAGATGATTCCCGACACCGATATTGCCAAGAACCCCAACGTTGGTATCGGCAAGGACTCTGATGAGTCCTATGTGTTCATCTACGTGAAGAACGCCATTGTGAAGAAAGATGCCACTGACGCTCTTGCTAAGACCCCGTACTTCACGCTTAACGATAACTGGAAGCCGGTTGCGGATACCACCGTGGGTGCTAAGAACAACGGTAACCCTAACCAGTACGTGAGCGGTCTGTTCATGTATACCGCTGGTAACACCGACACCCCTGCCAAGCTTGCTCCTACTCCAAAGACTGAGACTACCGAGGCAAAGGCTGCTTACACCGGTGAGCTGTTCAGCACCGTGCATATCCCGGCTGCCATGAACAACACGGATGTTGTTCAGAGTCCCGCCAAGCCCACTATGACAGTCTCCTGCTACATCTTCGGCGCTGACCAGGGCGATGCCGAGAACGCCATCGCGCAGGCCAAGGAATGGGCTAAGACTCAGGCTTAATCCCCCCTCCACCGAGATCCCGGCCCGCTCCCCATCCCCATTTTCGGGCCGGGATCTCGGTCCCCCCTTATCGACGATTGGCGAACGTAATGCTCAACAATCTTTCTGACAATCAGAAACGCACCTTGGCGCTTACCGCGATGGCGCTGTTGGCCCTGGCGTGCCTGTGCGGCACGCTGGCTTTTACCGTTGATATGGTTCCGGCGAACAACGTTCTATCGTTTGGCAGCGTGAAGGTACGAGTCTGCGAATACACCCTCAACGAGCAGGGCGAGGAGATTCCGTTTGAGCCCAACGAGCACGGGGACTATCCCGACACCAAGGCCGGGGGGTCTGACATCAGCCGCATTGTGCGCGTGGAGAACGTCGGCGCGCAGCCTGAGTACGTTCGCGCTCGTCTGCACATGACGTCGGTGGCGCCCGACGGTTCGAGCGCGGATGCTTCGGGCAGCGTTGCGTTTCATGTGAACGCGGGCGAGGGATCCCCGTGGATCGATGGCGGCGATGGGTGGTACTACTACCGCGGCTTGGCCGGACGTGGCGGCATGCTCGACCCCGGCGCCATGACGGAAAGCCTCATGGACTCGCTGCGCTTTGTGGGCGACTACCACGATGCCGCGCGCGGCGGCTCATTCAGGCTCGATATCGATGTGCAGGCCGTGCAGGCCAAAAACCAGCAGGAAAGCGATACCGTCCTCGACGTTCTCGACGTCGCGGGTTGGCCGGAGGCGAACTAGCCTATGAAGATCAAGAACATGAACCGGGGCGTGCTTAGCAGGCTAGTTGCCGTCGCGGCGATTGCCCTTTGCTGCGTTATGGCGCTGCCGATGGCGGTACATGCCGAGACTGCGCCCGAGGCCAAAACCGAATTCCACATAAAAAACGAGGCTGACTTTTTGTCGTGTGTGGCGCTGTCGCGCGAGCGCGATACGTCCGGCTGGCACGTTTATCTCGATAACGACATTGAGCTCGACAGCGACGACATGAAAGACATCGTTGCAAACACCGTTAAGCATCTGTCGTTTGGCAACAAGGAGCATCCGTTTAAGGGCGTGTTCGATGGTCAAAACCACACCGTTGAGGGCCTGAACTACGATAAAGACGCTTTTGACCCCGAGCGCGATACGGGATTTTTTGCCGAGACCAACGGAGCTACCATCAAAAACTTCCTGGTTGAGGACGCCAACGTGTGGGCGGACTTCCGCGGTGGCATTATCGTGGGCAAGGCCGTCAATACGCGCTTCGAAAACGTTATGGTCATGGAGAGCACGCTGCACGTGACCTGCGCCAACAATGCTCTCAACCTCATTACCAACGCAGGCTTTGAGGGCGGTCTCATCGCCGGCGAGCTCGACGGCTGCACCCTCTACAACTGCGAGGTCCGTGGCGGCCGTGCCGTCAACAATACGACCTCGGGCGTGCAGGCGCTCGGCGGTGAGGGTCTGTATATGGCGGCGTTTGCCGGCTACGTTACAAATTCGACGATTGAGTACTGCCGCGTTACGCCTACGCGCAACAAGGACGGCTCGATTGCCGCGAATGGCATGACCGACGTCACCAATAAGTACGACGTGGCTATTGGCGCTTTGGGGGGCAACAACGTGTATGCCTCGGGTTTTGTAGGCTGCATGGCGGGTAACGCCAAGATTATCGACTGCTTCTCGACGGCGCAGTGCTACAGCTATGCCGCGTCATATGTGGGCGTCGTCGCCGTGACGCGCGCGTGGACGGGCGGCCTGGCGGGCCGTATTTTGACCGAAGAGGGCAACGAGCTCGTCCGCAGCCATTTTGCGGGCGACTTGAGCTCGCGCCAGTACAACCCCATCGCCGTGATCCCCATCATCCAAAACGACGTGAACCTGGGCGGCATTGCTGCGCGCGCCAACAAGGGCGACGCGACGGTCACCGAGTGCTACTTTAAGCCGAGCGTGAGCCTTTCTGGCAATAGCCAGGGCAATCCTGCCAAAAAGAAGATCCCTTCGTTTGGCGGCGACGGTACCACCAAGGGCGACAGCTATGGTCCGTGGGATGACGAGCGCTACATCACGCGTGAGCTATGGGAAGAGCACGACTACGACTTCTGTGCCGGCACCATGCGCTCGACCGACAACGACGATGCCCTGGGTGGCCAGCACACCAATGAGTGGGCGATGGATTACAAGCTGAAGATTCCCGTGCATGGCCAGAGCGTTAAGGCGACGATCGATTTTCCCGGTGCGGGTACCGCGACCATCGAGGCAACCAAACTTGGTATTGATCAGGCGACCTCGGACCCGTATGCCTTTGCCGTGAGCGCCGTGCTGGCGGGAACGGCTCAGGGCTTGGCCCAGGGCGATACATCGGTGACGTTTAGGCAGGATACCTCCGCAAAGCCCAAGGGCTTGACCGATGCCAACGGCGGTTATCGCTTCATGGGCTGGTTCCGCGAGTCCGGAGTCAATGTGAACCGTATCGATGCCGATAACGCCTGGTTTAACGGCAAGACCGATGCCGATGCCGTTAAGGCTGGCAAGCAGGTCCAGAAGAACGAAGCGCACGAGATAACGTCGACCTATACCGCCGATAACGCGAAGGGGGCCGAGGCCTTTAAGGGCAACGACCTGTTTATTGCTTCGTACGAGGCGCAGGTACTGTTCTATAACGTCAAGGGCGAGACGCTCGCGTGGCAGAGCGGCGAGGAGCACGACAAGTCGACGGACTGGTACCGCTATGGCGTCGGTTTAACGCCGGCTGCCCCTGCGGACCGCGGCACTCTTTCTGCCAGCGCCACCTTTATCGGTTGGACGACGCAGCCGAGTGGCGAGGCCGGGATGCATGGCGGTTACGCGGCCATCACCTCGCCTAAGCTTGCCGAGCTAAAAAACGCCGGTGCGTTCTATCCTGCCGGCACCGAGATCACTGTGCCTGGTCCTACCGATTTTTATCCGGTGTACACCGACTATGTGTCGAACATCATGACGGTGTTTGAGGGCAATGAGCAGGATGCAACCGACGATCAGACTCGGCGCGACGGTGTGGGCAAAACTGACGTTAAGGTTGAGACTGCAGAAGATGGCACAAGCGCGTATACCGTACAGGTGCTCGACGTATCCGGTAAAGCTATATCCGAGGAGGGCCAGCTGCCCGACGGCTATCGTTTCCTGGGTTGGTATGAAAACAAGCAGGCTGCCGATGGATCCCCGGTTGATGTTCGCGTGAGCCGCGATCCGAGCTACAAGCTTCCCGGCAACGTGGACCTGACCGTTCCGCATACCTATACCGCACGCTTTGAGTACCGCGTGGATTACTACATCCGGGCATTCACAAATAGCGGTCTAACGGACAGCAAGCTCCTCTGCTCGGTTTGGAATAAGTACAAGTCGCCCTTTGAGGAAAACGTTGGCGCGACATATGTTCGTGAAAACATTGTCCATTGGGGTGCTGGTACGGATGATTCCGCTCACGTGTTACACGATGATAAGAATCCAGCGGATAAGTGCACTACGGTTCTCTCTGATGCGACGCGAATCGTTGCGCCTATTAACGCCTACTCGCATAATGTGCGTAACGACACTGGCGCAAATACTATCAAGGATATGATTGCCGACACTGATTTTCCAGGAGCCGGTAAACTGAGTGATGAGTGGAAAGCGTCAAGTATTAAAGTTCAATTTTCCCCCGCACATGATAGGTACCACTTCAGTTTTTGGACGCTCGAAAGACCCGACGACGGTTCTTGGACGTATATAGAGAATCCTTTTTCGAGTGCTGTTTTAACGACAGAGCAATATTATGTCCGCGCCATGGTGACCACGGACGTCAACTTCTATGACAAGGATGGCAACGTAAAGCAGGCTGCTACTCGACGCTATGAAAGCAACTTGCTTCAGCAGAAAACGGCGGAAGGTAAAGATCTGACGTTCCTGTATTGCTATCCGCATCTCTATAAGGATAGGACGGTTAATACAAGGCCCTACGACGGAAAGGATGGTGACGTCAATCCCAGTCTGACACTCGAAGCCTCTCCGACCGATGCCGACATGGCCGTGCCTGGCTATAAGTTCCTGGGCTGGATTTCGACCGCCGAGGTTCAGAAGGATTCTGACGTCTGGAAGTATATCTACGACGTCGCCGGCGACCCCTATGTGACGAGTGATCCGGATAAGGCAGAGCCGTATCTGGCGACCGACGAGTCCAAGGTCACCCAGTGGCAGGATGCCTATCCCGTCTACGCAAGGTACGACGTCAGCTACACCACCAACCTGCATCGCGCAGGTTTTGAGGGTACGGACAAGGTCAATGTGCCTAGCTACAACATCGCTCCCGTTATCAACGCGGACACCAATCCTGCTACGGCAACGGTGACCCCTGACGTTACGACGCCGGTTTATAAAGCAGGCGGTGAGCTGTATAAGTTGCAGAAGGTTGAGATCGAGCTTCCGAACGGCGAGATCAAGACGCTTCCCTACGATGTGGAGCATGGTACTTGCTCTTATCCGGTGGAACCTGGCGGAGCCTATACATTCGTGGCGTACTATTCGCCGTTGGCGGTTGTGTACCACCTCAATGCCACGGATGTGGACGGCAAAGTTGCTCAGCAAGACGATATGCTCGGCAACCTTAATGGCGGCATCCCGAAGCCTACTTATGACGTCAGCACTATCGATGCGGATACAGGCAAGTTCAACGTCTTCGTGGGCTGGACGGAAGCCGAGCCGGCACCTGGCAAGGGCTATGTCGCTTGGTCAGAGGGCATCCGTATGGTGAGTGCTTCTACCGTGGTCAAGGCCCCCATGGAGCTGTACCCGGTCTACCGTCCCAGCCTGGTTACCGTTCAATCGAACATTGACTCTAAACTTGCGAATCCCGATCTTGTCTGTAGCCTCGGCCGCACTGATTCCGGCGACCAGATTTCTCTTGAGGTCAAGGCCGCCGAGGAGGTTGAGGGCACCGACGGCACCAAGTACGACTTTGTCGGCTGGTCGCGCGATTATGTCAATGACGGGCAGTACACCCTGATGACTGACGATGAGAAGTATCCCCTCGAGGGCAGCGAGCCCTTTGAGAGCGTGACCTACACTGCGGTGTACAAGAAGACGCCGCTTAAAGTGCGCTATCACGACACCGAAGGCAACGTCATCTACACCGCTACGGTAGACCCGAACGATACGAGTGTTCTGCGTGGCCAGGATGGCAATGCCGGCTTTGTTCAGACAGTTAAGGTGCCCAAGATGGACGAGAACGGCAACCCGGTCTATGACGACAAGGGTGAACCCGTCATGGAGCCAAAGGAAGTGGCCTACGATCCCGAAGCCTACTCCGCAATCGTCGCATTCCTGGGCGAGCGAGCGGATAGCAGCTTGAAGGAGTTGTTCTTGGAGTGGCAGTGGGTTAATGGCGACAAAGCTGTGGCGTGGAGCGACTTCAAGGGTAAACCGGTTACAGCCAACATGGATTTGTATCCGGTGACGTATAAGGTCGTCGCTAACGACACATCGGACGATGCGAGCCCTAAGAATGTGACCGGGCAGCTCAAGTGGTTGCTTGATCCCAATGCCGCGAACACGATAGATGACAAGAGCGATAAGGCGCCGTTCAAGGCTTGCTTTGCAAAGCCCTTCATGGGCACGCAACTGACGGTGCACGTTGACCGCGTGGGCTATGGTCTTCCTGGCCAGACTCCTGCGCCTGTCAACGGGAAGTATGTCTCGCTTTACAGTTCGGGTTCAGGCGAGGGCTCGTTTGAGCTGACGAATCGTTTGGACTACAAGCTCACGGGCGACGGCACTCAGAGCGATGGCAATGCGGTGTTCGATTTCGCCGCTACGCATACGCTCAAGATCGTCAAGCAAACCCAGGATAGCTGGGCGAAGGGCAAGACGTTCCGCTTCAAGGTTTCCCGGGCCGGCATGGACGGCAACGCCTTGGAGGAGCGCACGGTTGAGGTAACGGTGTCATCGGATGCGCAGCTGAAGGACGGTTCCGCCTGGTACTCCGGCGCTATCGAGCTTGCGGTCCCGGCGGGTATCTACACCGTCGAGGAGGATTCAGCGTGGGCATGGCGCTACAGCAGCCAGATCGGCGTCCCTGGCAAGCAGCCGGGCGATAAGGCGCAGGCGACTATCTCCGCTGCATCGAGCGCGAACGATGCCACGTTCACCTGCACGAACACGCGTGTGAACGACAAATGGATCGATGGCAGCGATCGTGCCCATAACGTTTGGAGCAACGACAACGTAGCAAAGAAGGAGGATTAGCATGTCCAAGCGCAAGCGCATCATCGCCTTGCTGGTGGGGGTTATCCTCCTGGCCGGTACGGCAGGCACGTTGGCCTGGCTTTCGGTTACGGGCGTGCTGGTCAACCAGTTCGGCATCGGGTCGGTGACGCCATCGGTTCAGGAAACGCTCAACGGCAAAGTGAAAAGCGATGTCAAGGCGAAGAACACGGGTACTGCGCCCGCCTATATTCGTGCTGCAGTGGATATCTACTGGCAGGACCAGGATGGCGCACGCCTGTGGGATGAGCCGAAGGAGGAGCCGAAGGGTGAGGCGGATTACGAGATTGCGTGGAGCGTGGCTGATGCCTCGGGCGCGAACTCGGCTTATAACTGGGTTAAGGCGAGCGACGGGTTCTATTACTGGACGTCGCCCGTCGCTCCCGGCGCGGAAACCGGCGTGCTCATTAATAGGGTTACCGAGCTCAAGGCAACCGAAGGTCGCAATCTTGTCGTGGATATCTCCACTCAGGCGGTCCAGGCGACGCCCGATGAGGCCGTGCACGACGCATGGGGTTGCTCGGTCGAGAATGACGTGCTGGTGCCGCCGCATGGAGGTGCGTAAGTATGGCGTTCCCGATTCGTAAAGGTGTTGCACGCTCCTTGCGTTGCATGGTCGCGGCCATTTTCTGCGTGGTCGCGCTCGCTGTTCCCGCCCGTGCGTTTGCCGATACTCCCGCGATTGCCTATGACGGAAATGCGCGTCAGCTGACGGTCTCGGGGGCGACGGACTCCTCGGGGGAGCCCGATCTGTTTTTGGCCTTTAAAGATCTGATGCCTGGCGATGTGCGTGATCAGCAGATAGAGATTCGTGCCACGGGCGTAAAGTCCCAGGTGCGCGTGTTTGTGCGTGCCGTTGTCGATCACGAGACGGCACGCCTGCTGTCGCCCATTACTCTAACGGCGTCGGCGGGCGATGGCTCTGCAGGTTGGCTCCAGACAGGAACACCGGGCAGCGTGTTCGCTTATCCCACGCAAATCGCCACGTTTACGAGCGATGGCAGCACGGTGCTTAATTTGCAGCTAAACGTTCCGACATCGGTGGGCAACGAGGTTGCCGACGCAAACAAGACCATTCGCTGGGAAATCACCGCCGAGGACGATGGCGAGAAGATCCCCATGCAGTCTGCTGACAGCAAGAAGCTCGGTTTGCTTGGTCTGGTGGCAACAGGCGACAACACGCTCACGTTGCTTTTGGTGTTGCTGACACTTGCAATCATCGCATTTATAGCCGCACTTCTTTTGTCCCGGAGGGATAAGCGCTAGGTTCATCTTCTAAACGCAACGCCCTCCCGGGCGGCGGGCACGAAGTTCCCTGCTCTACAGTCCTGCGCAAGACGAAGGCCACATTAAGTGGCCTTCTTTGCGTGCGGAACTCGCGATGAACTTCGAGCCCGCCGCTCGGGAGGGCGCCCCTTTATTGACGGAAGGCCTAATAAGCGGATATTCCATGCCCGGATGTATTCAGAGCGGGACGGGCTTTCCGGATGGGCGGTGTTTCGGAAAGTGTGTCCCAGAATCGGCGCTCAGAGTGGTCCCCACTTTCCGGTTGATGTCTTGTCCGGAAACTATGTCCCGGAATTAAGGCTTGGAATGGGATGCACTTTCCGGTTGAGAGCCTTAGCGGAAAGTGCGACCCGGAATTTACTCTTGAAGTGGGATGCGCTTTCCCAACAGGCCCTCAAGCGGAAACTGCGTCCCATTCCGAAGGCAGATTCCGGGACACACTTTCCGAATACAAAGAAGGCCACTTAATGTGGCCTTCAACTTATATATGTTCAGCGGATACCCCCATGACAAGCCGTGCTCCAACAACAAGGCGTCTGTCCGGGCGGAGGCATATAAGGTTCATCGCGAGTTCCGCACGCAAAGGAGGCCACTTAATGTGGCCTCCGTCTTGCGCAGGACTGTCCGAGCAGGGAACCTTATATGCCTCCGCCCGGACAGACGTTTCAGTTATGAGCGACCCGCTACTTGATCTTCGTCGTGCCCGGTGCCAGGTTGGGGTCGGTCTCGTTGGCCTCGGTCTGGAAGTGCTCGGTATACACGTTCTTGCCGTCGCGGAACATCTCGTAATACTGCATCTTGGCGTAATCCTCGCGCGCCTTGGTGGCGGCAGCGGCAGCGGCGTCGTCACCGGTGACGTTGGAGGAGAGCGCCCAGCGCAGGCTGGCGTCCTCGTAGCCCACGGAGTTGATAGCGGGCAGCGACTCGCGCAGCGTCATGTGCGCTTTCTGGTAGTCGGTCAGCGGTGCGCCGATCAGCTGCATCAGCTGGGTAGACAGGTAGTTGGTGGACAGGTCGTCGACCTCACTCGTCTGGTTGCAACCGGCAACGTCGTAGTTGGCCCAGATGATGTAGTCGGTCTGCCACAGGCGTTCCTGGTGGGTGGCGTCGTCCTCGTCGGTAAACCACTTATCGTTGAACTTGGACGGGAAGAACGGCTGGTGGTCGCCCCAGAACACCACGACCACCTTACGGTCGAGCTTGCTCAGGGCGTTGAGGAAGTAACGCAGCGCCTGGTCGGACTGCTCGATGCACGAGACGTACTCGTCGACATCGGAGAGCGTACCGTCCTCGATGGTCTTGGCATCCAGATCGGTCGTGTCGATGTTCAGGTGCATCTGCTTGTCGACCGGCACCAGACCCGTATCGTAACCCGAGTGGTTCTGCATGGTCACGTCGAAGATGAACTGCGGATCGGCGTTCTGGTTGAGCAGCTCCAGA
This sequence comes from uncultured Collinsella sp., assembly GCA_958351385.1. Taxonomy (GTDB): domain Bacteria; phylum Actinomycetota; class Coriobacteriia; order Coriobacteriales; family Coriobacteriaceae; genus Collinsella. The sequence goes on along the minus strand of CATWKM010000003.1, from coordinate 38,529 downwards.
ATCTTGTCGTAGGTAGCCTGGTCGGTCACCATGCCGCGCAGGGTGTCGGCTCCCTGGAAGTCGTTGATGGACAGGAACTGGTCAAAGCCAAAGTCCTTGTAGACGTTCTCGCGGTTCCAGTTGGTCGCGTGGTTGGGGTGCATGGCCGTGGTGGAATATCCGAGCGACTTGAACTGCTCTGCCAGGTTCCCAGTCGTTTCCATGTTGTAGATGGTGTAGGGGTACACGCCCGAGCCCAGGTTGGCCATGGAGTTGCCGGTCATAAACTCAAACTCGGTATTGGCGGTACCGCCGCCGTAGGCGCTCACATAGAGCTTGCCGCGGCTGAGGCAGTTGGACAGGTTCTTAAAGTACTGCGGGCCCTCGTAGCCGGCGCGCATGTTCTGGTAGATGGACAGGTCCGAGAAGGTCTCGTTCATGATGGCGATGACCGTGGGCTTCTCGCTGTCGAACTGCTCCTTTGCGGCGGTGCGCTCGTCGCTCTTGGCGGCGTCGGACTTGTCGTAGGCCTTGGCGTATTTTTTGAGCGTGGCCTTGGCGTCATCGACAGAATAGTCGGCGGGTTTGGGCGGCTTGATGGACTGCGCTGCACTAATAAAGGCAGGCAGATAGCCCTCGCGCCAGTAGCTCTCGAGTGGGCGCCAGGTGTAGACGGTGATGCCGAGGGTGTTGTAGTAGTCGATGAGCGTGACATGCGCGGTCACGCCGCCCAGGCACAGCACCGCTACGAGCAGGTTGGTGAGCAGCATGCGCTTGGCGTTGGCGGCACCCTTCTGACGGTGCGGTGCCACCAGGCCGGCGTACTCGCACAGCAGCATGGCGATGGCGGTAAAGCCCATGGACAGCACGCAGAACAGCGAGATCGAGAAGGTGTAGCCGTTGCCGGCGACCGCGGCGGCGGTGGAGATGGCCGAAAGGTCGCCCGGCTGGATCGGCATGGATTTAAACGTGATGACGAAGAACTCGGCAATGCCCAGGACAAAGAGGGCAAAGGCCAGGACCGCGGGAGCTGCGCCGTGGCGCTGGAATAGGAAGAACAAGCCGGTCATGAGCACGGTGATGATGGCCCACTCGAGCAGGATGCACAGGGGGTAGACCCAGGTAAAGTCGTGGTTGGACGAGACTTCCATGCCCAGCAGCGCAAAGACGCCGGCGAGCAGCAGGCACAAGACGGCGGCGACGAGCGGTTTGCCCACAAAGGCGCCGCGCAGGCGGCCGAGCTTGCCGGTGGGGGCGGGGGCGTCGGGCGCGGCGAACGCAAAGACGCGCGGGGCGATGCGGTCGCGGGCGATGCTGGCCCAAGCGCAGCCGGTGAGGATGGCATTGGTCAGGATGAGCATCACAAAGGCGAGCGGCTCGTTTTGAGCGACGAGGCCCACGGCGCCCCAAATAGTCAAAAAGACCTGGAACAGGCCGAAGACGACGCTCCACCCAAGAGCGCTTTTGGCAACGGTGCCCGACTGAGCGCGAATGGCCTTGGCCTCGCGCAAGACAAGGTAGACGGTCGCCGCAAGACCGACGAGCGAGATGGCGGCAGCGAACATGCTGAGACTCCTCACAAACTTAAAACCTACGAAAGCGGGGGTTTACCCGATTGTTACTTAAATATGCGCTGCATTTGCGGACTGCGCACAACAACCAGCCATATTAACGCGCACGTGTGGCGGTGTGGCGCAATGTAGTGGCGACCTGCGCGATAATGGACGGGAATTACACGGAAACGTAAAGGCTTCTTAAAGAAATGGCGAGGATGAGGCGATGAACGAGCGGGTTTGTATGACGAGTGCGGGCGACGTGGGTGCCGGCATGGACGCGGGCGGCTATCCGGTCGAGACTACGGGCAACGCGGTGCTGGACATTTTGGAGCACCGTTCGTCTACGCGCGCCTTCGCGCGCGATGACAGTGACCGTCCCGTAGCGGTGACCGACGAGCAGCGGGCGGCGATTTTGCATGCGGCGAGTCGCGCGCCATCGGCAGGCGCCATGATGATGTATTCCATCGTGAGCATTCGCGAGCAGGCTACGCTGGACCGTCTGGCCGACCTGTGCGATCACCAGCCCATGATCGCCAAGGCGCCCTGGGCGCTTATATTTGTGGTCGATTATGCCAAGTGGATCGATCTGTTTGAGCACGTGGGCTGCTTTGAGCCCGAGTTTGTCGAGCGCACGGGCAAGGCGCCCCGCCGCGCGCCGGGTTTGGGCGACTTTGCCATCGCGGCCCAGGACGCCGTGATCGCTGCACAAAACGCCGTGGTTGCCGCCGAGGCCCTGGGGCTGGGGAGCTGCTACATCGGTGATATCGTCGAGAATGCCGAGGAAGTTGCCGAGCTGCTCGATCTGCCGCCCTATACCATGCCGCTGTCGATGCTCATCATCGGCACGCCCCGTAAGGAGCGCCCGGCAAGCGCGCACCCCGTGGTGAACCTGGTGCACGAGGAGCGCTACTGCCGCGCGGATGCCGCGACCATGGACGCGCAGGTGGCCGAGATGGACGCGATGTTTCGCCCGCATGCCCGCGAGGTGGGGGAGCGCGTGGTGGATATCTACACCCGCAAACACACCAGTCCCTTTATGGCCGAGATGAGTCGCTCCATGGAGTGGTGGTTCAAAAACTGGCTCGGAAAATGACGAATGTGGCAAAGGGACAGTCCCTTTGCCACATTCCATATCGCGCGATGGCATAAAGGCCGTATAAATGTTTATCTAGCTGGGAAAACAGTGCATTAAAACATGGGCCGATTGCCTATAATCCCTTCGAACATTAAAGTTGGGAGGAAACCGGCTTATGGAACAAAAGGCCAAGGAGGCAGCCTCGCACGCTGCGATTCCTGTGAGCATCTCGGCGATGCTCGTCACGCTGGGCGTGGTGTACGGCGACATCGGCACCAGCCCTATGTATGTAACCAAGGCGCTCGTTGCCGGCAACGGCGGCATCGGAAGCGTGACGGAGGAGTTCGTGCTCGGCGCGCTCTCTCTTGTCGTGTGGACGGTCACGCTGCTGACGACCGTCAAGTACGTGCTGATCTCGCTGCGCGCCGACAACCACGGCGAGGGCGGTATCTTTGCCCTGTACAGCCTGGTCAAGCGTTGCGGCAAGTGGCTTATCATCCCCGCCATGCTGGGTGGCGCCGCGCTGCTCGCCGACGGCATCCTGACGCCGGCTGTTACCGTTACCACGGCCATCGAGGGCCTGCGCACCATCCCTGCGGTTCACGCCGTGCTCGGGGATGACCAGGGCCGCGTTGTCGCCATCACGCTCGCCATCATCATTGCGCTCTTCTTGGTGCAGCGCATCGGCACGGCCAAGATCGGTCACGCCTTTGGCCCCATCATGACGCTGTGGTTCCTGTTCCTGGGCGGCACGGGTCTGTTCTTTGTCTTCCAGCACCCCGCCGTGCTGCTGTGCCTCAACCCGGTGCGCGGCATCGCCTTTTTGCTGAGCCCCAACAACCACGCGGGCATCATGATTCTGGGCAGCTGCTTCCTCGCCACCACCGGTGCCGAGGCGCTCTACTCCGACATGGGCCATGTGGGTCGCGGCAACATTTACGCCACCTGGCCGTTCGTTAAGTGCTGCTTGCTGCTGTCCTATATGGGCCAGGGCGCTTGGCTTATGAACAACGCTGCCAACCCCGAGCTCATGGGCATTGCCGACCTTAACCCGTTCTACCAGATGCTCGCCCCGGGCCTGCGTCCGTTTGCCGTCGGCCTTTCAACCATCGCGGCCATCATTGCCTCGCAGGCGCTCATTACCGGCGCGTTCTCGCTGGTGTCCGAGGCCAGTCGCCTGGACCTCATGCCGCACATGCAGGTCTTCTATCCGGCCGAGACCAAAGGCCAGCTCTACATCCCCATGGTCAACAACGTCATGCTTGTCGGCTGCGTCATCGTGGTGCTGCTGTTCCAGAACTCGGCGCACATGGAGGCCGCGTACGGCCTGGCCATTACCCTGACCATGATGTGCACGACAATGCTGCTCTTCTTCTATCTACACGTGGAGCGCAATCTCAAGGTCGCGCCGTGGATCTTTGCCGCCTTCTTCCTTTTGCTCGAGGGCTTCTTCTTTGTGAGCTCGCTCACCAAGTTCTTCCACGGTGGCTATTTCACCATCCTTATGGCCGCGCTCATCATGGGCATCATGGTGTGCTGGTACAACGGTACGGCGGTCGAGCAACGTCAGTTTACGCTGCTGCCGCTGCGCAGCTATCTGCCGCAGCTCAAACGCCTGCGCGACGACGATCGCTACGAGCTCATGAGCGACAACATCGTGTACCTGACCAAGGACACCAACACCGACTATATCGACCGCGATATCGTCTACTCGATTTTGGATAAGCACCCCAAGCGCGCTCGTGCCTGGTGGTTCGTGAATGTCGAGACCATGGACGAGCCGCATACCTTTGCCTACTCGGTCGAGACGTTCGGCACCGACTACGTATTCCGCGTGCATCTGTACCTGGGCTATAAGATCAACCAGCGCGTCAATGCTTACCTGCGCCAGGTTGTTCAGGACCTGGCTGCCAGCGGCGAGCTGCCGGCGCAGACGCACGATTACTCGGTCTACAAGGATCCGGGCAACATCGGTACGTTTAAGTTCGTCATGATCCGCAAGCTGCTGGCGCCCGAAAGCGACGTGGAGCCCAGCGAGCGTACGGCCATCACGCTCAAGTACATCATCCGCCGCGCCGCCGGCACGCCTGCGCGCTGGTACGGCCTGGAGAACTCCAACGTGAGCTTTGAGTACGTGCCGCTGTTCACCAAGTTTAAGGCCGTGAGCAAGATGCAGCGCCTGGCCCCCAACGAGCGCCCGTAGGCGCCGACAGGTTGCACGGAGTTGGTTTTCGATGGACAAGATTGAGACCGGGGAGGCAAACATGGATGCAAAGATGCTTGATGGCCGCGAGGTGGTTGCCGAGCTGGTACGTGAGGCACGTGCCGACGCCGCCGAAGATCGGTTTTTGACGAACCGCTCCAACATGGATATGGCCGATCGCGTAATTTCGATCGTGGCACTGGTATTTGGAGCGGTGTGCGTGTGTGCCCTGCTCGCGCACGTGCTGTTTGTCTAGCGACCGCCGGTTGCAAAGGCTATACACTTGGAACCACCACAAGGGGAAACCACCACAAAGGTGCCTGTCCCCTTTGTGGTGGTTTTTGTTTTTGAGAGAGGGGCAGGGCGCTGATGGACGTCCGTACGGACGGCGATATGGCCGAGAACTTTTGGTGGCGGCGCACGACGTTGACGCGTCGCAGCCCTCTGTATGACGCCTGCGTGTCGGCGGGACTGCTGGTCGCGGCGACGATTGTGGGCGCGCTGCTCGACCATCCGGGTCTCGCGCCGAGCATCATGATCGTCTATGTGTTCGCCGTGCAGCTGTGCGCATTCTTTACCTGGAGCCGCCTGTATTGCCTGCTGAGTTCGGCTGCCGCCGTGGCGCTCTACAACCTCTTATTTGTCGACCCGCGCTACTCGCTGTCGTTTATCGACCGCGTCTATCCCGGCATGTTCTTCATTATGTTTGCGGTCTCGCTCGTGTCGAGCTCGATTGCGTTGGCCCTGCGCCGCGCCTTGGCGCAGGCCGCCGCCAGCGACCGCCGCACGCAGATGGTGCTCGAGACCAACCGCATGCTGCAGCGCTGCGCCGATAAGCAGCAGATTGTGCACGCCATGGCAACGCAGCTGGCGCGTCTTTCGGGCTGCCCGGTCGTGTGGTACAGCGCCGACGCCGAGGGCGATGACCTGCTGCCGCGTGCGACATACACGGCCGTGGGCGATGCCGTGCCGGTGCACGAACTGGCGCCGCAGATGCCGCCGCGGCTCTCGGCGTCCGCTTATGTGGGAATGCCGCTCGACGCCACCTATGGCGGCTCGGCGTTTTATGGCATCTACCTGACGGTTCGCACGGGCGACGGCTTCGTGCGCTCGGGCGACCCCGCCTCGGTGGTTGGCGTGCTAGCTATCGTTGCCGAGCCCGACGTGTTGACGCACGAGGAGCGGACGCTTGCCGATGCCATCGTGAGCGAAGGCGAGCTGGCACTCGATCGCGCCCGCGCCATGGAGGCCCGCGAGGAGGCGGCGGTGCTTGCCAAAAATGAGCAGCTGCGCGCCAACCTGCTGCGCTCCATCTCGCACGACCTGCGCACGCCGCTTACCAGTATTTCGGGCAATGCCGATGTGCTGCTCGACCAGGGCTCGACCGGCACCGCCGTGCTCGACGCCCAGACGCGCCGCGGCCTGCTCCTGTCCATTCGCTCGGATGCACAATGGCTCAACGCCACCGTCGAGAATCTGCTCGCCATCACCAAGCTCGAGGGTGGCGGTATGCGCCTGTCGACCACGCTCGAGCTCATGGACGATATCGTCGAGGAGGCGCTGCGCCACGTGAACCCGGCCGTGCGCGAGCACGACCTCAAGGTGGTGGCGTGCGATGAGCCGGCGCTCGTCAACGTCGACGCGCGCCTGATGGTGCAGCTGGTGGTCAACCTGGTGAACAACGCCATCACCTATACGCCCGCGGGCTCGCATGTCGTGATCTCGATTGACGCCCATGATGGATGCGTGGCGTGCTCGGTGGCCGATGATGGACCGGGCATTGCGCCCGAGGACCGCGAGCGCATCTTTGAGTCGTTCTACACCGCCAACCATGGTCTGGCCGATAGCCAGCGCAGCGTGGGTCTGGGGCTTTCGCTTTGCCGCTCCATTGCGCTGGCACATGGCGGTAGCATAGGGGTTGCCGCGGCGGCCCCGCACGGCTCGGTCTTTACGATTGAGCTTCCCGCCGCCGACGTTTCGTTTGATAAGGAGTAGCGCTGTGCCGAACTCTGCCGTAAAACCGCTCATCTTGGTTGTTGAGGACGACCCCGCCGTCCGCAACCTTATCGTCGCCGCGCTCGAGGCGCACGGCTTGCGCCATATGGCCGTGGAGACCGCCCATGCCGCCATCGCCGCCGCCTCGTCGCAGGCGCCGAGCATTGTGCTGCTCGACCTGGGCCTGCCCGATATGGACGGCGTCAAGGTGGTGGAGTCGGTGCGCGCGTGGTCGGGCATGCCGATTATCGTGGTCTCGGCGCGCAGCGAGGATGCGGACAAGATCCGTGCGCTCGATGCCGGCGCCGACGATTACCTGACCAAGCCGTTTTCGGTCGAGGAACTGCTCGCACGCATCCGCACGACGCTCAGGCGCCTTTCGTATGCGCAAACGGGCGGTGTTGCCTCCGAGGGCTCGTTCGATACCGGCGAGCTGCATATCGATTTTGATGCCGGCATCGCCACGATGGATGGCGAGGAACTGCATCTGACGCCGATCGAGTACAAACTCCTATGCCTGCTGGCACACAACGCCGACAAGGTGCTGACGCACCAGTTTATCCTGCACGAGATTTGGGGTACGGCGACTAAGAGCGACCTGGCGAGTCTACGCGTCTTTATGGGCACGCTGCGCAAGAAGATCGAGTCCGACCCCGCGCATCCGCGCTATATCCAGACGCATGTGGGTATTGGCTATCGCCTGGTCACCCAAGGCTAGATCGCCAACCATCATCCCAATATGAGTTGCGGTGAAATACGGTCTAAATTTGCCTAATTCCAGGCAAAACAGTCCGTATTCCACCGCAACTTTGTTATTTGCCCTTGGGCTTGCTGGCGTAGAACTTCTTCTTTTTGGGCTTACCTGTACCGGCGGGTTTGCCGTCGCCGTGTGGTCCGCGGTCGCTGGCCTGCGCGTGCGCGGGCGCTGCTGCGCGGGGCTTGCGGGCCTCGGGGTTGCGCAGCTCCTCGGTCCGCTCGGCAATCTCCTCGGCGCTAAAGCCGACCTCGGCCATGGCGTCCTCGATGGGCAGACGGCGCACGATATAGCAATGGTGCACCTTCTGGTTGCGTGCGAAGTCCTCGGGGATGGTCTGCGCCGTAATGTCCTGTAGCACGACACCCGCGCGCGCGAGCTTGCGTGTTTCGGGGCGAAAGCCGCGCAGGTTGCAGCTAAAGATGGCGTGGCCGCCCTGTGCGAGCAGGCGCGATACGCCGGCCAAAAGCTCAACATGATCGCGCTGGACATCCCAGGTACGGCGGCCCATCTTGGACGAGTTCGAAAACGTGGGCGGGTCGACAAAGATCAGGTCCCAGCGGTTGCGCGTCTGGCGCTGGTCGCGAATCCAGGCGAGCACGTCGTCGCGCACAAAGTGATGCTGCGGACCCACAAAGCCGTTCTGGCGCATGTTGCGCTCGGCCCAGTCCAGGTAGGTGTTGGAAAGGTCGACCGTTACGGTCTCCTCGACGCCTCCGTCTGCCGCATAGCAGGTGGCGGTGCCGGTGTAGGCGAACAGGTTGAGGAAGCGGCGCGCCTGCTTGGCGTGCTCGCGCACCAGGTTGCGGGTGACGCGGTGGTCCAGGAAGATGCCTACATCCAGGTAGTCGTCAAAGTTGACGGCAAAGGTAAGGCCGCCCTCTTCGATAAGCGGGAGGCGACGGCGCGCGATGTTGGCGCGCTCTCCCGAGCCGCCCTTGCCAGCGCCCTGCTTGCCGTACTGCGAGCCGCCGCGCGAACGCATGCGGGCCTTGGCGTGCACGTGCTCGGCCGGAACATCCAGGATGCGCGGCGCGATGGCCAAGATATCGAGCATGCGGGCCTGGGCCAGCGCGGGGTCGATGGTCTTGGGCGCGGCGTATTCGGCGATGACGAGCCAGCGGCCCGGCGTCTGCGGGCATCCCTCGTACAGGTCGATGGCGGCGGAGTAGTCGGGTAGGTCGGCATCGTAGACGCGGTAGCAGCTCACGCCCTCGCGCTTGGCCCACTTACGACGCAGGCGGGCGTTCTTGCGCAGGCGGTTGGCGAACTGCTCCGACTCGGGGATGAGCACGGGCAGCGGCTTGCCGTCGCCCAGGTCGAGCGTGGCGGCGGGCTCGGGCATGGCAGAAGCTGCGGCCTCATCGTTGACTTCGTTGGCATCCGCAACCTCGGCCTCGGCATCCGCGCTGGTCGCAGCCTCAAACGCTGCGGCGGCGTGGTCGAGCGAGGGCCAAACCTCGATAGTCGCCTCTTCGTTGTTGGGCATGACGGCAATGGAGCGCGCGGGCTCGGCATGGAGCGCGCGGGCCATAAGGCCGTCGCGGGTGAGGGCGGCGACCGGCGCGGCGGTAAGCTCGGGCGCGCGACGCAGCTCGCCGACCAGCGTCATGGCGTCATGCATAAGCGACAGCGGTGTCTCGGTCGTATCCGCGACGAGGGCGGCACCGGCGACGGCGCCCGCGTGGTCCAGTACGGTGGCAGATTTGGCGGCGCAAAAATCGACAAAGCGCTTGTAGCCGGCGCACTTGACCATGCACTCGGCGGTTTTGCGGGCGGCGGGGTCGATGTCTACGGCAACGATGCGCGCCTGGCGCTCGCGCGCTGCCGTCTCGCGCTCGCGTGCCTCGGCAACCAGTTGCTCCCATAGGGCGGCATCGTGCAGCTGCCAGCCCTCAAAGCCCCAGCGCTCGCGTGCGGCGCTCGGGGCGCGGTCGGTCAGAATGTTCACGGCCTCCAACAGCAGACCGCCGCCGGCGCACGAGGCGTCGACCAGCGTGGGCAGGGCTTCGTTCTCGTAATCGTCGGCCGTCAGCTCGCGCTCGCACAGCGCGGTCCAGCCGACCTGCGCCAACACCAGGGCGGCGTAGTCGGGGCGTAGCACGTGCGTGCCCTCGCCAGCGCGGGTCGCCGCGGGCGGCAGACGCTTGAACAGCGGGTCGCCCGAAAGGTCCAGGCTGATGCTCGCGCGACGTTGGCGCAGCGAAAGCAGCAGGTGAACGTCGGGATCGGCGGCATCGACGTCGGCGCGGCGACCCGTGGCCTCGGCCAGGCGGTCGCACAGCGCGTCCTTGGCGCGCAGGGCCGAGAAGCGCGTGTTGCGCAGCTGCTCGGTCACGCCGCGGGCGGTGATGGCGATGGTGGCGCCCGGGCGAACAATGCTCTCCCAGGCGATGTCGTAAACGCCGTCGTACAGCGCATCGGCATCCTGCGCCTCAAAGCGCCCAAGCACCACAAACACGCGGCTGGCCAGGCGCGACCACAGACAGGCGCGGTAGCCTTCTTCGAGCTCGCCCTCAAACGTAGCGCGGCCCTTAAGGCGGCGTACATGCGAAAGCCCGAGCCGTTTAAGCTCGTCGGCGAGTGCGGACTCAAAGCCCTCGGGGCAGCTTGCATAAAATTCCATGGGTGACCTCTCTGATTGCGTCGCTCCATTATATGATGGATGCTTCGTTTGCCATCGCCCCCGAAAGGAACCCATATGATTGATGCGTGCTCCTTGATTCCCATTTTCATTGCAACAGCCTCAGGACTCGGGGCCTCGCACAGGCTCCCGCCGCCTTACGGAACTGAAAGCTGGGCGTAGGGCAAATCCATGGCACGTGACCTGCGATTGCTCGGCCATAGATGGCGTAATCGAGGCTAGGGGAGAGCATCATGCGCAAGGGAAACGAGAGCTGGTTCTGGCACGCGAACGACATGGTGGTGGCGGGCGACATGAACCTCGTGGTCCGCGTCCTGTGGGCCGCGCTCATCGTAGGCATCGGCGTCGCGACGATGGCCACGCTCTGGATCGTCACGAGGTAGCGCGCCACGAACGGATGACGAGGCACGCGGCGCATGCCACGCTGGCGGAACCCTAGCCTCGCTGCTGGACAATCTGTTCGATGAGCTTCGCGACGGAGTCCTCGGCTGCGTCCCCGATCAGGTGATGGGCCGCGGCCTTCGCCTCTGGCATCGCGCCCGCGACTGCGTAGGAGTTCGGCACCTTTTCGAGGAGCGTCACGTCGTTTTCCGAGTCTCCGATAAAAGCGACCTCGTCCAGCGTGACCCCAAGGCTGCCGAGAAGCGCGTCGAGTCCGTTTACCTTGCTCCAGCCAGCCGGAACAACATCGAGGAAGAATGGGACGGGCGAGGGGAAATCAAGCTCTGGGCAGGCTTCCTTGCATCGACTCCGAACGACTTCCGTCGGGGCGGAGCTGACGTTGACGAAGATGCCGGCGGTGATGACGTCACGGTTCGTGGGCACGTCTCCGAGCGCCATGTCTCTTCCGGAGTCCTTAACGATTTCCAGGGCGAATTCGTCGCCAGGCTCGACGGCGCAGAGGAACTGCTCGCAGCGTTTGCCTGTCTCATCGACATCGGCGACTAGCCAGAGTGACGTCCCCGCGTAGGGGCGTACGGCGCTATCGAGCTTGACGAGGGCCTCCGTCGAGAGCGTCTTTTTGAACACGAGTTCGCCGCTGGAGAAGACCTTCTTTCCGTTGGCCATGATGCCGGTCGAGAAACAGCGCGCGTCGCCGTCAAAGGCATCGGCCAGGTCGGCGTAGTCGCGGCCGCTTGCGGGGCCGAACGCGATGTCCGCATCAAGCGCCGAAAGAATCGCGCTGTGCGTGCGCTCCGATACGACCCTTGAGCCAAACGGCAGCAGGGTCCCGTCCATGTCTGCGAGGATGAGCTTTATCAAGGGGTCCTCCCGTTTCGGTCTGGGCGTCGGTGCGCCGGTGTGCGTCGTCCTAGCTGTATTGCCTGTCTCCCAAGAGATTCTTCGAGATGATCCTGTTAAACTCTACCGGGTCATCCCAGCAAGAGGTCAGGAAGAGGAACAGCAGCTCGATGACGAAGTTGATCGAGCTGTGCGAGAAGGCGACCTCGGTTCCGGTGATGGCCTGATCTCGCGAGATGGCTCGGATGATATACGTGGCACGCTTCGCGAGCGGCGTATCTGGGTTGTCTGTGATCATGATGATGGGGGTGTTCGAATCCTCGGCAGAGTCGAATATGTTGACGAGGCGCTTCGAGTATCCGGACGTCGAAATGACGAGCAGGATGTCATTCTCCTTGAGGCTGGTTGCGGCGGAGACCATGGCATCGGTGGTACTGGGGCAAAACGCCCTGACTCCAACCTGTGAGAGCTTGAACGCCGCGTTTACGCCCATGCTAATCGAGTTGCCGACGCCCGCAATCAGGACGAGGTTGGCGTTGTGGAGCAGATTGACGACTGCCGAAAAGTCATCGGAGTCAATGAGCGAGGCGGTTTGGGAGAGCTCCTTGACCTTGTGAGACAGGACGTACTTAATGGAGCCCTCGACGTCGTCCAGAGTAACCTTGCCGCCCGTGGCCTTTTCCTCGCCGGATGCCCTGCTGATGGATATGCCGAGCGCCAGACGCATGTCCGAATAGGTTCGGTAGTCAAGCGTCCTTGCGAATCTCGAAACAGACGCCGGTGACGTACCGGTTTCTGCGGCGAGTTCGCGGACGGTCATCGTTGCGACATCCGACGGGTGGTCGAGCACATACGTTGCGATTGCCTTCTCCGAGGGGGATAGGCTGCTCATGACCGCGCAGATGTGGCTGAGCACATCCCCTGTCTTATCCATGGTTACTCCTTGGTCCTAGCTTGCTTTGTATCTTAGGTCAAGAGAGGTGAAAAATAAGCAAAATGTTTCATCAGCGGTGAAATAGCGTTTCACCGCTGATTTCCTACCGTTCACGGTAAATCGGTACTTCCTCGGCGCAATCTCAGCTTGAGCTGCTATCTTATGAGCCGTGAAACAACGGCACGAAAACGATGAAACAACAGAACATTGTTCCAACGCCTCACAACTTCGTTTCACGCTAGATGGCGAATCACTTCGAAGCCCAGACAGGCACCCGGCGAGCAAGAAGGGAGAAGCACGATGCACAACGCCAAGACAAACGCAAGCATGACTTCGCTGTTCTTCGCGAACGTACTCTACTGGGTCTGCGCGGGCGTGTACTCGCCGTTTCTCTCCGCTCACTACACGAGCCTCGGCCTCAGCGCGGCCCAGACCGGCATTCTCCTCGCGGCGACCCCGGTGTGTGCGCTCGCCATCCAGCCGCTCTGGTCGACGATCGCCGACAAGCTCGGGCGCCGCCGCGCGGTCATCGTGGCCCTCTGCCTTGCGGCGGCGGTACTCGCTCCGCTGTATTACCTGGCGTCGACGTTCGTCCCGGTCCTTCTCGTAACCTTTGCATTCTCGGCGTTTTTCTCGGGGCTCCTGCCCCTGAGCGACTCCCTCGTCATCGAGCTCGCGGATCGCTCTGGCCTGGACTTTTCTCGCATTCGCATGGGTGGCACTATCGGCTATGCCATCGTCGTCCTGATCGTCGGTCGGCTGCTCGACATGGCTCCTCAAATCCAGTTCACGGTGGTCTCCGCCGCGCTGGTGGTCTTCGCGGCTCACATGTGGCGCCTCCCCGAGGCGGGAATTCGCGCCAATGCCGCGGACGATCCCAAGGTCTCCCACGGAAAGGGCCTCCTCTCGCTGTTCACCAGCAATGAGATCGCCTTCGTCTTGGTCTTCGCCTTCATCAGTTCGGCCGCGATTGGCTTCATCGGGGCGTTCTTGGGCCGCTACGCGGTCGAGCTTGGCGAGGGTCAGAACCTCGTGGGCGTCCTGAGTGCGGTCTCCGCTGCGAGCGAGATCCCCATCCTGCTCGTTTCCTCCAAGCTGGTCAGGCGCTTCGGCGAGATGAACCTCCTGATCTTTTCCTGCTTCATGGCGGCGCTCAGGCTCGTGCTTGTGGGCACCGGCATCGTCCCGGTCATGGTCTGCGGCCAGCTGCTGCAGAGCGTGAGTTACATGACCGTCTACTACTCCTGCGTTACCTACATTGCCAACCACACTTACGAGGATTGTCGCGCTCGAGGTCAGAGCGCCTTCGCGATGGTCCAGAGCGGTCTGTCCGTCGTGGTTGCGAACCTGTTTGGCGGTTGGGCGTGCGATGCGCTCGGCACGCACGCGGGTTTCCTGGCCTTCGCCCTCGCTTCAACGATTGCTGCAGTCGCTGCTCTTGTGGCGTACGTGCTATGGCGTCGAAGCGCGGCGCCGCAGCCTGAGGGCCAGGCGGCCGCATAGGCTCCACCGCGCCTCGCAAGCGCCTGCCTGCCTCGCGCTTCGCTTCGTGTTCAACCAGCTGACGAGCTGAGAACTGTCCGATCCAATGATTATTCAGGTGAAAGGAAGACAAAGATGTCACTCATCAAGGTCAACGAGCTTCTTCAACATGCGACCGAGCACCACTATGGCGTGCCCGCGATTAACGTCATCAATACGGAGACCATCCGTTATGCGATCCAGGCCGCCGAGGATGAGCACATGCCCATCATCATCCAGTACTGGCCTGGCTTCGAGGACCACTGCGCCCTCGACATCATCGCCTTCGCCGCCCGCTATTACGCCGAGCGCGCGAGCGTGCCCGTCGCCGTCCACCAGGATCACTCCGCTGGTTACGAGATCGCCGTCAAGGGCGTCAAGGCCGGCTTCCCATCCGTCATGGTCGACGGCTCCTCACTTTCCTATGAGGAGAACTTCCAGCTCACGAAGGACGTCGTCCAGGTCGCCAAGATCTTCGACGTCGACATCGAGGCCGAGCTCGGCCATGTCGGCAACGGCTCTGACGCCAACGACTTCGTGAACAGCGACCACTACACCGACCCGAACCTCGCCGAGGAGTTTGTCGAGGGCACCGGTTGCGGCTCGCTCGCCATCGCCGTCGGCAATGCCCACGGCCCCTATGTCAAGGTCCCGAACCTCGACATGGAGCGCATCAAGGCCTGCAGGGAGGCCGTCAGCGTCCCCCTCGTCATGCACGGATGCTCCGACATCCCCGACGAGCAGCTCCAGGAGGCCGTGAACCTCGGCATGAGTAAGTTCAACATCGCCACGGAGTACTTCCGTTCCATGTACCGCGCCTTCGAGAAGGACATCAACTCCGGTAAGAACGACGGCAACGGCATAGGCCTCCTGATGGACGCCGCCCCCGACATGCGCGCGTTCGTCGTCAGCAAGATCCAGCTTCTGAACCCCAACCACTATTCGCTCTAGGAGAGACTCGATGAAGAAAGTTCTTGTCGCGTCGCACGGCCACCTCGCAAGCGGAATCAGGAGCTCGATCGGAATCCTGACCGGCATGGCGGACATGGTGGAGGCAGTTGACTGCTACGTGGACGACTCTGATTTCATCCCTCGCATCCAGGCCTTTATTGACTCGGTGGGCCCTGAGGACGAGGCCATCATCTTCACCGACATCTACGGTGGTTCCGTCTTCCAGAAGGTCGTCCTTATGGAGCCGGAGAAGCGCGGGATCGTCCACGTCACCGGTATGAACCTCGGCCTCGTGATCGAGACGCTCCTCGGCGCCGAGCCGGTCACGGCAGATTCGATCAAGCAGAGCGTCGAACTGGCGAGGGCGACGATGCAGGTCGTCGAGCCTCCGAGCAAGGCCGCGGACAACGAGGAGTCCGAGGGAGACTTCTTTGATTAGAGAGTACTAACAAGTAGAGAGAGGAAGCAATGATTGTTCAGGTTCGAGTCGATGACCGTCTGATTCACGGACAGGTCGCCCTGGTGTGGACCAAGGAGCTCAACACCACCAGGATCATCGTCGCCAACAAGCACGCCGTGGAGAGCGACGCCCTTCGCATGACGCTTTCCATGGGTACGCCGGCGGGCCAGAAACTCCTCGTCAAGGACGTTCCGGATGCCTGCCGCATCGCGAACGATCCGCGCGCGGACTCCATGCGCATCTTCGCGCTCACCAACTGCGTGCGTGACGTGCTTGAGCTCGTTAAGGGCGCGCCGGGCAAGATTGAGGGCGTGAACGTTGCCAACGTCGGCCGCTTCGACAAGTCCGATCCGGATAGCAAGGTCGCCCTCAACTCCACGATCATGCTCAACCCGGATGAGCTCGAGGCCGCGAAGGAGCTTTGCGAGCAGGGTATTCCGGTTTTCCATCAGCTTATCCCGTCCAATCCCAAGACTCCTCTCAAGAGTCTGATCGAGGCGGCGGGGAAATAAGGGGATTTGGCCAGGCGGCCAAATGAAATGAAAGAAAGGAAGTCAAATGGTTGGGTTGGCAATAATGGCCTGGTTGACCGTGCTGATTTGCTACGGCGGCAACTGGGTTCTCGGTCAGTGCATGATCGAGCGTCCTCTCGTGGTAGGTCTCGTTGCGGGCCTCCTGATGGGCGACGTCAAGACCGGTGCCATCATCGGTGCCTCTCTCGAGGCGATCTTCATGGGCGCGGTTAACATTGGTGGCGCTATCTCCGCCGAGCCTGTTACCGCGACCGCCCTCGCCGTCGCCTTCACCGTTGGCGCTGGTATCGACCAGGGTGCCGCCATCACACTGGCCGTTCCCGTGGGCGTCGTCACCGCATTTCTCTCGATCTTCATGAACAACGTGTTCCTCGCGTTCTTCGCAGCCACCTTTGACAAGATGGCCGCCGAGGGCAACGAGAAGGGCCTCGCGCTTCAGCACTTCGTTCTCTGGTTCGTTAAGTACGCCGCCTTTGGCCTCATCGCCTTCCTCGGCGTTTACCTTGGCGCCGAGCCCGTTGCCGCCATTGTCAACCAGATTCCGGCCAATGTCATGAGCGGCCTCAACGCCGTGGGTGCCCTCCTGCCCGCCGTTGGTATGGCGCTCCTGCTCCAGATGCTGTGGAGCACCGAGCTCAGCATCTACTTCTTCCTGGGCTTCACGCTCTACCAGTACCTCGGCCTCCCGATGATCGCCATCGCGGTTCTCGGCGTCATCATCGCGGTTGCCTCCGCCCTCCGCGACAAGGAGATTTTCGATCTCACCAAGAAGGGCTTGGCCACCCAGGCCGTTTCCAGCGACTCTGTAACCAGCGACGAGGAGGATTTCTTCGCATGAGCAACCTGACCAAGAATGTGAGCCCTGAAGACAAGAAGATGCTCAACAGCATTTTCCTGCGCTCCTTCTCCGTGTTCGCCTCCTGCGCTGGCGGTTCCGTCAAGGCTGGCGCCGACGGCTGGCTGTACTCCGTCCAGCCCGCGCTTAACCGCTACTACGCCGATGACCCCGAGGCCCGTGCCGAAGCCATGAAGCGTCACACGACTTGGTACAACATTACCCAGAACGTCGGCACGTTCGCCATGGGCCTCGTCGCCTCCATGGAGAGGGAGAACTCGCAGCACGAAGACTTCGACACCGAGTCCATCGACGGCATCAAGGTTTCCCTGATGGGCCCGATGTCCGGTATCGGTGACGCAATCTTCTGGGGCGTCCTGCGTGTCATCGCCGCCGGCATTGGCATCAACCTCGCCATGAGCGGCTCGCCCCTCGGCGCGATCATGTTCCTGCTGATCTACAACATCCCGTCGATCCTCTGCCGATACTTCATGACCTACCTCGGCTTCAGTATGGGCACCAACTTCATCTCCGAGATGTACGAGGGTGGTCTCATGAAGCTCATCACCAAGGCGACCTCCACGGTTGGCCTCGTGATGATCGGTGCCATGACTGCGGCGAACGTCCAATTCAACACGATCCTGTCCATTCCGGTTCAGGACTCTGACCCCGTCATGATCCAGACCTACCTCGACTCGATCTTCAAGGGCATCGTGCCCCTGGGGCTTACGCTCGTCGTCCTCTGGCTCCTGCGCAAGAAGAACGTGAACGTCAACATCATCCTGGTCGGCATCATGGTTCTGGCGCTCGTCCTCGGCCTCGTGGGCATCGTGTAAGGCGGTTTCCGGATCATCCGAAGCCTGTTCAAGGCAATTCCCGGCGGCACGCGATCGAGGACATTCGACGCGTGCCGCCCCATTAGAAGGAGAGAATATGCGCTACACGCACCTCAAGAACTCCGATGTCGACGTCTCCCAGCTCGCTGTGGGCACCTGGGCGATCGGCGGCGACTCCTTTGGTGAGAACGATGACGCCGCCAGCATGTCCGCCATCCGCACCATGCTCGATCACGGCGTCAACCTCATCGACACCGCGCCGTGCTATGGCAACGGCACGTCCGAGAAGGTCGTCGGCAACGCGCTCAGGGGCGTCGACAGAGAGAGCTACCTGCTCTCGACCAAGGTTGGCCTGATCACCAGCGCCGCCGGCTATGACCGCGACTCTTCGTTCAGGAACATCATGAGGGAGGTCGAGAGCTCGCTGCGCAACCTCCGCACCGACTACATCGACTTCTACTTCGTGCACTGGCCCGACGCCAAGACCCCGTTCTCCGAGACGATGTGCGCCCTCCAGCTCCTCAAGGAGCAGGGCAAGATTCGCCACATCGGCGTCTCCAACTTCACGACCGAGATGATCGAGGAGTGCGAGAAGGTCGCTCAGGTCGACGTCCAGCAGCCGCCCTACTCCATGGTCGACCGCTCCTCCGAGGACCTCATCAAGTGGGGCTACGAGCGTGGCATCGACTCCTTCACCTATGGCTCCCTTGGCGCGGGCATCCTGTCGGGCAAGTTCCGCGAGCTGCCGAAGTTCGAGGAGGGCGACGTCCGTGCCGGCTTCTACGACTACTTCCAGGAGCCCAAGTTCTCTCGCGTCCAGGAGCTGCTCAAGGTCATGGACGAGATCGCCGAGGCTCACGACAAGCCCGTGGCACAGGTTGCCGTGAACTGGAGCACCCAGAAGGAGTACGTGGGCACCGCGCTCGTTGGCGTGCGCACGGACGCCCACGCGATTCAGAACTGCGAGACGTTCGAGTGGGAGCTTTCCGCCGATGAGATGGCCAAGCTTGACGCTAAGCTTGACGAGCTGAAGATTGGCTAGCCATGGGCGCCGAGGAGAGGAAGTACCCCACTTCCGAGCTTGAAGTGCTTGAGCGTGGAGCTAGGGAGGTCGTCGAGCCCAACGGGCTGAAGCTCCTACTGAAGCCTGTGCCGGGAGACGAGCGCGAGCACGTGCTCGATCCGCGCGTCTACGCGCGCGCCCATGCGAAGCTCGCCGCCGGCCCGGCGCCGGCGGGGCCGGTGGACGTGATCGCGTGGCGCTCCGCGCCCAACAAGGAGACCCATGTTGTGAGGGGCGTGGGCGTTGCCAAGAAGACCGTCGTCATGAATTTTGGCGACAGGGGCATTCCCCTGCACGTCTTCACGCCCGAGAGCCACGAGAGCGGTTCTGCTGCGCTCGTGTTCATCCATGGCGGCGGCTTTATGGTGGGCAACATCGGCCAGTACGAGAACTGCCTGCGCGACATCGCGGAGCGAACGGGCTGTGTCGCGGTCTACCCGGAGTACCGCCTGTCTCCCGAAACGATGTTTCCCGGTGGCGTCGAGGACTGCGTGAAGACGCTCGGCTGGCTTGTCGAGCATGCGGATGAGCTGGGTGTTGACGCGACGCGGGTCGCCGTGGCTGGCGACTCCGCGGGCGGAAGCCTGACCAACGCCGTCGTCCTCGACGGGTCCCATGCGGACAGGATTAAGCTCGTGGCCGAGCTGTATCCGCTCGTCGACGGCGGCCCCGTTCCGGAGGAATGGTCCTATGACCTCTATGAGATCGTGAACGACCAGAGGGCCGAGGCTCTGAGCAGGGTGGATCGCATCCGCAATGCCAACGACGACCTGCCGTTGATGTATACCAACGGCAATGCGGAGGAGATGCTCGACCCGAGGGTGTCTGCTCTGTTCGCGGAGGACGTGAGCGCGTTCCCCCGCACGGTCATCATCTCTTCCGAGTATGACTACCTGCGCTATCAGGACGAGCTGTTTGCGAAGAGGCTGCAGGATGCGGGCGTTGACGTCACCGCGATTCGCTATCGCGGCTGCGACCACGGCTTCTTCGAGATGTACGGCGTGATGCCTCAGGCTGAGGACGTCTGCCGCGTCATCTCCGAGGAGCTTGCGAAGATCTAGGGGCTCGTCGCGGCGGCCTCCTGGACGAGTGGCGGTCCGGCGGGATGCTAGGTGCGTCCCGCCGGACCTTTGCGTTGGGGGCGCGTGTGGGGTTTGCCTCGGCGGTGCCGGATTGACTGGGAGACGCGTTTACCGCCGATCTTCCAAGCGAGCCCAGCAAGCAAACCGCGAGCTGAGCCCCAAAGGCATCGACAAGGGCGTGGGTGTGACGTGAGCGCTGGAGTATCTGGGCCGCGCTGGCAACGCACGCACCTTTGGCTTTGGCGATTCGGGCAACGACCTGGGCATGCTCGTCGCCGTCGAGACGGCCGTGGCCATGGGCAACGCCGTGCCCGAGGTCAAGGCGATCGCCGACTACGTGACCGACGACGTCGCACACGACGGCACCGTCACAGCGATGCAGCATTTTGGGTTGATTTAATAAATGGCCGGGTCGCCCGCAGTGGGGGCGACCCGGCCATTTGAGCTATTTTGCAATATAGAGCTTGGGATGACTGCGACTGCTCTCGATCGCCGCCGTCATGATGCCCTCGTTGTCTCCATCAACGATGATGCCGTCGAGGTCATCGATCTGCGCGGACTGATAAAAACTGGTCTTGTTGAACTTTCCCTGGTCAACCATCATGTAGCCCTGGTTTGAGTTGGTAAGGTACATATGCTTGATCATGGCCGAGAAGTCGTGCTCGACGGTAAAACCGTGGTCGGGGTGGAATCCGTCAGCACTGACAAACGCCTTGTCGGCATGTAGTTTGCTCATGCAGTCGAGCGTCAGTGCGCCCGCGAGATAGAGGTGCCCCTTGCGCACGGAGCCGCCCAGCAGCACTACCGAAGCATTGGGGAGATTGAAGCTGGCGTAGTTCGCGATTGCAAGATCGCCGGTGATAATGGTGATCTCACGCTTGTCCATGAGGGCCTTAGCGAAGTAAAAGCCTGTGGTGCCGATATCAATTACCAGAACATCGCCATCATCAACAAGAGTTGCTGCGGTTGCGGCGATGGCCTCCTTGGCCTCGACTTGGACATTGATGCGCTCCTCGGGATACGAGATTGCGTTGGAGCGAGAAAGCGATACCGCTCCGCCGCGTACGCGACGCAGCTTGCCTTCGGATTCCAGCGAGATGAGGTCGTGCCGTGCGGTGACTTCCGAAACCGAAAAACGGCGAACGATGTCGGATACCGAGATATTTGGCTTTTCGGCCAGCCAATTCATGATAAATCGCTGACGCTCGGCCGGTGAAAGGTCTGAAGTAGATGCCATATGCCGCTCCTTTTGAACAAAAGGTAAAAGATGCGCCTTTCGTAATCGAAATATAACGTATCGATATGAAAAGAACAAGGCAAATTCGAATGAATCAAAAGAACGGAATGGCATGTCACAAATGCATGCGTAGCAGATAGTTCGCACGTAAACGGGCTATAAAGAGTCTCATTCTGAAGGTGCCGCCCAAAAGAAGTACGTTCACGCCCGATATTCGACCGTTCACGGAAAGTTGACAATTGAGCTTTCGATAGCTTTTGAAATAGTTTATAAAAGAAAACCGAAAAGCTTTTGAAACAAAGAAGAAGGCTTTCGATAGCAATAGTGTTAGATGAGAAAGGACCGAACATGGCGATCAAGGTGTTTGCCGACGGCGCTAACCTCGAGGGCATGCTTGACATGCATGACAATGGCAACGTTCAGGGCTTCACGACCAATCCTTCCCTTATGAAGGCCGGCGGCGTGACCGACTACCGCGCTTTTGCCAAGACGGTTCTTGAGCACATTACTGATGTGTCGGTCTCTTTTGAGGTATTCGCCGACGACGAGGCGGGTATGGAAGCCGAGGCTCGCGAGATCGCAACCTGGGCAGACAACGTCTACGTTAAGATCCCGGCGCTCAACACCAAGGGTGAGTCCACTGCCGCGCTGGTCAAGCGCCTTTCTGCCGACGGCATCAAGGTGAATGTCACCACTATCTTCACGCCCAAGCAGGTTGACGAGTTTGTCGATGCCGTCTCTGCTGAGACCCCCTCTATTCTGTCCATCTTCGCCGGTCGCATTGCCGATACCGGCGTCGATCCGCTGCCCCTCATGGCGGAGTCCGTAAAGAAGGCTGCCGTTAAGCCTGCTGCCGAGGTTCTCTGGGCGTCTACGCGCGAGGTCCTCAATATCTTCCAGGCGGAGTCCGTTGGATGCCAGATCATTACGGTCCCCAATGCCCTTCTTGCCAAGCGCAAGAATTTCGGGAAAGATTTGCTTGAGTACTCGCTTGATACGGTCAAGGGTTTTGCCCGCGACATTCAGGCGCTTGGTTTTCATATCCTGCCCGAGGAGTAGGGGACGAGCATGCTGACCGATCTTCTTAAGCCCGAGCTTGTTGCCTGCCACGTCGAGGCCTCCGACTGGGAGGAAGCGATCAGGGCATGCGGTAAGTTGCTCGTAGACGCTGGCAAATGCGATCAGAGCTATGTTGACGCCATGATTTCATCGGTTCACAAATTCGGCCCCTATATGGTCTTGGAAGAGGGCATCGCCATGCCCCACGCTCAGGCAGATGGCAATGTGAGCGAAGCGGGAATCTGTATCGTCACGCTTGACCCAGCCATTGCGTTTGGACATGAGGATTTCGATCCGGTTCACGTGCTCGTGGGTATTTGCGCACCCGACCCCAAGGCTCATCTTGGCTGCTTGGCGGAGCTTTCGCAGATGTTCGAGGACGAGGACTGCGTTGCCAAGCTCAGCGCATGCGATACGCCCGAGCAGGTTTTGGAGACCATGCGTTCATTCTTTTAGGCCTTAATGGCACGGCGATGCGTCGCCGCTTTTGGATAGACGGAAAACCGTCACGTGTAGGAGAGGAAGGTTGCCATGCATATCATCACCGTATGCGGAAACGGCATCGGGTCCAGCCTGATGCTCGCTGGCAAAGTCGAGGAGCTTTGCGAGGAGGAGGGCATCAAGGCCGACGTTGAGTCTATGGACCTGAACGGTGCTTCTTCCGCAAATCCGGATCTGTTCATCACCGTTAAGGAACTCGCCCCCGAGCTCCACGGCAACGTTGTGATCGTTCGCAGCTATGTGAACAAGAAGAAGATCCGCGAAGACGCCCTCGAGGCAATCAAGGCGGCCGCCGCTAACGCCTAAAGCGGCACAAAAAAGGGCGGTTCCCTGTGGAAGAGGGAAACGCGCCCACGTTAGAGAGAAAGGAAGCGCAGATGCAAGCCATCCTTCCCATACTTGAGTTTATCCAATCGATTCTGACCAAGCCAGCGTGGATTATGGGTCTATTTGCCTTTGTGGGCCTTGTCGCGCTTAAGCGTCCTGCCCACAAGGTGATGACGGGCACCCTGAAGCCCATTCTTGGTTACATCATGCTGTCTGCCGGCGCCGCTGTTGTTCAGGAGAACCTTGCTCCGCTGGGTACCTTCATCGAGACCGGTTTCCACATCACCGGCGTCGTGCCCAACAACGAGGTCGTCGTTTCGATGGCTCAGAGCGTCCTCGGCGTTCAGACCATGATGATCCTGATTCTCGGCTACGTCGTGAACATTATCATTGCCCGCTTTACCAAGTTTAAGTACATCTTCCTGACGGGCCATCACAGCATGTTTATGGCCTGCCTGCTGTCTGCCGTTCTGCAGGCATCTGGCTTCCAGGATGTCCAGCTTGTCATCGTGGGTGGCATGTTCTTGGGCCTCGTGAGCGCTATGCTTCCCGCCGTTGGTCAGCGTTTCACCGAGAAGGTTACCGATGGCGATGAAATCGCCATGGGCCACTTCGGCTCACTCGCCTATTACATCTCCGCTGCAGTCGGTACGCTTTTTGCTAAGGACGCCGAGGAGAACAGTACCGAGAAGATCGAGGTTCCCGAGAAGTTCTCCTTCCTGCGCGACACCACCATCTCCACGGCCCTTACCATGGCCTTCTTCTACCTGGTTACCGCTTTCGCCGCTTACATCGCAGATCCTGCGGTCGTTACCAAGACCGCTGGCGGCGACAACGTGATTGTCTATGCCCTGACCTGCGCTCTGTCTTTTGCCGTCGGTGTCACCATCGTCTATAACGGCGTTCGTATGATCCTTGCCGACCTGGTCCCGGCTTTCCAGGGCATCTCCAACAAGCTGATCCCCGGTGCCATCCCTGCCGTCGACTGCGCCGTCTTCTTCCCCTATGCTCCCACCGCCGTCATCCTCGGCTTTGTCGCTTCCTTTATCGGTGGCGTGGTCGGTATGTTCATCGTGGGCGCTACCTTGGGCATCTTCATCATCCCGGGCATGGTTCCCCACTTCTTCTGCGGTGCTACCGCAGGCATCTACGGCAATGCTACCGGCGGTCGCAAAGGCGCAGCTCTTGGCGCTTTCGTCAACGGCCTGCTCATCACCTTTGCCCCGGCCCTGCTCCTGCCCGTTCTTGACGTCTTTGGCTTCAAGAACACTACGTTCGGCGACTTCGACTTCTCCGTCATTGGTATTACGCTCGGCCGTGCTGCCGAGGCCTTCGGTACCACCGGTGTCTACGTGATTCTCGCTGTCCTTTTGATCGTCGCCTTCGTCCCCAACTTCATCCACACCAAGGGTGCTGTGATCAACCACGTTGAGGAAGAGTAATCCAGGCATACGTTAAGCCCTAATCGGGCGGAGCTCCGATAACCGGCTCCTACACGGAAGCGGTGACGTCTCAAATGAGGCGTCACCGCTTTTGGTTTGGAGTGGTTGTGAATATGAGCCGGCGAGGCGCTGCTTCTGTTCCGTGAACGGAATCAAACGCAATGATCGGCAAAAACGTTTTGCCGCTGGGGTGTCGATATAAAAATGGTAAAACTGCAAAACCGTTCATCGAGAAGATAAAAACCAGCAGCTCACGCCTTGATAAACATAGGTAAAGTGTTTAGCAGTTTATCGGCCGTATGTAAACGAAAGGACCTCACATGGCAATCAAGGTGTTCGCTGACGGTGCAAACCTCGAGGGCATGCTCGACGTGTACGAGAACGGCAACGTTCAGGGTTTTACGACCAACCCGTCCCTTATGAAGAAGGGCGGCGTGACGGATTACCGCGCGTTTGCCAAGGAGGTCCTGGCCCACATCACCGATGTGTCCGTGTCGTTTGAGGTCTTTGCCGACGACGTCGAGACCATGGAGGTCGAGGCGCGCGAGATCGCCACCTGGGCCGAGAACGTCTACGTCAAGATTCCGTGCGTGACTACCAAGGGCGAGTCCACCGCCGAGCTGGTGCGTAAGCTTTCGGCCGACGGCATCAAGGTCAACGTCACCACCATCTTTACGCCCGAGCAGGTCGATGAGATGGTCGAGGCCGTTGACGCCGAGACGCCATCCATCATCTCGCTCTTTGCCGGCCGCATTGCCGATACCGGCGTCGACCCCATTCCGTTTGTGACGGAGTCGGTCAAGAAGGCCGCCGCCAAGCCCAATTGCGAGGTCCTGTGGGCGTCCACGCGCGAGCTCATCAACATTTACCAGGCCGAGGCCTGCGGTTGCCAGATCATCACGGTGCCCAACAGTATCCTGGCCAAGCGCAAGAACATCGGACGTGACCCGTACGAGGTCTCGCTCGATACCGTGCGCGGATTTGCCAAGGATATCGCCGCTCTGGGCTTCCATATCCTGCCGTAAGCAAGGGTACCCCCTGCGGCGACGTGCAAAATCGCGAATATTCAGCACGGTAAAGGCTTTTACCAGCTGGTTGAAGCACGGAACGGCCCCCGTTTTGGCTCTAATTGACGCTAAAACGGGGGCCGTTTTTGCTTTTATGGCTCTCTGAGGCACCGCGGGGCTATCGAGAGATGCTGAATATTCGCGATTTTGCACGTCGCCAAGAGGGGGAAGTCGGGCCCTACTCTGACCACTCGGACGTACTCTTACCCGAACCCGCTGCTTCATGGGACGGCATGTCATGCGTCTGAGCTGCGGTTTTCATGCAGCGGGTAGTCGGATTGCTGCTGAGTTGCTCGAACCTACTCTGTTCGAGCGGGGCCCAAATGGTAAGGGGCTATTAGGGGGCTGAAGAGCTATAGGGAGCTCGAAGAGATGACATCGGCTCCCGAGCGCATGACTTCCCCCAGCATCCTGATTCCTCGGTCAAGCTCGATCTGCTTTTCGAAATAGTCGGCGTGCTCAAGGAAGCGCTCGCGCAGGGTGCGCAGGCCTGCCGCCTTTTCCGACCTCGCGTCCGCATCGCTGACAATTCTATCGAAGCAGAGCACGAGTGCGGTGAAGTCGTGGATGACGGGGAAGCGCTTCGTAAGGGCGACGAGCTCCTGGTCGATTCCGAGCTCCTCCCGCGCGGCCGTCGCGATGGAGCCGACGGGCTTCTGTAGACGCTGCCCGATCGTGTTCAGAACGTTGCCGTTATGAGCGGCCGCGTTGCGCAGGGCCTTCACGGGGAACAGGAGCTGCTTGACGGATTCGGCCTCCTGGCTGCGTTCCCTCCTGAGGTCGTAGAAGTAGAACTTGTAAAGCGCGATGATTCCCCCGAAGGAGACGAGTTCCAGGTAGTTCCAGACGTACATGTCCTCGCGTCTGCCGTACTTATTCGCGAGGTCCCGGGTGTAGTTCGAGTCTCCGAGGTACGAGACGCTGCGCTCGAGGTGCTCCGGGTCTATCCCCAAAGTCTGATCCTCGGCGATGTGGAGCATCTCGAGGAAGAGCATCACCCGCTCGCTGCCGCCCACCCCATCTAGCCGGTCGGCGATGGCCTTCATCCTCTCGACGGTGGCTTCTGACCCGCTTGGATCGAACCGCTCCTCCAGCATCCTCTCCTTACGCAGCCTTTCGTGGGCGAAAAGGAGGTCGAGGACCTCCTTCCCGTCGGCGCCGTCGTCCATCATCGTCCGGTTTAGATGGACCTTCATGTAGTGCTCGATGTCAAGCGTCATCGAGAGGATGTGCTCGCGGAGGTGGTGGTCGAGTCGGGTGAGCTCGGTGAGGTAGGCGAAGTCTAGGTTGACGTAGCGTCCGTAGCCCTCCGACGCGGGGCTACGATACGTTGAGAAGCACTTCGCAAACGCCTTGACCTTGAAGAAGAAGTTCTTGTCGCGGAGGAACGCGACTGCATCCTTGGGGCTCATTATGTCGAAGCGGACGCCCCGCTCTGCGAGGTGGGCGACCTGTTGTTCTGCCGGGATGAGCGGGCGCTCCTTCATGATCGTTCCTCCAAAACGAAAAATGCGGCTGTAGGTACAGGTACCCGCAGCCGCTAAAAGCCCGAAGGCTTTTCACACTGCGGACAGTATACCCCACTTTGCCGAAGGGGCAAAGAGCGCGGGGAACGCCCGCCCTCTTTGCGACACTTGCCGCGAAGAGGGGATATCCGCTTTGGCGGTTTACTTTCCTTGCACCATGGTGAGGGAGATCTTCTTGCGGTCGCAATCGACCTTTTCTACCCATACCTTCACCGTGTCGCCGACGCGCACCACGTCGCTCGGGTGCTTTACGAAGCGGTTGGCCAGCTTGGAGATGTGCACGAGGCCGTCCTGGTGCACGCCCACGTCGACGAAGGCGCCAAAGTCGACGACGTTGCGCACCGTGCCCTTGAGCTCCATGCCGGGTTCCAGGTCGTCGATGGAAAGCGCCGAGCGGCTAAAGACCACCTCGGGCGCATCGTCGCGCGGATCGCGGCCGGGTTTCTTGAGCTCGTTGACGATGTCGATGAGCGTGAGGGTGCCGCAGTCCAGGTCGCTTGCCAGCGCCGAGATGCTGCCCAGACGGCGCTCGATGTCGGGCACGCCGCCGCGGCTGAGCTCGCTTGCCGCAACGCCGGCACGTTCCAAGACGGATGTGGCCACCTCGTAGCTCTCGGGGTGGACGCTTGTCGCGTCGAGCGGGTTCGTGCCACCGCTGATGCGCAGGAAGCCCGCGGCGTTGAGGTATGCCTTGGGTCCCAGCTTGGGGACCTTCTTGAGCTGGCAGCGATCGGTAAAGGCGCCGTTTTCCTCGCGGTACGCCACGATGTTCTTGGCCACGTTCGGCGTGATGCCCGATACGTATCCCAGCAGGCTCGCACTCGCGGTGTTCACGTCGACGCCCACACGGTTGACGACGTCCTCCACCACGTGGCCCAGGGTGCGCGAGAGCTCAGCCTGGTCAAGGTCGTGCTGGTACTGGCCCACGCCGATGGACTGGGGCGGAATCTTGACGAGCTCTGCCAGCGGGTCTTGCAGGCGGCGGCCCAGGCTCATGGCGCCACGCACGGTGACGTCCAAATCGGGATATTCCTGGCTGGCGAGCTCGGAAGCGGAGTACACCGACGCGCCGGCCTCGTTAACGATGGTGTAGCGAAGGCTGGGCGCCTGCTCGGCAATGAACTCCGAGACGACTTCCTCGGTCTCGCGGCTGGCGGTGCCGTTGCCGATGACGATGGTGTTGACGCCGTCCTTCTTGACGAGGCGGGCGAGCTCGCGCTTGGTGCCGGCGACGTCGTGGCGCGGCTTGGTAGGATAGACCACGCCGTGGTCGAGCAGCTTGCCGGTCTCGTCCATGACGGCGACCTTGCAGCCGGTACGGTAGCCCGGATCGAGCGCGAGCACGCGGGCGCCGCGCACGGGGCGCGCCGAGAGCAAGCCCTCGAGATTCTTGGCAAAGACGTTGATGGCCTCGGTCTGGGCGCGAACGGTAAGTTTGGCACGGGCCTCGCGCTCCAGCGAGGGGGCCATGAGGCGCTTGTAACCGTCGGCGATGGCGGCATCGAAGATGGGAGCAAACACGCCCTGGCGTCGGGGCCAACGGCTGCCGAGACGTGCCGTGGCGGCGGCGCCGTCGACGTTCACGCGCACGCGGAGCTTGCCCTCGCGCTCGCCGCGGTCGATCGCCAGCACGCGGTGGTTGGGGATACGGCGCAGCGGCTCGTCATAGCTGTAGTACGGCTCGTAGGGGGTCTTCTCGGCGGGGTCGGTGGCCTCGACGACGATGTCGGCAGTGTTGTGCGTAAAGGCGCGCAGGTCGGCGACGTTCTCGGGGTCCTCGGCCACCGTCTCGGCCACGATGTCCGCCGCACCGGCGAGCGCCTTCTCGGGCGTGTCGAAGCCAGCCTCCTCGTTGACGTATGCCGCGGCGGCGTCGAGTGCGCTGCCCTTGGCCGAGGCCTGCATGATGATCATGTTGGCGAGCGGCTCCAGACCTGCCTCGCGGGCCTTCTGCGCGCGAGTCATGCGCTTTTTGCGGTAGGGCTTGTAGAGGTCCTCGACACGCTGGAGCTGCGTGGCCTCGCGAATCTGCTGCTCGAGTTCGGGCGTGAGCTTGCCCTGGGCGTCGATGAGCAAGATAACGTCTTCCTTGCGCTGCTCAAGATTGCGCAGGTAGGACAGGCGCTCGTCGAGCGCGCGCAGGGCAACGTCGTCCATGCCGCCCGTTGCCTCCTTGCGGTAGCGCGAGATAAAGGGGATGGTGTTGCCCTCGTCGATGAGCTTGACGGCTGCCTCGACGTTGGCGGCCTTAAGGTTGAGCTCGCAGGCGAGCTGGGCGATAAGATCCATGGGACTCCTTGCGTTTAGGGTGCGTTTGCAGCACAGGGCTACCAAGGATACCACCCGTCCCAAAAGACTGTTTTGGGCCCGCGCCACGAAAACGGCCTATCTACTACGTTTGAACCGTATGGATCGACCATCCCCCGGTTTTCCGAGAATATGCAAGCCGTTTACCTGCGGTTTTTATTTCGCGAAATTCGGTATGGTTGAGGGTGGTCGGTTAAACGTAGTAGATAGGCGCGTTTCGTGGCGAACGAACCAAGCTAAGGTGCAAAAAGTCCCCCGTCCCAGAAAAATCATTGGCAACGTAGCAAAATGCCCCGCGGGCAGGAGGCTGCTCGCGGGGCAAAGAAGAGGGGCTTATTTGTGGCGGACCGAGGGGCCCGGCATGGGGTTTCTGCCGCGGCCTGTCCTAAGGTGCTACAGCTCGACGAGCTGGCCGGTCTCGGCGGCCTCCTTGATGGCGTTGAGAAGCGTGAGCGTCTTGACGTTATCGGCGGGGGTCACGACGGGCTCGACCTCACGGCGGACAACCTTCACAAAGTGCTTGAGCTGCATCTTGTGCGGCAGCACCGGGTCCACGGCCGGAATCTCCATCTGCAGCGGCTTGTGCCAGTTGGAGGCGCCGTCGTAGGAGAACTGGTGCAGGCGGGGCAGCGAAAGGGCGCCCAAGGTTCCGCCGATAAAGTAGGCGTCGGCGTCGAAGGGACGGTACTGCGGGTCCTCGCGAGCGGTGGCCTCCCAGTTCCAGGGGCTGGCGGTGGCATCGGAGATGGTCATGCTTGCGAGCGCGCCATCGGCAAAACGGACGTTGACCACGGCGGAGTCCTCAGTCTCAAAACCGCGGGCGGCGCTGGACTGCATACCCTGGACGGCAACGGGCTCGCCCAGCAGATAGCGGAGCAGGTCGACGTCGTGAACCAGGTTAACCAGGATCGGGCCGGCACCCTTCTTGCGGCGCCACTCGACATCGAAGTACTCGTCATTCTTATAGATCATGTAGTGGAAGCTCGACACGGTGAGCTTGCCCAGCTCGCCGGACTCGATGATCTCCTTGGCCTTGTTGACGAAGGGGTTGTGGCGACGGTGCTGACCCACGAGCACGGGCACGCCGGCGGTCTCGGCCTCGGCGGCGAAAGCCTGGGCATCCTCGAGATCGTTGGAGATCGGCTTTTCGACCAGCGGCACGATGTTGCGCTTGATGGCCTCGCGGGCAACGCCCAGGTGCAGGTCGTTGGGGGTGGCGATGATGACGGCCTCGGGCTTGACCTCGTCCATCATCTGGGCGGGATCGGTAAAGAACGGCACGCCGGCAGCCTCGGCCGTGGCGCGGGCGCCCTCAAAGGCGTCGGCGATGGCGACGAGCTCGGCCTCGGGCTCCTCGGTGACAAAGCGGATGTGGTTGCGGCCCATGGCGCCGGCGCCGATGACGGCAATGCGGACGGGGTTGAGCTCAGACATTTCGACTCCTTAATGCTGGTGGCTGGTGGAATGTGACAAAGGGACGGTCCCTCATGTCACATCGGTAAAACTAAGCAGACTTCTTCTTGCTGTCGGAGACCATCATGTAGACGGTGAGCACGACGGCGATGGCGGCAATCACAATGGCGCCGTAGAAGGACTGCTGGTAGGCGGCGCTGCCGGCCTCGGCGTGATACAGCACGGCAGTGATGGGCTGGCTGATCCAGGTAGAGGCGGCGTAGCCCAGGAACATGATGCCGTAGTTGACACCGATGTTGCTGGTGCCGAAGGCGCCACCGGTGAGCGGCGGGTAGATGACGAGCAGGGCGCCAAAGCTAAAGCCGAGCAGGGCGAGCGCCACAAAGAACATGCTCTGCGTAAAGCTCATCGACATGATGACGAGCGCGACGATGGTGACGACAAGGCTGATGAGCAGCGACTTGTAGGCGCCGAGCTTGTCGATGATCTGGCCAAAGGACAGACGGCCGACCAGGTTGGCGCAGGTGTTGACGGAGACGACCACGCCGCCGAGGGCGACGGCCGCGGCGCTCGTGGGGTCGGCGAAGAGCTGGACAGCGGCGATGGAGGCAACCTTGCCCACGAGCAGGGTGCCCGCGGTGGCGGCAAAGGCGAAGGTGACGATGAGGACCCAGAAGCGCGGGGTCTTGACCATCTCGCTCGGGGTGAGGTCGCCGAAGGTGCCGGCATGCGCGCCGCCCTTGGGGGCCTCGAAGCCCTCGGGCAGCCAGCCGGCCTCGGGGGCCTTCAGGAACAGGGCAGAGGCGGCGATCGTCACAAAGAAGATGACGCCGAGTGCCTTGAGGGCGCCAAAGATGCCCAGGCTCGGGATGAGCAGCGAGGCGAGCACCGGGGACAACACGGCGGGGCCGGCGGTCGAAGCGGCCAGGGTGATGCCGGAGGCGAGGCCCTTTTTGTCGATGAACCACTTTTGGCCGGTGGTGAGCGCGGGGTTGTAGCCTAGGCCGTTGCCGATGGCGGCGACGAGCGAGAACCACAGGTAGAACTGCCACGGCTCGGTGACGGTGCCGGACATGAACCAGCCCACGCCGTAGCACACGGCGGCAGCGATCACGACGTTGCGCGGGCCGATCTTATCGGAGATGCGGCCGGCGAAGATGCCCGTCACGGCCATGATGGTCTGGAAGACCGGGAAAGCCCAGGTAAGTGCGCTGGACCACTCGGGGTAGACGGCGAGCAGGTTCTTGCTCACAACGGAATACAGCGCGATGGAGCTGATAAAGAACATGGTGACGCACGCGGCGGAAAGCACGACGGCGCGACCCTTGTTGGAGTTGGTGGAAGCCATTGGACTCTTTCTAATCGATACGGGGGAGGGGAGGGGCAAACGCCGCTGAGGTGCTTGCCCCGCGCCCCTTTCTACCGGGCTGGTTTACTGGTCAGTCGGCTTTGCGACGCCGGACTCATCGGACCAGAGCTCGACGCCCTTGTTCTTGAGGTAGTTGTCGGCAAAGGCGCGGCGGCCGCCGGGCTTGGCGGTGAGGTCGCCCATCATGTTGGAGAAGCCGCCGTCGACCTTGATGGCGTCGCCGGTGGTAAAGTCCGAGCGCTTGGACGCCAGGAACATGACGGCGTTGGCGATATCGCTGACCTCGCCGATGCGGCGCGTGGCGATGAGGCGGCTGCGGCTCTTCTCGACCTCGGGATCGGCGTAAAAGCTTGCCGACATGGGTGTCTTGACAAAGCAGGGCTCGACGCAGTTGGAGCGGACGCCGTAGGGGCCCCACTCGGCGGCGAGCATCTTGGACATCATGTTGACGCCCGCCTTGGTGGAGCTGTACACGCCCGAGAACGTCTCGGGGGAGTGGCTGGCAACGGTCGAGATGTGCACTAGGCGGCCCTGGCCGGCCTTGATCATCTCGCGACCAAAGCGCTGCGAGGTGATGAAGTAGCCGGTGAGGTTGACGTTGAGCACCTGCTCCCAGTCGCTTAGCGGCAGGTCCTCCATGGCGGCGAAGCGCAGGATGCCGGCGGTGTTGACGAGAACGTCGACGCGGCCGAAGTTGGCGATGGTGGCGTCGACGGCAGCCTGAACCTCGGCCTCGTCGGTGGCGTTCATCTTGTAGCCCTCGGCGTGGATACCAAACTCGGCGGCGAGGTCGGCGGCTGCTGCCTTGACCTTCTCCTCGTCTAGGTCGAGCAAGACGACGTTGGCGCCGTTGCGGGCGAACTCGCGGCAAATCTCGACGCCCATACCGCCGAGCGCGCCGGTCACGGCGCAGACATCGCCCTCGAGCTTAAGCCAATTGCTCATAGGAACTTCCCTTCTTGTGCCTCCCGGTGGGTCGCTCCCATTAATCGACCCACGTGGTTTTCGCTGGTTATCGTATGCTTTGCATTTGCGCAGGTGAATTGCATATTTGTTAGAATGGCGTTAACCATAGGTTTACACTGTGCGATGCAGTTTATTCTCAATTGAGCGCATGACCTGCGAAAACAACCTCCTGTGGCACCATGTGGCCACGGGCGCGAAAACGGGAGATTGACGTGTACGATCGACGACTTGAGGCCATATCGGCCGCCGCGGAGCTGGGAAGCTTCTCGCGCGCGGCGGCAAAACTACGTGTGTCGACCCCGGCTCTCGTCAAACAGGTGTTGGGGTTCGAGGCCGAGTTTGGCATCACGTTGTTCGAGCGCTCGCATTCGGGCGTTAAGGTGACGCCGGCGGGTGCGCTGCTGGTAGACGATGCGCGCTCGATCATGCGTCAGTCCGAGGATGCGTTGCGCCGTGCCCGACGCGCAGCGGGCGATGGCGGCGCCGTGCGTCTGGGCGTGTCGATGATGTGCCCGGGGCGCCAAACGCTGTCGATGTGGCCGAGTGTGCACGAGCTGGAGCCGTCGCTGCGCTTTGAGATTGTGCCGGTGAGTGACCTCTACGATGAGCGCGAGACCGTCATGCGCAGTCTTGGTCGCGAAGTGGATGTAGTGCAGTCGAGTTTTTCGACCCCGCGCTGGGGCGACGCCTGCCAAAAGCTCCTTATCGTCAACGTACCGTTTTATATTGATGTGCCGCGCACGAGCCCGCTTGCGCGCAAGACGCGCATCACGGTTGCCGACCTGGAGGGCATGCGCCTGCGCGCGCTCCGTCACGGCAACGACGCTATGGACAGCCTGCGCATCGACCTGTTGGCCGACGGCGGCGTGGACGTGATCGACGTGGATAGCTTCGACTTTGCGCTCTTTAACGAGGCGGAGGAAAAGGGCGATGCGGTGCTCACCTGCGGAGCGTGGTCGGGCGTGCACCCGGCCTTTGTGGGCGTAC
This sequence comes from uncultured Collinsella sp., assembly GCA_958351385.1. Lineage (GTDB taxonomy): Bacteria > Actinomycetota > Coriobacteriia > Coriobacteriales > Coriobacteriaceae > Collinsella. The sequence goes on along the minus strand of CATWKM010000003.1, from coordinate 4,665 downwards.
CGTTTCTATGCGGTCGCGAGGTGCCGGTCTATTTGCACTACCCGCTCGAGCCCACCCTCCAAGTCCAAAAATTCGTCAACGCCATGGCCCAACTCCTCAACTAGCTCATTTGGCGCGGGTAGTCTTTTTGGGACGGGGCTTTTTTAGCTACTTTCGCCGCCCTGCCTGCGCACCCTCAAAGTAGTCAAAAAGCCCCGTCCCAAAAAGACTAACAAAACGAGGCCCTGGCCAAACGGCCAGGGCCTCACTAACCTTTATTCCGTTTTAAACAACGGGCTGATTGCGCGCAGGAGGGTGCCCCGGGGCGGCGGGGTATTTCCTCCGCGCGCAGTTTCGCAGCGAAGCGAGAATGTTTGAGCACGGAGGAATTACCCCGACGCCCCGGGGCACCCTCCGTCAGTAACCGTTCCTACTCCAGCTCAAACGCACCCGTGTACAGCTGGTAGTAGTACCCGCGCTTGGCGATCAGCTCGTCGTGGTTGCCGCGCTCGATGATACGGCCGTGGTCCAGACAGATGATCGCGTCGGAGTTGCGCACGGTGGACAGGCGGTGTGCGATGACAAACGTCGTGCGGCCCTCCATGAGCTTATCCATGCCCGCCTGCACGATGGCCTCGGTGCGGGTGTCGATGGAGCTCGTGGCCTCGTCTAGAATCATCGCCGGCGGATCGGCGACGGCGGCGCGGGCGATCGAGATCAGCTGGCGCTGGCCCTGCGACAGCTGTGCGCCGTTGCCGGTGAGCATCGTGTCGTAGCCGTCGGGCAGGCGGGTGATAAAGTCGTCTGCGCCCGCGAGCTTGGCCGCCGCGATGCACTCCTCGTCGGTCGCATCCAGGTTGCCGTAGCGGATGTTGTCCATCACGGTGCCGGTGAACAGGTTCACGTCCTGCAGCACGACGCCCAGCGAGCGGCGCAGATCGGCCTTGCGGATCTTATTGACGTTGATGCCGTCGTAGCGAATCTTGCCGTCGGCGATGTCATAGAAGCGGTTGATGAGGTTGGTGATGGTCGTCTTACCGGCACCGGTGGCGCCGACAAACGCGACCTTCTGACCCGGCTTGGCAAACACGGACACGCCGTGCAGGACCTCGTGGTCGGGGGTGTAGCCAAAGTCGACGTTGTCCATGACCAAGTCGCCGCGCAGCGGGACGTACTCGATCTCGCCGGTTGCGCGGTGCGGATGTTTCCACGCCCACATGCCGGTGTGGTGGTCAGCCTCCTCGAACTCCCAAGTCTCGGGGTTCACCTGTGCGTTGACGAGCGTCACGTAGCCTTCGTCGGCCTCGGGCTTCTCGTCGATGAGCTCAAAGATGCGGTCGGCGCCGGCGAGGCCCATGACCACGGCGTTGATCTGCTGCGAGATCTGGCCGATCTGTCCGCAGAACTGCTTGGTCATGTTGAGGAACGGCACCACGACGGCGATGGACAGCGCCATGCCCGAGATGCTCAGGTTGGGCACGCCCAGCGCCAGGAAAATGCCGCCCGCCAGTGCGACCAGCACGTAGAGCAGGTTGCCCAGGTTCATAAGGATGGGCATGAGGATGTTGGCGTACATGTTGGCCTTCTGGGAGACCTCGAAGAGCTTTTCGTTGCGCTCGTCAAAATCGGCCTCGGCGGCAGACTCGTGGCAGAACGCCTTGACGACCTTCTGGCCGTTCATGACCTCCTCGATATGGCCCTCGACCACGCCGAGCTCGGTCTGCTGCGCAATGAAGAAGCGCGCGGAGTTGGAGCCGAGCAGCTTGGTCATAAAGGTCATAAAGGCGACGCCGGCGATGATGACCAGGCACATCCACACGCTGTAGTACAGCATGATAAAGAACACCGTGACGATGATGATGATCGTCATGAGCAGGTTGGGCAGCGACTGGCTGATCATCTGACGCAGCGTGTCGATGTCGTTGGTGTAGTGGCTCATGATATCGCCGCGCTGGTGCGTGTCGAAGTAGCGGATCGGCAGGTCCTGCATGCGGTTGAACATCATCTCGCGCAGCTTCTCCAGCGAGCCCTGCGTGACGATAGCCATGGCGCGGTTCCAGAAGAGCGAGGACAGGACGCCGACGCCGTAGATGCAGGCGAGGGTGGTCACGAGCTGTGCGATCTTGGGCTGCGCGGCTTCCCAATCGCCCGACTGCCACGATTCGCCAATAATTTGCAGGGCGCTCTGCAGGAAGGTCGCGCCGATGGAGTTGATGATGGCGCAGAGCACCACGCCGGCGACGACGAGGGGCAAAAGCACGGGATAGAAGCCAAAGAGCGTCTTGATGAGGCGCGACATGGTGCCGCCCTTGCGGTTGAGCGCGCGCTCGGCGGTCGTTGCCTTACTCATGGGCCTCGCCTCCTTCCTGGGTCTGAGCTTGCGTTGCGGTCATGTCGGTGTTGTCTGCCGCCGTGTTCGCGTCGCCAGAGACGTCGTCGGCGTCTTGCGTACCTTCGGCAGACATCTTGTTTTGCGAGGTAAAGGTCTCGCGGTAGATCTCGCTCGTCTTGAGCAGCTCTTCGTGGTTGCCGATCTGTGCGATGCGGCCGCCCTCCATGACAATGATGCGGTCTGCGTCCTGCACGGAGCTGATGCGCTGGGCGATGATGATCTTGGTCGTGTTGGGCAGATAGCTTGCCAGCCCTGCGCGAATCTTGGCGTCGGTCTTGGTGTCGACGGCGCTGGTGGAGTCGTCCAGGATCAAGATCTTGGGGCGACGCAGCAGGGCGCGTGCAATGCACAGGCGCTGCTTCTGACCGCCCGAAACATTGGAGCCGCCCTGTTCGATCCAGGTGTCGTAGCCCTTGGGGAAACCGTCGACAAACTCGTCGGCGCAGGCCAGATGCGCTGCCTCGCGGACTTCCTCGTCGGTGGCGTTCGGGTCGCCCCAACGCAGGTTCTCGGCGATGGTGCCGCTAAACAGCACGTTTTTCTGCAGCACCATGGCGACCTGGTGACGCAGCGCGTCCAGGTCGTAGTCGCGCACGTCCACGCCGCCCACGCGCACAGCGCCTTCGGTGGTGTCGTACAGGCGGGCGATGAGGTTAACGAGCGTGGACTTGGCCGAGCCGGTGCCGCCGATGATGCCGATGGTCTCGCCGCTCGTAATGTGCAGGTCGATATCGTCGAGCGCCTGGCGCTTCGCATGCTTGGAATACTTAAAGCTCACGTGGTCAAAGTCGATGGAACCGTCGGCAACCTCGAGCACGGGCTCGGCGGGATCGGCGATTGTGGGCTCGGCGGCCAGCACCTCGGCAATGCGGTGTGCCGATTCGTCGGCCATGGTCACCATGACAAAGATCATCGACAGCTGCATCAGGCTCATGAGAATCTGGAAACCATAGGTAAAGGTCGAGGAGAGCTGGCCCACGTCGAACAGCGTGCCCTGGCTCGTGATGATGAGCTTGGAGCCCAGGTAGATGATGACGACAAACGCGCCGTTGACGCAGATGTTCATCATGGGGTTGTTAAAGGCGAGCAGCTTCTCGGCGCGGGTGAAGTCCATCTGGACATCGCGCGCGGCGGTCGCGAACTTCTCCTTCTCAAAGTCTTCGCGCACATAGCTCTTGACCACGCGCATGCCGGTGACGTTTTCCTCGACGGACTCGTTAAGGGCATCGTACTTGTGGAACACGCGCGAGAAGATGGGGCGCACCTTAAAGATGATAAAGAACAGTCCAAAGCCCAGCAGCGGAATGATGACCAGGTAGACCATGGCGACGCCGCCGCCCATGATAAATGCCATGGTAAAGGCGAAGATCAATACCAGCGGCGCGCGCACGGCGATACGGATGATCATCATAAAGGCCTGCTGCACGTTGTTGATGTCGGTAGTCAGGCGCGTGACGAGCGAGGAGCTCGAGAACTCATCGATGTTGGCAAAGCTGAACGTCTGGATTTTGTAGAACAGGTCGTGACGCAGGTTCTTGGCGAAGCCGCAACTCGCATGGCTGCAGGTGACGCCTGCCGCGGCGCCAAAAGCAAGCGACGTCAGCGCGATGAGCACCAAAAAGCTTGCGGTGGGAAGCATCTCGGCTACGGTGGCGCCGTCTTTGATAGCGTCGATCAGGTTGGCGGTGATAAATGGAATCAGCATCTCGCAGAGCACCTCGCCAAGCACGAGCAACGGCGTGGCAACGGTGACTTTCATATAGTCGCGGATGCTGCCCATGAGGGTTTTAATCATCCAGTTCCTCCCAGGTTACGCGGATTTTATCGAGCATTTCGGCGAGGTCCTCGCGCTCGTCATGGGTGAGCGCGCTAAAGGCCTGCTCTCTAAAGCGAATGCGGGCCGCCTGGTCGATGCGGGCGTTTTCCCGGCCGGTTTCGGTCAGGCGAATGGTGAGCTGCCGTCGATCCTTGGGGTTACGGCTGCGCTCGATGAGGCCGTTGAGCTCGAGCTTGGACAGGATCTCGGAAAGCGATCCCGGCTTGAGGTCAAAGTGCATGCCGAGCTCCTGCTGCGACATCTCGCCGCCGGGTTGCTTGGCCAGCAGGCAGATGATGGGCGCCTTGCCGGACACGCCTCCGCCATGAAAATGCATGTAATGGCCGCAAAAGCCCAGGCCGCTCAGGATGCGCTTGGCGAGTTTGTCTTCGGCGCTGACCGCTTCGGGTATGTCTACCGGTTGCGACGGGTCACCGCCGGGCTCATGCGGAAGGACGAGTGGTTCAACACACATATC
>CATWKM010000002.1:0-74162 GCA_958351385.1 uncultured Collinsella sp. | reverse complement strand
CTTTTGCAGTCGCGGTGAAATAGTTTCTGTTTTTGCTGGTTAAAGCTTCAAACAGGAACTATTCCACCGCAACTTCGTTTTGATTCGCTGGGGGACGGAGGAAGCGACGATCCGGAATCCACCTGCACGGTCGTCGCTCCGCATCCCGTCCGTTGGCGCAAATGGTGTCAAAAGCAATCTGTCCCCCTTGCACGCTTGTTCCCCTTGCAGCAATCTGTTGATTGAACGTCATTGTGTGCTCGCGGTTTCTGGGCAAGCCGTCTCGCAGCAAAGTAGACTAGATGCCCGTTTCAAAAAGTCTGCTTAGAGGAGGAGCCATGCTTGAGGGTACGTATGTGGTTTTGGCCCAGACGCCGGTGGGGAGCAAGCGCGGCGAGGTGACGTTTTCACATGGGGTGAACGGCGCGCTCAGGGCAGTACTAAACGTCAGGGGTCTCAATATCGCTCTCTCGGGTGCCCGCGCTGAGTGCGATTTCTTTGAGCTCTCGGGTACTATCTCCCACGTCTTGATGGGCAAGGCGCCCTTTACATGCACGGGGTCGGTTGAGGGTGATCGACTCACTGCTACCGCGCGGTCGGGTTCCATTTCGATCTCGCTGAGCGGTATGCGCAAAGAGCTTTCGGGGCGCACCGCATAAAGTTTGCGCAGGTAAACATCGGTATCTGACTTTATAAAATAGTTCAGAGCGCTATCATTTGTCGTTACGAGTTGGTTAGCCCCGGTAAACGGTTAACCGCGTCTAACGAAAGGATGAGCGCGTGAAGCTCGATACACTCGAGATCGGAAAGGACGCCGTTGTCGCATCGGTGGCATCGGACGATCGGGCACTCCGACAGCATATTTTGGACATGGGTCTAACGCCGGGCACCGAAGTCGCCATGATGAAGTACGCCCCCATGGGCGACCCGCTCGAGATTCGCCTGCGCGGCTACGAGTTGACACTGCGCAAGGACGATGCCGCCCGCATTGAGCTTGTGGGCATTCACGATACCGATATGGGTCCGCGCGCTAACGCTGCAATCGGCACGACGGAGCATCCGGCACTCGGCGAGGGGACGTATTCGCCCCGAGCGGCAAAGACGGCCGTGCCCGAGGGCGCGCCGCTGCACTTTGCCCTCGCCGGCAACCAAAACTGCGGCAAGACCACGTTATTCAACCAGCTGACGGGCTCCAACCAACATGTCGGTAACTTTCCCGGCGTGACGGTCGACCGCAAAGATGGCACCATCCGCAACCACCCCGAGGCGAACGTTACCGACCTGCCCGGCATCTATTCGCTGTCGCCGTACACGGGCGAGGAGATCGTCAGCCGCCAATTCATCCTTGACGAGCATCCCGATGCCATCATCGACATTATCGACGCCACCAACATCGAACGTAACCTGTACCTGACACTGCAGCTCATGGAGCTAGACCGCCCCATGGTCATCGCGCTCAACATGATGGACGAGGTGACCGCCAATGGTGGTGCCGTAGACGTCAACCTGCTCGAGAGCCTGCTGGGCGTGCCTGTTGTTCCCATTAGCGCTGCCCGCAACGAGGGCATTGGCGAGTTGGTGGATCATGCCTTGCACGTGGCACGGTTCCGCGAGCGCCCCGGTCGCCTGGACTTCTGCGCGTCCGATGGCCCGGACGGCGGCGCGCTGCATCGCTGCATCCACGGCATCGCCAACCTTATCGAGGACCATGCCGCGACGGCGCATATTCCGGTGCGTTTTGCGGCGACCAAGCTGGTTGAGGGCGACGAGCTGGTAACCGAGTCGCTTCACCTGGATCGCAACGAACTCGACGCCATCGAGCACATCATTACCCAGATGGAGGGCGAGGCCGGCACCGATCGCCTGTCCGCGCTGGCCGATATGCGCTTTAGCTTTATCGGCGACGTGTGCGGGCGTTGCGTCGTCAAGCCGCACGAGAGCCGCGAGCACGTGCGCTCCGTCAAGATCGACCGCATCCTGACGGGTCGCTATACGGCCATCCCGGCGTTCCTGGTGATCATGGGCCTCGTTTTTTGGCTGACGTTTGGCGTGATCGGCGCGGCGTTGCAGGGACTTATGGAGGACGGCATCGCTGCCATCATCGCCTCGGCCGATGCGGGCCTCAAGGCGTTTGGAACCAACGACGTGGTGCGCTCGCTGGCTGTCGACGGCGTGCTTACGGGCGTGGGCAGCGTGCTGACCTTCCTGCCGATTATCGTCGTGCTCTTCTTGTTCCTTTCCATTCTGGAAGACTCCGGATACATGGCGCGCGTGGCCTTTGTCATGGATAAAGTGCTGCGTCGCTTTGGCCTGTCGGGCCGCAGCTTCGTGCCCATGCTCGTCGGTTTTGGCTGCACCGTGCCGGCTATCATGTCGACGCGCACGCTGCCGTCCGAGCACGACCGCAAGATGACGGTCATGCTCACGCCGTTTATGAGTTGCTCGGCCAAGCTGCCGGTTTACGGCTTGCTGTGCGGAGCATTTTTCCCGCAGGCGACGGTCCCCGCCATGGTCTCGCTCTATCTGATCGGTATCGTGGTCGGCTGCATCGCGGCTTTGGTGCTCAACCGCACGGCATTTAAGGGCGACCCGGTTCCGTTTATCATGGAGCTTCCCAATTACCGCCTGCCGAGCGTCAAGACGACGGTGATGCTGGCATGGGATAAGGCCAAGGACTTCATCACCAAGGCCTTTACCATTATCTTTGCCGCTACGGTGGTCATCTGGTTCCTGCAGACGTTCGATATCCGCTTTAACGTGGTCGCCGACCAGTCGCAAAGCCTGCTTGCGGGCCTCGGCAGCATCATCGCGCCGGTGTTGGCCCCGCTCGGTTTTGGCGACTGGCGCGCCTCGACGGCACTCGTCACGGGACTCATTGCCAAGGAGAGCGTCATCTCGACGCTCACGGTGCTTTTGGGCGCAACCTCTCCCGCGGCACTGTCAGCCATGTTTTCGCCGTTTACCGCTTACGTGTTCTTGGTCTTTACGCTGCTGTACCCGCCGTGCGTGGCGTCCATCGGCGCCGTCAAGAGCGAGCTGGGCGCGCGCTATGCCGTGGCCGTATTCGCGTTTCAGGTGACGGTCGCCTGGATCGTGGCGTTTGTCGTGCATTCGGCGGGCATATTGCTGGGGTTGGCTTAGCTATTTATTGACGGCGCAACCCCTGTGTATTGAGTTGATTGCGGCCCCGCATCTGTACTGACGGATGCGGGGCCGTTGCTATATAATCGCCCATCGCTCAAGACAATCGGAGAGGGTTCCTACATGACTCAGGCAAGACAAGATGGCATCTCGCTCAAGCAGTGGCTCCCGCTTATCGGGCTCGCCTGCTGTGCGTTCGTGTTCAACACGTCGGAGTTCATGCCCATCGGCCTTCTGACTGATATCGCCGCGTCGTTCTCGCTCACCGAGGCCCAGGCAGGCATCATGATCTCGGTCTATGCTTGGGGCGTCATGCTGCTGTCGCTGCCACTCATGGTGTTTGCCTCGCGCTTTGAGTTCAAGCGTATGCTGCTCGGCGTGCTCGCCGTGTTTTCTCTGGGTCAGTTCCTGTCCGCTGTGGCACCGACATATCCCATCCTGGTCTGTGCGCGCCTGGTGGTCGCTTGCGCACATGCCGTGTTCTGGTCGGTCGCCTCGATTATGGCCTCGCGCCTGGTCGACAGTCGCCACGGGGCGCTCGCCATTAGCATGATCGCCACGGGCTCGTCCATCGCGCAGATCTTTGGCCTGCCGATCGGCCGCGCCATCGGACTGGCCGTGGGCTGGCGCATGACATTCGCCGCGGTCGGGGCCCTCTCGGCTGTCGCGGTTGTCTACCAGGCCGCGGTGTTCCCGGCCATGCCGGCGGGCGAGCGCTTTACCGTCAAACAGCTGCCCGAGCTGCTCAAGAACCCGTTCCTGATTGCGCTCTACGCGGTCACGGTCTTTATGGCGACCGGCTATTATGCGGGTTACAGCTATATCGAGCCGTTCCTGGCGCAGGTCGCGCACGTCGACGCAAGCGCTATTACCATGACGCTGACGGCGTTTGGCTGCTCTGGTCTGCTCGGAAGCTGGCTGTTTGGCCGCCTGTTCGATGGGCATCGCTTCCCGTTCTTGGCTATCACGCTCTCCGGCGTGCCGGTGGCTCTGCTGCTCGTGGGTCCGGTCGCATCGTCGCTCGTAGCAGTGCTTGCCGTCTGCGCGCTATGGGGCTGCTGCTCCACGGCCTTTAACGTTGCGTTCCAGGCCGAGCTCATCAAGTACACGCCGGCGGATTCGTCGGCCGTCGCCATGTCGATCTTCTCGGGCCTGTTTAACCTCGGTATCGGCACGGGCACCGCAATCGGCGGCGCCGTGGTTTCGGGTCCCGGTATCGCTTGGATTGGCTTTGCGGGCGGGGCGATTACCGTCGTGGGCGTCATCCTTGCCATCACCGTACTGTTCCCAGCCATACGCCGCGCAAAGCCCGTCGCCTAATCACGTCCCCTCATCAGCTGCGGTGGAATAGCTCCTGTTTAAGGCCTCTGAAGGCCCAAGCAGGAATTATTTCACCGCAACTTATTTTGGGGGAGAGGATACAAGCCGGGCATACAATGGATATCGTTGTGTTGAGCTTACCGGGAGGTTGCTATGTGGGCATACGAGACGACGTTCTATCAGATCTATCCGCTGGGCTTTTGCGGAGCTCCGCGCGAAAACGCCGCTCCCGTTGCCGAGGATGAACTCGCCCAGGCTGTCAACGCTGCGCCCAACCCCGATGCACCCATCATGAAGATCGCCCAATGGGCTGACTACCTGCAAGAACTCGGCGTTGGCGCTGTGCTCATCAACCCGCCGCTCGAATCCGACAGCCACGGCTACGATACGCGCAGCCTGCGCCATGTCGACCGCCGCCTGGGCGGGGATGCCGATTTTGCCGCCGTATGCGAGACGCTGCACGCCCATGGCATCCGTGTGGTGCTCGATGCGGTCTTCAACCACGTCGGCCGCGGCTTCTGGGCCTTCCGTGATGTGCAGGAGCGTAAGTGGGACTCGCCGTACAAGGACTGGTTCCACATTAGCTTTGACGGCGACTCCTGCTATGGCGACGGCTTTTGGTACGAGGGTTGGGAAGGCCATTTTGAACTTGTGAAGCTCAACCTGCAAAATCCCGCTGTGGTCGATTACCTGCTCGAGTCCGTGCGCCGTTGGGCTGACGTGTTTGGCGTCGACGGCCTGCGCCTGGACGTTGCCTATATGCTCGACCGCGACTTCATGCGTCGTCTGCATACCTTTACCCGCGAGCTCAAGCCCGATTTTGTGCTGATCGGCGAGACGCTCCACGGCGACTACAACCAGATCGTCAACGACGAGATGCTTGACTCCTGCACCAACTACGAGTGCTACAAGGGCCTGTACTCCAGCTTTAACTCGGTCAACATGTTCGAGATTGCCCATTCGCTGCATCGCCAGTTTGGCGGCGATCCGTGGTGCATCTACCGCGGCAAACACCTGCTGTCGTTTGTCGACAACCACGACGTGCCGCGCCTGGCGAGCATCCTCACCGACAAGTCGTGCCTGCGTCCCGCCTATGGCATGCTCTTTGGCATGCCGGGCATTCCGTGTGTCTACTATGGCAGCGAGTGGGGAATTGCCGGCGAAAAGGGCGGCCCCGATGGCGACTGGGCGCTGCGACCTGCGCTCGATGAGCCTGCGCCCAACGAGCTGACGGCGTTCATCACGCAGCTTGCGCACCTTCGCTCGGCCGACGACGCGGCGGCCCGTGCTCTCAACTACGGTGCCTATCGCAACGTGGTGATCCAGAACAAGCAGCTGCTGTTCGAGCGCGCCTGTGACGGCGCGACGGTGCTCGTGGCGGTGAACGCCGTGGGCGAGCCTTACACCTTTGGCGCCGGCGAGCTCAACGGGTCCTTTGTCGACCTGCTTGCCGATGGCGTGCCCACGGTCGAGCTGGCTGGCTCCCTTGAGCTTGCGCCCTACGAGGTGCGCTATCTGTTGAGGGCCTAGGCCATGGCTGCGTCCGACGAGGGCTATCAACATATTGAGCATGGGTTTGAACCCGTGTTTGACGAGCGCTCGCGCGTTTTGATGCTGGGGTCGTTTCCCTCGGTGCTCTCGCGTGCCAATGCCTTCTACTATGGCAATCCGCAGAACCGCTTTTGGCGGGTCACGGCGGCGTGTCTCGGTGTGCCTGTGCCGCCCAACGAGGGTGATCCTTTGGCAAACGGTGAGCCCGCGACGCTCGATGTCTCCATTGCCGCCAAGCGATCCATGCTGCTTAACGGCGGCGTAGCCCTGTGGGATGTGATCGAGAGTTGTGACATTAAGGGCTCGAGTGACGCGAGCATTCGCAACGTTGTACCGGCACATATCGGGCGCATTACCGATGCAGCTCCCATTGAGCAGGTGATATGCAACGGTGGTACGGCTGGCCGGCTCTACAAGCGCTATCTACAAGAACGCACCGGGCTGCCCGCCATCGTCCTGCCCTCGACAAGTCCTGCCAATGCGGCTTGGCGTCTTGAGCGCCTTGTCGAGCGCTGGCGCGAGGCAGTTGACTGGGCTGCTCTCTAATTTAGATATTTGATTGAGCATGGGCGCCGAGGCGTTTGATGATGGCGTGCCAGATCGGCGCGGGCAGCGCGGGCTCGACACGCACCATGCCGTCGGCGTTGACGCTACCGGCATCGCCGCCGCCGAGCAGCTGGGCGTGCTCAACTGAGCAGCCCATGCGCACAGCGCCCACAAGCTTATCCATCGCTTCCGAAAACGGTCGCCGCAAGAGTCCCATGCGCGGGGAGCGACGAAGCGCCGCAATGCCGCTGCCGGCGCAGATGGCAACGCCGCCACACCACAATTGGTCATGGCGCTCACATGCCTTGTGCAGGCGAACGGCGGCCCCACGCGCCTGCTCAGTGCCCTCTTGTGCGGCTCGAATCGCGGCATAGACGCGCGTTCCCGTACCGCCAAAGCGCTCAAGCGTCTGCTCGATAGCTGTCAACGTCTCATCGTCAGCCACATCTTCAATGGCCAGCACGATGCCATTGGCAACGCTGCCGGCGTCATTTGCCTTCAAGTCGACTGGGAGGGGGAGTGTAGTGCCGGAAAGCTGTGCATAGGCGGCGATGGCATCCTGCAGGTCCCAAAGCAAAAACTCAAGATCGGCGCTATTGGGAATGCTGATATACGCAATGGTTTGCAGCGTTTTTGGTACATCGCCGCGCGCGGTCGTCTCCATGCCATCTCCTTTCCGGCTCGTTTCCGTTTAGGTTACACCGTCTGGAGGCGCTGGGCGCGCTATCCTAGTGCAACCCTTACGAAAGGAACGCCATGCGTCTGCCCATGAATACCTCGCTTGCCACGCTCAAGCCCTCCGGCATCCGTCGGATTAACGCACTCGCCGCTCAGCACCCGGGATGCATCGCGCTTGCGCTTGGCGAGCCCGATTTTCCCACGCCCGATGTGATTAGTGCCGAGGTGACCGCCGCACTGGACCGCGGTGACACGCACTATCCGCCCAATAACGGTCGCCCCGCCCTGCGCGAGGCGTTATCTGCCTACATGGGGGACGCGGGCCTTATGTTTTCGGCCGACGAGGTCATCCTGACCGACGGCGCGACCGAGGCCCTGTCGGCAACATTCATGGCTATGCTCAACCCCGGCGACGAGGTCATTATCCCCACGCCGGCCTTTGGCCTTTACGAGAGCATCGTCGTGGCCAATCACGCCAAAGCGGTCTTTTTGGATACGGAGCCTGCGCAATTTCAGATTGACGAGGATGCGCTTCGCGCCTGTGTGACCCCGGCGACCAAGGCCGTCGTTATCTGCTCGCCCAACAATCCCACGGGCTGCATTCTCAACGCGGCATCGCTCGACGCCGTGGCGCACGTGGCAGAACAGGCGGGCATCTACGTGGTCTGCGACGACGTATACAACCGCCTGGTTTATGTGGATGGCTACGAGCGCTTTGCCCAGCGCCACCCGGAGCTGCGTGAGCAGACGGTCGTCATCGAGAGCTTCTCCAAGCCCTGGGCCATGACCGGTTGGCGCCTGGGCTGGCTCGCGGCCGCAGCCCCCGCCATCGCCGAGATCGCAAAGGCTCACCAATACTTAGTATCGAGTGCTGTCTCCTTCGAAATGGACGCCGCAGCCCGAGCCCTGACCGTCGACCCAACCCCCATGCTCAAAGTCTACCGAGCCCGCCGCGAACGCGTACTCGCAGCCTTAGACGCCATGGATCTCGACGTAGTGGAACCAGCCGGCGCCTTCTACACTTTCCCGAGCATCAAAAAGTTCGGCCTAACCAGCGAAGACTTCTGCATCAAAGCCATCGAAGAGGCAAACGTAGCCCTAGTCCCGGGCGACTGCTTCGGCACCGAAGGCCACGTCCGCCTCAGCTATTGCGTTTCCGATAAAGACCTGGACGAAGGCCTCCGCCGCCTGTCCACCTTCCTTTCAACCTTGTAGCCATCAGGGACGCAACATATCAGCCCACCGACTTAAGGCTTATGAGTGGGGGTGCCGGCCAACGGGAAACCGGGCTGCCCCAAAGTCACCGCAGGCCGCGCCGCCGAAGGCCAGGCGCAAGGTTTTCGTAGATTCCGCACGAGCCGAAGAGCACTTAATGTGCTCTTCGTGCGAGCCCAGGACCTGACCGAGCGAAAACCTTGCGCCTGGCCTTCGGCGGCGCGGCCGGATGGTGGAATTGTGTGCAGCCCGGTTTCCCGTTGACCGACGCCGGGGTCCCCGCCATAATACTTTCGGTTCACGCACGAATCCGCTGCCAGAGACAGCCGGTGCAAACGGGCATCGCCCGCGAGCTTAATGGGACATCCCGCCAGCCGAGGTGGTCGAGTAGATATGTCTTCTCGCCCCCGTCGCTCATGCAGCGCGGGGGCTTTCTTTTTGGACATGCCCCCGTCACGTCCTTGTGGCGGACCGTGCCCGGAAAGAATTCGAGGAGGTGTAATTCATGCCCCAGCAGTACAAAATCGACAAGGTTGCAGAGATCGAGTCCCGTATCGCCGAGAACGCCGGTCTGTTCGTCGTCAACTACAACGGTCTGACGGTTAAGCAGGCTCAGGAGCTGCGTCATCAGCTTCGCGAGTGCGGCGCCGAGATGAAGGTCTACAAGAACAACCTGGTCAAGATCGCTCTCAAGAACCAGGAGCAGCCCGAGCTCGACGAGATCCTCGCCGGCCCCGTCGCTTATGTGTTCTACGAGTCCGAGCCGGTCGAGGCCGCTAAGGCCCTTAAGGACTTCTCTGCTAAGTCCAAGGGCGTCCTTGAGATCAAGGGCGGTATCTCCGACGGCAAGGCCGTTTCCGCTGATGATGTTAAGGCTATCGCCGAGCTGCCCACCAAGGATCAGCTTCTCGGCCAGATCGCCGGTCTCATCTCCGGTTTCGCTCGCGACATCGCTGTCTGCGTCAACGGCGTTTCCTCTGGTCTCGCTCGTTCGATTCAGCAGGTCTCCGAGCAGAAGGCAGCCTAGTCGCTGTTTTCACCCGCGGCGGCAACGCCGCACCCCTGGCGCATTCGCGCCGTGTTTTAACTGATCTCCGTGCACAGACACGGAAACCGAAAGGACTTAGAAATGGCTAAGCTTACCACCGATGAGATCATCGATGCTCTTAAGGAAATGACCCTTCTCGAGGCTTCCGAGCTCGTTAAGGCTATCGAGGACACCTTCGGCGTTTCCGCCGCTGCTCCTGCCGCTGTTGTTGCCGCTCCCGCTGCTGGCGCTGCTGAGGCCGAGGAGAAGACCGAGTTTGACGTCGTGCTCGAGGGCTTCGGCGACAACAAGATCCAGGTCATCAAGGCCGTCCGTGAGCTCACCAACCTTGGCCTGAAGGAGGCCAAGGAGGTCGTCGAGGGCGCTCCCAAGGCTGTTCTCGAGGGTGCCAAGAAGGAGGACGCCGAGGCTGCCAAGGAGAAGCTCGAGGCTGCTGGCGCTGCTGTCACCCTCAAGTAATCAGGCTTTCTCGCCAGATTTCTTTGCAGACGGGGTTCGCATTGCGAGCCCCGTCTTTTTTGTTTTTCGGTCCCTCGGCATCGGTTGCTCAAACTGCCATGTTCTGTGATTTGCGTCGTATCGGGTGCCCTGCCGTTGGGCAATAAAATTGCACCATTCGAGCAATAATTTGCGTTGACCTGCTGAAGAATTGTCTCTGCCTTGTAGCGACATATAGTTCCAGCGGTAAGATGCTTGGGTATCGCAATTTGGTCTGCGGCTGTGTGCCGCACGCATGGGGCGCTTTTGCGCCTGCGAAAGGATCTTTGAATAACATGAAGGCAATCATCCCCGCCGCCGGTCTTGGCACGCGTTTTCTGCCTGGCACCAAGTGCACGCCCAAAGAGATGCTGCCGGTGCTCGACAAGCCCGTCATTCAGTACGTCGTCGAGGAGGCACTCGACCCCGAGGAGGTCGACGACGCCATCATCGTTACTTCTCCCGGCAAGCCCGAGCTGCTGAACTACTTCCAGCCCGACCGTTCGCTCGAGAACCTGCTGCGCGAGCGCGGCAAGAACGCCTATGCCGATGCCGTCGCCCACGCTGGCGGTATGCCGGTCGACTTCCGTTATCAGTACGAGCCCAAGGGCCTCGGCCATGCTATTCGCTCTGCTGCCGACGCCGTGGCAGGGGAGAACTTCCTGGTTCTTCTGGGCGACTACGTTGTGCCTAACCGCGATATCTGCGACAAGATGCTCGCCGTTTCCAAGGAGCACGGTGGCGCTTCGGTTATCGCCGTCGCTGCTTGCTCGCCCGAGGAAGTCAGCCGCTACGGCGTTATCGCCGGCGAGCGCGTCGGTTCGCTCGAGGGCGCCGAGGACGTTGCCGATGCCGAGCCGGGCGCTGTCTGGCGTATCGGCGGTCTGGTTGAGAAGCCCGCTCTCGAGGCTGCTCCGTCCAACCTGTACATCGTCGGTCGCTACCTGCTGAGCCCGCTGGTCATGGACCTGCTGGCAGATCAGCAGGCCGGCAAGGGTGGCGAGATCCAGCTCACCGACGCCATGGCCCGTTCGCTCGACCGCGAGGCCATGTATGCGGTCGTCATCGACCCGCTGTCGGGCTACGACACCGGCACTCCCTCTGGCTGGATGGCCACCAACGCCCTCATGGCTGCAAGCGACCCCCGCTTTGCCGATGCCTTCTGGGACGCTATCGACGAGCGCGGCGGATTGATGCGCAAGTAAGCCTTCGGGCATCGACATTTACGGGCGCGGACTTCGGTTCGCGCCCGTTTTTTATAAGAGCTGCGATTGCCGGCTCTCTGTTCACAGAAAATATATGAACAGATGTTCGATACACATATATCTACCTGCGTGTTTTCTGTCGAAAAACTTTGCTACTCCAAAAACTCAATCGCGTCAAGGCTTTTCTTGCCCAACGGTCGGTACCTGATAAACTATTAGGTTGCGATAACTGGCGAAGCTATGCCTCGCCAACCCACCGAGCATTTCCGTGAAGGAGGAAAAACCTGGTGACCTACGCATACACTGCCACTGAGCGCAAACGCGTCAGCTTCGGGAAAATCCCGGAGGCCATGGAGCTCCCCAACCTTATCTCTGTTCAAAGGGAATCCTTTGAGCGTTTTAAGGACGAGGGCCTTCGTGAGGCGTTCAAGGAATCCAGCCCCATCCAGAGCCAGAACCATGTTCTCGAGGTTACCTTCGGCGAGCATCAGTTTGGCGACCCCGCGCACACCGTCGAGGAGTGCCGAGAGAAGGATATGACCTATCAGGCTCCGCTTCTGACCGACGTCCGTCTCACCAACAAGGAGACCGGCGAGATCAAGGAGCAGCTCGTCTTCATGGGCGACTTCCCCATGATGACCGATCAGGGCACCTTCATCATCAACGGTACCGAGCGTATCGTCGTCTCGCAGCTCGTCCGCTCCCCGGGCGTGTACTACAGCTCCGAGATGGATTCGGGCAAGCAGATCTACAAGGCCCAGATCATCCCGTCCCGCGGTGCCTGGCTTGAGTTTGAGGTCGACAAGCGCGACCAGCTCATGGTCTCCATCGACCGTAAGCGCAAGCAGAGCGCCACGATGTTCCTGCGCGCCCTTGGCATCGCCGTCACCAACGACGACATCATCGAGCTGCTCGGCAACTCCGATGTGATCAAGCGCACCCTGGAGCGCGACACCGCCCTCACTCGCGAGGACGCCCTCATCGAGATCTACCGTCGCCTGCGCCCGGGCGAGCCTCCCACCGTGGACGCTTCCCGCAGCCTGCTCGAGGGCCTGCTCTTTAACCCGCAGCGCTACGATTTGGCCCGCGTCGGTCGTTACAAGGTCAACAAGAAGCTCAACCTCACCACCGAGGAAGAGGTCACGGTGCTCACCGACGAGGATATCGTCGCGACGCTGCGCTACCTGCTGTCCCTCGCTGCCGGCGAGCAGGGCTTCAAGGTCGACGACATCGACCACTTCGGCAACCGCCGCATCCGCACCGTCGGCGAGCTCGTCGCCAACCAGTTCCGTATCGGCATGAGCCGTATGGAGCGCGTCGTCCGTGAGCGCATGAGCTCCCAGGACATCGACGAGATCACCCCGCAGTCGCTCATCAACATCCGCCCGATCGTGGCCTCCATCAAGGAGTTCTTCGGTTCCTCGCAGCTCTCGCAGTTCATGGACCAGGCGAACCCCCTGACCGGTCTGACCCACAAGCGCCGTCTGTCCGCACTCGGCCCTGGTGGTCTTGCCGGTCACAAGTCCGGCTCCAGCCGCCGCACCAACGTGCCGACGGCCGTCCGCGACGTTCACAACTCGCACTACAGCCGCATGTGCCCGATCGAGACCCCCGAAGGCCCCAACATCGGCCTGATCGGCTCGCTCGCCCTCTACGCCCGCGTCAACGAGTATGGCTTTATCGAGGCCCCGTTCCGTCGCGTCGAGAACGGCGTTGCCACCGACCAGATCGACTGGATGACCGCTGACGAGGAAGAGAAGCACGTCATCGCGCCGGCCAACACGCCGCTCGATCCCAAGACCAACGAGTTCATCACGACCGATGCCGAGGGCAAGATCGTCCGCCCGCACACCGTGATCGCCCGTACCCGCGACTTCGACGGCTCCTTCGGTGCTCCCGCCGACGTGCCCGTCGAGGACGTCGACTACATGGACGTCTCGCCCCGTCAGATGCTCTCCGTCGCAGCCACGCTGATCCCGTTCCTCGAGCACGACGACGCCAAGCGTACGCTGATGGGCGCTAACATGCAGCGTCAGGCCGTGCCGCTGGTTCACCCCGCCGCTCCCTATGTCGGTACCGGCATGGAGCGTCGCGCCGCTCTGGACTCCGGCGAGGTCACCCTGGCCAAGAATGCCGGCGAGGTTATCTTTGCCGACGCCGCCAAGATTATCGTCAAGCATGCCGGCGGCATGGACGAGTATCATCTGGCCAAGTACCAGCGCTCCAACCAGTCCACCTGCATCAACCACCGTCCGCTCGTGCGCGTCGGTGACACCGTTGAACAGGGCGAGCCTCTCGCCGACGGTCCTTCGACCGATCACGGCGAGCTCGCACTGGGCCAGAACCTCACCGTGGCCTACATGCCGTGGGAAGGCTTTAACTACGAGGACGGTATCGTCGTGTCCGAGCGCCTGGTGGCCGAGGACCTGCTGACGACCATCAACATCACCCGTCACGAGATCGACGCCCGCGACACCAAGCTCGGCCCCGAGGAGATCACCCGCGAGATCCCGAACCTCTCCGAGGACATGCTTGCCAACCTCGACGAGGACGGCATCATCCGCATCGGCGCCGAGGTCGGCCCTGGCGACATCCTGGTCGGCAAGGTCACGCCTAAGGGCGAGAGCGCTCTGACCGCCGAGGAGCGCCTGCTGCGCGCCATCTTCGGTGCCAAGGCCCACGACGTCCGCGATACCTCCCTTAAGATGCCTCACGGCGCTTACGGCCGCGTCATCGATGTCGTCCGCTTTAGCCGCGAGAACGGCGACGACCTGGCCCCCGGCGTCAACGAGCAGGTGCGCGTCTACGTCGCCCAGCGTCGTAAGATCCAGCAGGGCGATAAGATCGCCGGCCGCCACGGCAACAAGGGTGTTATCTGTAACGTTCTGCCGGTCGAGGACATGCCCTACATGGCTGACGGTACCCCGATCGACGTTATCCTCAACCCGCTGGGCGTTCCTTCGCGTATGAACGTCGGCCAGCTGCTCGAGTGCCACCTTGGCTGGGCTGCTGCCTGCGGTTGGGATACCGAGCAGGCCGACTCCGACAAGTACGTCCCCGGTCCGTTCTTCACCGCTACGCCCGTCTTCGACGGCGCCAAGGAGGACGAGATCGCCGAGGTCATTCGTCGTGCCAACAAGAACATGCTCAACAAGGCCACCGCTGCCTTTGGCGATCACATGCGCCCCGAGTTCGTCACCCAGCTTGACGAGCGCGGCAAGACTCGTCTGTTCGACGGCCGCACCGGCGAGGAGTTCCGCGAGCCCATTACCGTGGGTACGTCCTACATCCTCAAGCTCGGCCACATGGTCGACGACAAGATCCACGCCCGTTCGACCGGCCCTTACAGCCTGGTTACCCAGCAGCCTCTGGGCGGCAAGGCCCAGTTCGGCGGCCAGCGCTTCGGCGAGATGGAAGTTTGGGCACTGTACGCTTACGGTGCTTCCAACGTCCTGCAGGAGATCCTGACCGTCAAGTCCGACGATACCGTGGGCCGCGTCAAGACCTACGAGTCCATCGTCAAGGGCGAGAACGTTCCTGTCCCGGGTATCCCCGAGTCCTTCAAGGTTCTCGTCAAGGAGATCCGCTCCCTCGCGCTGGACATCGAGCCCATGCACGATGCCGACGAGGACGCCTCCGCCCCTGTGACCGCCGAGGAGACCTCTGCTCTCGACGACCTGGCTGCGCTCGCCGGCGTTGACACCGACGTCGAGGCCGAGGATGCCGAGACCGCCGAGGCACCCGAGGCTGTCGCCGCCACGACCACTGATAAGGAGTAGTTGACTGTGGCAGATTTCGAAGCTACTGATTTTGACTCGGTAAAGATCTCCCTTGCCTCCGCCGACCAGATCCGTTCCTGGTCGCACGGTGAGGTCAAGAAGCCGGAGACCATCAATTACCGTACCCTCAAGCCCGAGAAGGACGGCCTGTTCTGCGAGAAGATCTTCGGTCCCGCCAAGGACTGGGAGTGCTCCTGCGGCAAGTACAAGGGCATCCGCTTTAAGGGCATCGTCTGCGAGCGCTGCGGCGTCGAGGTCACCTCGGCCAAGGTGCGTCGCGACCGCATGGGCCACATCGAGCTCGCCGCTCCCGTGTCCCACATCTGGTACTTCAAGAGCCCCACGAGCTTCCCGATGAGCCGTATGCTCGACATCAAGTCCAAGGACCTCGAGAAGGTTCTGTACTTTGCCAGCTACATCATCACCGAGGTTGACTATGAGGCCCGCGAGGCCGACGCCGACGACCTGCGCGAGGAGCTCGCCGCCGATCTGGAAGAGATCGATGCCGAGTGCGCCCGCCAGATCGAGTCCCTCAAGGAGCAGGGCGACCCCGAGAACTTTGACGAGTTCTCCGACGAGGAGCCGCTGACCCCCGAGGAGATCGCCTCCGGCATCGTCGACATCGAGGAAGAGTGCAAGGACGAGAAGCAGCTCCGCACGGACGCCTTCAACGCCTTCATGAAGCTCACCGAGCGCGACCTCATCTCCGATGAGCCGCTGTTCCGCGAGATGACCCGTTACTACTCCATGTACTTCAAGGGTGGTATGGGTGCCGAGGCCGTCCGCGACCTGCTCGCTGCCATCGACCTCCCCTCCGAGGCCGAGAAGCTCAAGGCCATCATCGCTGACGAGGATTCTCAGAAGCAGAAGCGCGAGAAGGCCGTCAAGCGCCTCGAGGTCGTTGACGCCTTCCTGAAGGGCGGCAACAGCCCCGCGAACATGATCCTGGACGTCATCCCGGTCATTCCGCCCGATCTGCGCCCGATGGTCCAGCTCGACGGCGGTCGCTTTGCCGCGTCCGACCTCAACGACCTTTACCGTCGCGTGATCAACCGTAACAACCGACTCAAGCGCCTGCTCGACCTGGACGCCCCTGCGATCATCGTGAACAACGAGAAGCGCATGCTCCAGGAGTCCGTGGACGCCCTGTTCGACAACGGCCGTCGTGGTCGCCCGGTCTCTGGCCGTGGCGGTCGCCCGCTCAAGTCGCTCGCCGAGGCCCTCAAGGGCAAGCAGGGTCGTTTCCGCCAGAACCTGCTGGGTAAGCGTGTCGACTACTCCGGCCGTTCGGTTATCGTTACCGACCCCAAGCTGCTGCTGCACCAGTGCGGTCTGCCCAAGACCATGGCGCTGGAGCTCTTCAAGCCCTTCGTCATGAAGCGCCTGGTCGAGCTTGGCAAGGTCGAGAACATCAAGGGCGCCAAGCGCGCTATCGACCGCGGTGCCACCTTTGTGTGGGATATCCTCGAAGAGGTCATCGACGGCCGCGTCGTGCTGCTCAACCGCGCACCGACCCTGCACCGTCTGTCCATCCAGGCCTTTGAGCCGGTTCTGGTCGAGGGCAAGGCTATCCACCTGCACCCGCTGGTCTGCTCGCCCTTCAACGCCGACTTCGACGGCGACCAGATGTCTGTCCACGTGCCGCTGTCCAGCCAGGCTCAGGCCGAGGCTCGCGTGCTCATGCTCTCTGCGAACAACCTGCGCTCGCCGGCATCCGGCAAGCCGGTCAACATCCCCTCGCAGGACATGATTATTGGTGTGTACTACCTGACCCAGGTCCGCGACGGTCTGCCGGGCGAGAACCACGTGTTCGCCAGCTTCGACGACGCGCTGCACGCCTATGACTGCCGCTCCGAGGTCGACATGCAGGCCAAGATTCAGGTCCGCGTGTCCGCTGCCGACGCCAATGTCATCAACGAGGACGGCACCCGTATCTTCCGCGTCAAGAACGGCAAGAACGAGTTCGTCGACTACGACGTCACCGGCAACAAGACCGCGCGCTTCGAGACCTCCATCGGCCGCATCATCTTCAACCGCCAGTGCCTGCCCGAAGACTATGAGTTCATGAACTACAAGATGGTCAAGGGCGATGTGGCCAAGCTGGTTGCGGACTGCTGCGATCGTTACCCCGAGGCCAAGGTCGGTCCGATCCTCGACGCCATCAAGTACTCCGGCTTCCACTACGCTACCCGCGCCGGCCTCACCATCTCGGTGTGGGACGCTCTCATCCCTGCCGAGAAGCAGGAGCTGCTCGATCGCGCCCAGGCCAACGTCGACCAGATCAACGAGTACTTCGAGGAGGGCTTCATCAACGAGACGGAGCGCCACATCGAAGTCGTTAACGAGTGGACCGCTTGTACCGATAAGGTTGCAGCGCTCATGCTCGACTTGTTCGACGAGGAGAACCCGCTCTACATGATGGCCGACTCCGGCGCCCGTGGTTCTAAGACCCAGCTGCGTCAGCTCGGCGGCATGCGTGGCCTGATGGCAGACATGTCCGGCGAGACGATCGACCTTCCCATTAAGGCGAACTTCCGCGAGGGCCTGCTGCCGCTCGAGTACTTCATTTCGACCTACGGCGCCCGTAAGGGCCTGGTCGATACCGCATCCCACACCTCGGACTCTGGTTACCTGACCCGTCGTCTGGTCGACGTGGCCCAGGACGTCATCGTCCGCGAGGAGGACTGCGGTACGCACGAGGGCGTCACCTACAACCTCATCATCCCCGGCACCACCGACCTCAACACCGACCTCGTCGGCCGTTGCTTCATTGAGGACGTCGTGGCTCCCGATGGCACCGTGCTCTTTGAGCAGGACGGCTACATCGAGAAGGTCGCTGACATCCAGAAGATGGTCGATGCCGGCCTTAAGAAGGTCAAGCTTCGCGCGCTGCTCACCTGCCGCTCCAAGTACGGCGTGTGCCAGAAGTGCTACGGCTGGGATCTTTCCACCCGTCGTCCGGTCGCCATCGGTACCGCGGTCGGCATTATTGCCGCCCAGTCCATCGGCGAGCCCGGTACGCAGCTTACGATGCGTACCATTCACTCCGGCGGCGTCGCTGGCGTCGACGATATTACGCAGGGTCTGCCTACGGTCAGCCGTATGTTCGATATCGTCGGCAACGTCAACGAGAAGATCCTGGGTCGCGAGGCCGAGCTGGCTCCGTACTCTGGTCACCTCTCGATTAAGCCCGAGAAGTCCGAGTACGTGCTGACGCTCACCGACTCCGAGGATCACACCCGTGTCCTCGACGAGCGTCGCGTCCCCGCTTCGGTGCGCTTCATGCCCGAGATCGAGGACGGCTGCGAGGTTCGCGCTGGCGACCAGATCACCAAGGGCTTCGTCAACTTCCGCAACCTGCGCAAGCTGACCGACATCGAGTCGACGATGCACACCTTCGTCGAGAGCGTCAAGGACGTCTACACCAGCCAAGGCGTCGACCTGAACGACAAGCACATCGAGGTGCTCGCACGTCAGATGCTGCGTCGCGTTCAGATCACCAACCCCGGCGACTCCAAGTACCTGCTTGGTCAGTACGTCGACCGCTACGAGTTCGCTGACGAGGTCGAGCGCGTTGCCCGTCTGGGCGGTCAGGCTCCCGTGGCCGAGCCCGTCATCCTGGGTACGCTCAAGGTCGCGTCCAACATCGACTCCTGGCTGTCGAGCGCTTCGTTCATCCGTACCGCCGGCGTCCTTACCGAGGCTGCCATCGAGGGCAAGGTCGACCACCTGCTCGACCTTAAGTCCAACGTCATCGTCGGTAAGAAGATCCCGGCTGGTACCGGCCTCAAACCGTATGCCAACGCCAAGCTGACGTATCGCACGGCCGACGGCTACGTGGACATCGACGGCCCGGCTTCGCCCAACGCCAAGTCGCTGCCTGAGTGGGCCCCTGTGGAGCTCAAGGACCTGGACGAGCAGCTCCCGCAGCAGCTCGACTGGGCCGGCTACGACGAGTTCGGTGGTGCTGACGGTTCGTTCACCCGCAACGGCCATACCATCTCCGCCGAGAAGGCTCGCCTGTACCTGTTCGACGACCTGGGCGTGTCGCAGCGTTGGACCAACAAGTTCAGCGAGGTCGGCATCGAGACGGTCGGCGACCTGGTCGGCAAGTCCGAGGAGGATCTGCTGCGCATCGATGGTATCGGTGCTAAGGCGATCGAGGAGCTCCGTGACGGCCTGGAGGCCCACGACCTGCTCTACATCCTCGAGAACAACGACGACGTTGCCGACGAGGAAGACCTCTCGCAGCTGCTGCAGATGGTCTTTAGCCCCGACGGTCCGGACGATATCCTGCTGGGTACCTCCGCTCCGACGCATCACGCCGACGCCGACGAGGAGCTCCTGGGCGCCCCGATCGACGACAAGAAGGCTCCCGCCAACGGCGCGATCAACGAGGACATGGCGTCCCTCGACGAGCTGCTCAACCAGCTCGTGGACACCGACGACGCCGAAGAGGCCAAGGACAACGACGAGGAGTAATTAGTTCCGCCGTTCTAACGAACGGCGGCGACCTCCGTCGCTGCGCGGCCCCCAGAGCTACAATCTGTCATTCAAAAGGCAGGGCATGACCAAAAGGTCAATGCCCTGCCTTTTTCATGCCACCTTGTACGCTCTGGGGGCCGCTCGCTTGCGTATGCTCAACCTGTTGCGTTCCGTTGATCCCTTGCCAAAAAGGGACAGGTTTATTTGGTCGGTTTTTCATGCTTGAATTTGAAACATTTCGCCCGACAAGAGCGTATCTATGGTGAGGGCCTCATCGAGAACCATTAATGTCACCGGGAGGTGATTATGGAAGAACAAGCTTTTAGACAGGCGGTCGAAGACCACCGGGATGTCGTGTTTCGAATCGCTTTGACGTACCTGCGCGATCGCGCCGACGCCGACGATGTCGCTCAAGACGTCTTTCTAAAGTTACTCAAAAGCGATACGCATTTTGAAAGCTGGGAGCATCTTCGCCGATGGCTTATCCGGGTCACGATCAATGAATGCAAATCGCTCTTTCGAAAGCCATGGAGGCGTGTGGAGGATATTGAGAACCTGGCCGATTCGCTTTCGACGGCGCAGGATGAGACTAGGGCCGTCCTATTAGACGTCATGCGGCTTCCGGAACGATTCCGTATCCCCATCGTGCTCTATTACTATCTGGGCTTTTCGACCTCAGAGATTGCCGAGTTATTGCATGTGCCAGCCGCGACCGTTCGAACGCGTTTAGCTCGCGGTAGATCGAAGCTCAAGTTCATCCTAGAGGAGGGCGACCGTGAAATCCAACCAGATCAAGCAGGCCTTCGAGTCCGTCCAAGCCGATAGCGATCTTGCTGACCGTGTTCTTTATGCCGCTGCTGGCGAGCCGCTTCACCGAAAGGGTCACGCGAAGCCTCTGTATGTTGCCGTAATCGGATGTCTTGCCGGAGTGCTGGCGACCGGAGGGGTCGCCTACGCTGTTGTCAATTCCAGTTATTTTGCCTCTGCCTGGGGAAACCATGGCAACGGAGAGTCCGTTACCTGGACAAATGGCGGCTCGTCGGGGACGAAATATACCTACACCAGAGAGTTTGGTGATGGTATCGCGCCCCAAAGCCTGGAGGGTGCAGTCCAGAAGGTCAATCTGTCCGTCGAGGGCAACGGCTATACACTCGACATTCATGATATGGCTATCGACCAAAACGGCTGCGGTGCTGTGACGTTTACGCTGTCCAATCCAAATGGTGTTAACTACTACAAGCCGGCAGCAGAGACAGGCGAACTTGTTCTCTATGGTGAAGAAGAACAAGGCATCGGTACACCCAGCATGAACTTCGGCGAGGAATGGGCTGATACACGCTGCACCATTGATAAGGACACATCAAGCGATACTGTCATTAATGGCACGATGTACTTTGCTTCTATGGATCGCGAGCGAGGTTTTCAACATGCGGTCACCTGGAATATCTCGTGGACCGAGGGCGAAGGAGAGGATGCGAAGCCGTTCGAGGCATCGACGCCCGAGTTTAGCGTTGGAGCGTACGTCGATACTAAGGAACTCCGCTCCGATGACTCGCCTCTCGAGATCAGCCCGTTTTCCATCCAGACGCACATCGATGATCTGGGCATTGACGCAGTCACGAAGAAGTTGACGGTTACCTACAAGGATGGATCGGAGCAGATTATCGAAGATGACGACGCAGGGGCGTTCAACTTATATTTTTCTTATACGCGCAATAGCGGAGAGAACATCTGGGTGCCAACGAAGTTGATTGATGTCGACCAAGTGGTCTCAGTAACGCTTGAGGGCACACGCTGCACTTCAACAGGGGGCGCCGAAACGTCGGAACCCTTTACCATCGTCTATTCGTAAGATTTGGGGCCGCTTCCTATTAGGGAAGGCGGCCCATTTTGCATTAAATGGACGGTTAGACCGAGCGATATACTTCCGAAGACGCCGCCGATTTCCATGCGACAGATGAGAGCAGATCAACGCTGGAGTGCGACGTTTCCCCAGATAAAACCGACCATAATAAACCTGTCCCTATTTGGAAGGGAACGTTGCCCCAACGAGCACGTCGGATTCCCGGGCCGGGCGGCACAGGGGTTAAGTTTGTCGCGAGTTCCGCACGAGCCGGAGGCCACTTAATGTGGCCTCCGTGCGAGCCAGGACTGTAGAGCAGCAAACTTAAAACCTGGGCCGCCCGGTCCGGGGATCCTCCCAAGCGCACAGGAGGGGATTCCTTTTGTGTAGGCTTTGCGGAAATGTGCCGATTTTAGGATATGCCCGGCGGCGTGGTCTGTTGACGGCACAGCTAACGCCACGTATCCTATCGAACTGCGTGTTTCGTAGGGGGATGCTGACCCCTCGATTCAAGCCGTTGCACTTTACAGAAAGCTGGAATCATTCGAGAAGGAGTACGCTTTGCCTACTATTAACCAGCTGGTTCGCCAGGGCCGTCGTTCCGTGCCCAAGAAGTCCAAGAACGCTGCTCTGCAGCACAACTCCCAGAAGCGCGGCGTGTGCACCCGCGTCTTCACCACGAGCCCCAAGAAGCCGAACTCGGCTCTTCGTAAGGTTGCCCGTGTTCGCCTTGTCAACGGCATCGAAGTTACTGCTTACATCCCGGGTGAGGGCCACAACCTGCAGGAGCACTCCATCGTGCTCGTCCGCGGCGGTCGTGTCCGTGACCTCCCTGGTGTCCGTTATCACGTCATCCGTGGCGCCTACGACGCTGCTCCGGTCCAGAACCGTATGCAGGCCCGTTCCAAGTACGGTGCTAAGCGCCCCAAGGCTAAATAAGCCAGATAACGTTTTGATACTTTCGCCGTGTGCCGCCTAAGCGCCGCACGGTAGACACTTAAGGAGATTTCACATGCCGCGTCGTGCAGCAGCTAATCGTCGTGAGGTTCAGCCTGACGCCGTTTACAACAACCGCCTGGTGACTCAGCTCATCAACAAGGTCCTTCTTGACGGCAAGAAGGCCACCGCTGAGCGCATCGTTTACACCGCTTTCGAGATCGTTGCCGAGAAGTCCGAGGGTGGCGACGCTCTCGCTACCTTCAAGAAGGCTATGGACAACGTCAAGCCCACGCTCGAGGTTAAGCCCAAGCGTGTCGGTGGCGCTACCTATCAGGTCCCGATGGAGGTCAACTCCCGTCGTTCCACCGCTCTGGGTATCCGCTGGATCGTCAACTTCTCCCGCGCTCGCAAGGAGAAGACCATGGCCGAGCGTCTCGCCAATGAGATCCTCGACGCTTCCAACGGCCTGGGCGCTTCCGTCAAGAAGCGTGAGGACGTCTTCAAGATGGCCGAGGCCAACCGCGCGTTCTCTCACTATCGTTGGTAAGTTAAGGTAAGGAACTAACATGGCTAAGCCTAAGTACAAGCTTTCCGATACCCGTAACATCGGCATCATGGCCCACATCGATGCCGGTAAGACCACCACGACCGAGCGTATTCTTTACTACACCGGTAAGACCCACAAGATCGGTGAGGTTCATGAGGGCGCTGCCACCATGGACTGGATGGTTCAGGAGCAGGAGCGCGGCGTAACCATTACCTCCGCTGCTACCACGTGCTTCTGGAACAAGGACGGTAAGGACTACCGCATCCAGATCATCGACACCCCGGGCCACGTTGACTTCACCGCCGAGGTCGAGCGCTGCCTGCGCGTCCTCGATGGCGCTGTCGCCGTCTTCGACGCCGTTGCCGGCGTCCAGCCCCAGTCTGAGACCGTTTGGCGTCAGGCTTCTACCTTCAACGTCCCCCGCATCGCCTTCATCAACAAGTATGACCGCGTGGGCGCTGACTTCTTCAACGCTATCGAGACCATGAAGGATCGTCTCGACGCTAACGCCGTGGCCGCTCAGGTCCCGATGGGCGCCGAGGACAACTTCTGGGGCGTCATCGACCTGGTCACCATGACCGCATGGGACTTCAAGGCCGACGAGAAGGGTATGACCTACCCCGAGCCGATGGACGAGATCCCGGCTGAGTTTGCCGACATCGCTGCCACCAAGCGCGAGGAGCTCCTTGACGCTGCTGCCAGCTTTGACGACGAGCTCATGGAGAAGATCCTCATGGAGGAGGACTTCACCGTCGAGGAGCTCAAGGCTGCTCTGCGCAAGGGCGTTCTGGCCAACGAGCTCAACCTCGTCTTCGTGGGTTCCGCCTACAAGAACAAGGGCGTTCAGGAGCTGCTCGACGCTGTCGTCGACTACCTGCCCAGCCCGCTCGACGTTGAGGCCGTCACCGGTACCGATCCGGACACCGGCGAGGAGATTCAGCGTCATCCTTCCTTCGACGAGCCCTTCTCCGGCCTGGTCTTCAAGATCATGACCGACCCGTTCGTCGGTAAGCTCACCTACGTCCGCGTTTACTCCGGCCGCGCCGAGTCCGGCTCCTACGTTGTCAACGCTTCCAACGGTCAGCGCGAGCGCCTCGGCCGCATCCTCGAGATGAATGCCGCCGAGCGTATCGACCGTGACGACGCTGCCGCCGGCGACATCGTCGCTTGCGTCGGCTTCAAGAACTCCACCACCGGTGACACCCTGTGCGCCGAGGGCAAGGAGATCGTCCTCGAGAAGATTGAGTTCGCTAAGCCCGTTATTGACGTTGCCATCGAGCCCAAGACCAAGGCCGAGCAGGACAAGATGTCCCTGGCTCTGACCAAGCTCGCCGAGGAGGACCCGACCTTCCAGGTGTCCACCAACCACGAGACCGGCCAGACCATCATCGCCGGCATGGGCGAGCTGCACCTCGAGATCATCGTCGACCGTCTGCTCCGCGAGTTCAAGGTTGACGCTAACGTCGGTAAGCCCCAGGTTGCCTACCGCGAGACCGCCGGTCACGACGTCGAGAAGGCTGAGGGCAAGTTCGTCCGTCAGTCCGGCGGTCGCGGTCAGTACGGCCACGCCGTCATCAAGCTCGAGAAGATGGAGGAGGGCTTCGGCTACGAGTTCGTCAACGCTATCGTCGGCGGCGTCGTGCCCAAGGAGTACATCCCGTCCATCGACAAGGGCATCCAGGAGGCCCTGAACACCGGTGTTATCGCCGGCTTCCCGGTCCTCGACGTTAAGGTCACCCTGTTCGACGGTTCTTACCACGAGGTCGACTCCTCCGAGGCCGCCTTCAAGATCGCCGGTTCCATGGCTATCAAGGACGCTCTCAAGAAGTCCGATCCGCAGCTGCTCGAGCCGATCATGGCTGTCGAGGTCGAGACCCCCGAGCAGTACATGGGCGACGTTATGGGCAACCTCTCCGGTCGCCGCGGCAAGATCGAGGGCATGGAGGATCGCAAGAACAGCAAGCTCATCCGTGCCAAGGTGCCGCTGGGCGAGATGTTCGGTTACGCTACCGACCTTCGCTCCCAGACCCAGGGCCGTGCATCCTACACGATGCAGTTCGACTCTTATGAGCCCGCGCCCAAGTCCATCGTGGACGAGGTCATGAGCAAGAACGCCTAAGTTCGAGCTCCCTGTTACGTAATCCGCGAGAACATCTCTCGCACTCTTTGGAGGTTTAAGTTGGCTACCCAGAAGATCCGCATTCGCCTCAAGGGCTATGATCACGAGGTCGTCGATCAGTCCGCGAAGCTCATCGTCGAGACCGCTCAGAAGACCGGTGCTCGCGTTTCCGGTCCTGTCCCCCTGCCCACCGAGCGCAACCTGTACACGGTTATCCGCTCGCCGCACGTGAACAAGGACTCCCGTGAGCAGTTCGAGATGCGCACCCACAAGCGCCTCATCGACATCCTCGACCCCACCTCGGGCACCGTTGATTCGCTTATGCGTCTCGACCTCCCCGCTGGCGTCGACATCGACATCAAGCTCTAAGCGATATTCCTTATAGCTTAAAGGGCCCCGCTGCCATTACGGTAGCGGGGCCCTTTTGTTTTGCATGATGGGTTTGGATCGCCGGGTAAGGCTGCCGAGCGACTGGCTGTGACGACCCACTCACTCAAGGGGCGCAATGACGCTTCCTCAAAATGGAAGAATCGCAAGCCGTCTTCTGTTTCGATGCACGCACGACCAAAGCCATCGACCGTTTTAAAGATGCCTCGCGCCAGCTCGTCACCGGCAGGGGAGCGGGCGATAACATGCTTTCCAATCCAATTGAGGTGAGCGACATATTCGCCGTGGACGGGCGCGAGCGGTCCGGTGTTTTCTTCCATGGCGTTGAGGCGTTCTGCCCAGGCATCTACAGCGTCTATAACTGCGTGATAGACCTCATCGAGGAGCATGTCGACAGCAGGAACGTTCTCGTTAAGGTCCGAGAGACCGATTGCCGGCAGGCCGCCATCGGGCACCTCTTGGGGCGCATAGTTCACATTGACACCAATGCCACAGACGGCGAAAGGTTTGCCTTCGTTATCGCGTGCGGCCTCGACCAGAATGCCGCCGAGTTTGCGTCCACGCGCGACCAGGTCGTTGGGCCATTTGAGGCCAATCTCGTTTGCAAGACCCTGTTTTTCGAGCGCCTCGAGCACCGCTAGGCCGCTGACGGCAGCAAGACCAGAGTACTTCGCAGGATTAACGCATGGACGCAGGACAATCGAAAGCAATAGGTTGCCGGCGGTTGAATCCCACTTGTGGCCGCGCCGGCCGCGTCCTGCTGTCTGAGCCCGGGCGGCAAGTCCTGTGCCGTGCGGCGCTCCCTGTTTTCCTGCTTCGAGCAGGTCATCGTTGGTCGATCCGGTTACGTCGACTATCGTTAATTTGGCATCCATATCGGCTGCTACCTCCTTAATGAATAAGTGAATAACGTAATGGTGTCGAGAGGCAGACACAATGTGAAGCCTTTGTCGCATTTGGACAATTTAATGTTAACACGTCAACAACGACTGAAATGCGCTATCCTCTCTTGGTCGATGTAAACACATCAACAACTCAAAGGAGGTTAGTGATGGGTTTCACGATTCTTGGAACAGGCTCGGCGCTTCCCAAGCGCAGTGTTTCCAATAACGAGCTGTCCGAGTTCCTCGATACCTCGGATGAGTGGATTTTTACCCGCACAGGTATTAAGAGTCGACACGTCTGCACCACCGAGTCACTTGACGACCTTGCCGTAGCGGCGAGCGAGCGGGCACTTCAGGTGTCCGGAATCGACGCGAGCCAGCTGGATCTGATCGTCTGCTCGACGACGACGGGTGACCACCTTGTTCCCGCCGAGGCGTGTGCCGTTGCTGAGCGACTGGGCGCGACGTGCCCTGCCTTCGATGTCTCGGCTGCCTGCGCCGGCTTCGTATTTGCGCTCGATGTTGCCGAGGGCTATATCGCCCGGGGTCGTGCCAAGCGCGTGCTTATCGTTGCTGCCGAGCAGATGACGCGTGCGCTCGACTGGACCGACCGCGCCACCTGCGTGCTCTTTGGCGATGGGGCAGGCGCCGCGGTGATTGAGGCTGGGGGAGACAGCCCCCTTGCCGTTGAGCTTTCGACGGCGCCCGACGTCGAGACGTTGCGTGTTCCCGGTCTGGTCGGCACCTCGCCGTTTAAGGCCTCCGCAGATAGCGAGAGCGTGCTGTCCATGAATGGCCGCCGCGTGTTCAAGTTCGGCGTCAACGCCATCTGCGACACGGTCCATAAGCTTGCGAGCGATGCGGGCATTTCGGTCGAGGACATCGATCATTTTGTATTCCATCAGGCTAACGAACGAATCCTGAGTCAGGCGGTCAAGCGCCTTGGCGTGCCAGACGAGCGCGTGGTTCGAACGCTGCGCGAGACCGGCAATATTTCGAGCGCCTGCATTCCGCTTGCTCTCGATCGACTGGCAAATACCGGCGCGCTGCACACGGGCGACACCATCGCCCTCGTTGGATTTGGCGCCGGTCTGGATATAGGTGGCTATCTACTTCGTTGGAAGTAGTCGCACATAGGAAATAAAAACGCCCCAAGGGCACAAACAAAGGAGAACTACCATGGCAGATCAGAAGACCTTCGAGCGCGTTTGCGACGTGATCCGCGAGACCGCTGGTCTTGACGACGTCGAGATGAAGCCCGAGTCCACGCTCGAGGAGATTGGTCTCGACAGTCTGGGCACCGTCGAGATCCTCGTCGCCGTTGAGGACGAGTTTGGCATCCAGCTCGATACCGAGGAGAACCCCAAGACGGTCGGCGAGTTCGCCGATACGGTCGAGGCGGCATTGGAGAAGTAGAGATGCTCAAGACTCCTCTCTGCGATCTGCTCGGCATCGAAAAGCCCGTGTTCCAGGGCGGTATGGCCTGGATCGCCGACGCCTCGCTGGCGTCCGCAGTGTCCGAGGCGGGCGGCTTAGGGATTATCGCGGCCATGAACGCCGACGCCAACTGGCTGCGCGACCAGATTCATGAGCTGCGCGCCAGGACGGATAAGCCTTTTGGCGTCAACGTCATGCTCATGAGCCCGTTTGCCGACGAGGTCGCGCGGGTCGTGATTGACGAGCGGGTGCCGGTCGTCGTGACGGGTGCCGGCAATCCCACCAAGTACATGAAGGCGTGGAACGAGGCGGGCATCAAGGTCATCCCGGTCGTTGCCTCGGTGGCGCTGGCGCGCCTCGTGGCGCGTCGTGGAGCCACTGCCGTGGTTGCCGAGGGTACCGAATCAGGCGGCCATATTGGCGAGACCTCGACGATGGCACTGGTGCCGCAGGTTGTAGATGCGGTCGATATTCCCGTGGTTGCGGCTGGCGGTATCGCTGATGGCCGCGGCGTGGCGGCCGCCTTTATGCTGGGCGCCGCCGGCGTGCAGGTGGGTACGCGCTTTCTGATCGCAGATGAGTGCACCGTATCGGAGCAGTACAAGGAGATGGTCCTGAAGGCCAACGACACCTCGACGCGTGCGACCGGTCGCTCGACGGGACATCCGGTTCGCGCCCTCAAGAGCCCCTTCACCAACGCGTATGCCAAGAACGAGGCGGCGGGCGCAAGCCCCGAGGAGCTCGGGGCCATGGGCACGGGCGCGCTTCGTAAAGCCGCAAAGGACGGAAATTACGAAGAGGGTTCGTTTTTGTGCGGACAGATTGCCGGCATGGTCAACGAACGCCAGAGCGCACGCGAAATCGTCGACGATCTGGTCGATGGCGCCGAGCATGTCCTGAAGGGTGCGTCCGCATGGGTAGCGTAGCGTTTCTATTTGCCGGTCAGGGTGCCCAGCATCCCGCGATGGGCGTCGACCTGATCGAGACATCGCCGGCGGCTGCCGAGGTGTTCGCCATTGTCGACGAGGTGCGCCCGGGGACCAGTGAGCAGTGCCGAAGCGCCTCCAAGGAGGAACTCTCGCAGACCGAGAACACGCAGCCGTGCGTGTTCGTTCACGATCTGGCAGCGGCTGCCGCCCTGCGTGAGCGCGGCGTGGTACCTGCCGCCTGTGCGGGTTTTTCGCTTGGCGAGGTCGCCGCGCTCACCTTTGCGGGGGCGTTCGATACGCGAGCGGGCTTTGAGCTCGTGTGCGAGCGCGCGGCGCTGATGGCCGCGGCTGCCGAGCGCCATCCGGGCGGCATGCGCGCCGTCATCAAGCTCGATGCGGCGCAAGTCGAGAACCTGGCAAAACAGGCCGGCGAGGACTGCTGGCCGGTCAACTACAACAGTCCGCAGCAGACGGTTGTTGCCGGAGCGCCCGAGGCGCTGCAGGAGCTCGACGTCCTAGTAAAAGAGGCTGGCGGCCGCGCTATGAAAGTCGCGGTGTCGGGCGCATTTCATAGCCCCTATATGGCCGAGGCGACTGAGGGGCTGGCGACGTATATCCAGGCCGGCCACGCGCCGTCACCGCTGCTGATTCCGGTCATGGCAAACATGACGGCGGCGCCCTATCCGGCGGACCCGCGAGCGGCATCGGATGTCTTGGCCAATCAGGTGAGTCATGCCGTTCGTTGGGTCGACACGCTGCATACTCTGCAGAATCAGGGCATCGACACGTTTATTGAGGTCGGCCCTGGCAAAACGCTGTCGGGCCTGGTCAAGCGTACGCTGAGCGACGTTCGCGTGTATTCGTGCGAAACGGCCGAGCAGGTCGCAGCTATTGCCGACGAGCTCGCATAGTCCACAGGGCTGTAACCCGAAAGGAATGACATGGGCAACTTGAACAACGGCGCGCTCGAGCGCAACGACTCACGTCGCGTGGCACTGGTCACGGGCGGCTCGCGGGGTATCGGCCGCGCCTGCGCTGTCGGTCTGGCGGAGGACGGCTTTGATATCGCCGTCGTCTATGCCGGCAGCGTCGATGCGGCGCGCAAGACGTGCGAAGCCTGTGAGGCGGTTGGCGCCACGGCACGCGCATATCAATGCGACGTGGCCGATCCCGCTGCCGTCAACGCGTGCGTGGAAGCGGTCCTCAACGACTTTGGTTCCATTTGGGCGCTCGTCAACAACGCCGGCATCACCCGCGATGGCCTGCTCATGCGCATGGGCGATGACGCATTCGATCGCGTGCTCGATGTCAATCTCAAGGGAACATTCAATATGACGCGCGCGCTCACCAAGACCTTTATGCGCCAGCGCGGCGGTTGCGTCGTCAACATGAGCTCGGTCGTGGGCCTGATGGGCAATGCCGGGCAAGCCAACTACGCTGCTTCCAAGGCGGGCGTGATAGGGCTTACCAAGGCGGTGGCGCGCGAGCTTGCGCCTCGTGGCGTACGAGCGAACGCGGTCGCTCCCGGGTTTGTCGAGACAGATATGACGGCAAAGCTCTCGGAGAAGGTGCGTACGGCAACCGAGGAACAGATTCCCCTTAAGCGCATGGCACGTCCCGAGGAAGTGGCCGGCGTGGTGCGCTTTTTAGCGAGCGATGCGGCTGCTTACATTACGGGCGAGGTCGTGCGCGTCGACGGCGGAATGGCGATGTAGAAACCAGGGCCGAAGAACGGCTTGGATGAGGAGACCATGATGGAACAGAGAGTTGCAATCACCGGCATCGGTGCCGTATCGCCGCTCGGCAACACCGCGCTTGCCACCTGGGCGGCCATGTGCGCCGGGACCTGTGGCATCGGCCCGATCACGCACTTTGATACCGATGCGTTTACCGTCAAGGTGGCGGCCGAAGTCAAGGGCTTTGACGGCAACGAGTACTTTGGCAAGCGCGACGCCAAGCATCTGGACCCCTGCGTTCAGTTTGCGCTGGTGGCTTCGGACGAGGCAATGCACGATGCGGGCTTTGATGCCGAAGGCGCCATCGATCGCGAGCGCCTGGGCGTTTACGTGGGGTCGGGCGTGGGCGGCATGCAGACGCTCGTCGACAACGTCCATACGATTGCCGACCGTGGGCCCCGCCGCGCATCGCCTTACATGATCGCGATGATGATCCCCAACATGGCATCGGGCAATATCGCAATCCGTCACAAGGCAAAGGGACCGACCCTGCCAGTCGTGACTGCGTGCGCGACCTCGGCCCATGCGGTGGGCGAGGCGTTCCGTGCTATTAAGCACGGCTATGCCGACGCGATCCTCGCGGGCGGTGCCGAGGCGGCCATTATCCCCGATGCTGTTGCAGGCTTTACGTCCTGCCGCGCATTGACCACCAACCCCGATCCCGCGACGGCCTGCCGCCCGTTCGACGCAGACCGCGATGGCTTTGTGATGGGTGAGGGCGCCTGCGTGCTGGTACTCGAGAGCATGGAGCATGCGCAGGCGCGCGGTGCGCACATTTATGCCGAGGTCGTGGGCTACGGCAACACCGATGATGCCTATCACATTACGAGTCCCGACCCCGATGCCGCCGGCATTGCCCGTGCGATATCGCTGGCGGTAGCCGAGGGCGACGTCAAGCCTTCCGAGGGTCTCTACATCAACGCCCACGGCACCTCGACCAAGCTCAACGATTCGTCCGAGACGACAGGCATTAAGCGGGCGCTCGGCGAGGACGCGGCACGCGCCGCACACGTCTCGTCGACCAAGTCGATGACCGGGCACATGATCGGTGCCACGGGTGCCATCGAGGTCATGGCCTGTGCCATGGCGCTCGAGCAGGGCGTGGTGCCCCCGACCATTAACTACCACACGCCCGATCCCGCCTGCGATCTTGATTACACGCCTAATCGAGCGGTTCGCGCCGACCTTACCTGGGCGCTTTCGACCAACCTGGGCTTTGGCGGGCACAACGCCGCCATCGCGCTGCGTAGATATACGAGGAGCTAGAGCATGGATTCCAAAAGACTTGCCGAGATAGCCGATGTGATGGAGGACCGCGGCCTTACGCGCGTACGTGTTGAGGAGCCCGATGGCACCGCGGTCGAACTCGAGCGCGCGAGTGTGGCGCAGCCGGTTGCCGTGCCCATGCCTATGCCGAGCGCCATGGCCGCTCAAGTTGCAGCTCCCACAGTCGCGCCTGCCGCACCGGAACCCGCCACGCAGACACCTGCCGCCGCGCCGGAGCCCAAGGGCACCGAGGTGACTGCTCCCATGGTGGGCGTCTTCTATGCTGCCCCTGCGCCGGGCGACGAGCCATTTGTGCGCGTGGGCTCCAAGGTCAAGGCCGGCGAGACCCTCTGCATCATCGAGGCCATGAAGGTTCTCAACGAGGTGACGGCCGAGGCAGACGGTGAGGTGCTCGAGATCTGCGTGGCCGACGGCGACCTCGTGGAGTTTGGCAGCTGCCTCATGAGGATCGGATAGGTGATATCCATGAACAAAGAAGAGCTCAAGAAGCTGTTACCGCATCGCGAGCCGATGCTTTTGCTCGACGAAGCCGAGCTGGTGGGCGACGAGGCCCACGGCAAGATCACGATTACAGGCGACGAGTACTTTTTGCAGGGACATTTTCCGGGAAACCCGGTCGTTCCCGGCGTGATTCAGTGCGAGATGCTCGCCCAGAACTGCTGCGTGCTGCTGATGGGCGATGAGGAGGCGCGCGGCGCGACGCCGTTCTACACGAGTCTGGACAAGGTGCGCTTTAAGCGTCCGGTGCGCCCGGGCGACACGGTGGATCTAGTGTGCTCCATCACGCGTGCGCGCGGGCCGTTCCGCTTTGCGACGGGTACTGCGAGCGTCAACGGTGAGGTTTGCTGCCGCGCCGATATGTCTTTTGCACTCATGCACGAAAGTTAAGGAAGGCTTCATGTTCGACAAAGTGCTCATCGCCAACCGCGGCGAAGTCGCGGTCCGTGTTATCCGCGCGTGCCGCGATATGGGCATCAAGACCGTCGCCGTTTATTCCACGGCCGATGCGGACGCGCTACACGTGCAGCTTGCCGACGAGGCGTATTGCATCGGCGGCCCGCGTCTTGCCGAGAGCTACCTCAACGACGATGCCGTGCTCACCTGTGCCGTAAAGTCGGGAGCAAAGGCGATCCATCCTGGCTACGGTTTCTTTTCCGAGAAGGCGAGCTTCGTGCGCGACTGCGACAAGTACGGTCTGGCGTTTGTTGGTCCCTCGGCCGAGGTCATCGACAGTATGGGCGACAAGGACGCCGCGCGTCGAACGGCTGCCGCGGCGGGCGTGCCCATCGTGCCGGGCTGCGATTTGCTCAAAAGCCCCGAGGAGGCGACGGCCGAGGCCGAGCGCATCGGCTGCCCCGTGCTCATCAAGGCGCGCGCGGGCGGCGGCGGTCGCGGTATTCGCAAGGTCGAGCGCGTGGAAGATGCGGCAAAGGCCTTTATTGAAGCACGTGCCGAGGGCGAGGCCGTTTTTGGCGACGGCGAGTGCTACATGGAGAAGTTCGTCGCGCCGGCGCATCACGTCGAGGTGCAGATTATGGCCGATAAGCAGGGCCATGTGTTTTCGCTCGGCGAGCGCGAGTGCTCGGTGCAGCGCCGCAACCAAAAGCTGATCGAGGAGAGCCCCGCGCCGTGCCTCGACGGACGCGATGATATTCGCGCGCGCATGCACAAGGCGGCGCGCGACTTGGCTCGTGCCGTCGGTTATGAGGGCGCTGGCACCATCGAGTTTCTGTACTCGGACGACGGCAATTTCTACTTTATGGAAATGAACACGCGCCTGCAGGTTGAGCATCCGGTTACGGAGTTTGTGACCGATACCGACTTGGTCAAGTGGCAGCTGCGCGTGGCAGCCGGCCAGCCTCTGCCCTTTGAGCAGGAGGACATGCCGGTGCGCAACCACGCCATGGAGTGCCGCATCAATGCCGAAACGCCGGACTTTCTGCCGTCATGCGGAACGGTCACCGCGTTGCGTGTGCCGGGTGGTCCGCGCGTGCGCTGGGATTCCGCCATGTTTACCGGAGCGAACGTTCCGCCGTACTACGACTCCATGCTCGGCAAGCTCATCGTGTGCGCGCCCACGCGTGACGGTGCCATTCGCAAGATGCGCTCGGCCCTGGGCGAGCTCGTGATTGAGGGCGTGAGCGAAAATAGCGAGCTTCAGCTCGACGTGCTGGCAAACGACGAGTTTTTGTCGGGCATGTACCACACCGATCTGATGGGGCATCTCTATGCTGATGAATAGAAAAGCGAAGACGGTCAACGTCCTCGAGGGGCCGATAACCGAGTCGTGCGCCGAGTTCCCCGCGCGCCACGTGTTTATCAAGTGTCCGGAGTGCCGCCGCGTGATCGATGAGGCGCGCCTGCACGACAACCTGGAGGTCTGCCCTCGTTGCGGCAAACACTTTCGCGTGAGCGGTCGCGCGCGCATGCGCATGACGGTCGACGCGGGTACCTTTGAGGAATGGGATGCCAATCTGGCGTCGAAGGACTTCCTCTCGTTTCCCGGTTATGCCGACAAGCTTAAGAGCGTGAGCGAGCGTTCGGGCGAGCGCGATGCCGTTGTGTGCGGCAGGGGCAAAATCTGCGGCTGCGATACCGCGCTCTTCTTTATGGATGCCAACTTTATGATGGGCTCAATGGGCTCCGTGGTGGGCGAGAAGATCTGTCGTGTCTTTGAGCGCGCGGCCGAGTTGGGGCTGCCGGTCGTTGGCTTTACCGTATCGGGCGGCGCCCGCATGCAGGAGGGCGTGACCTCGCTCATGCAGATGGCCAAGATTTCTGCGGCGGTTAGGCGCCACAGCGAGGCGGGCGGCCTGTATATCACGGTGCTCACCGATCCCACGACCGGAGGTGTAACCGCGAGCTTTGCCATGGAGGGCGACATTATCCTGGCCGAGCCCGATGCCCTGACGGCATTTGCCGGCCCGCGCGTGATCGAGCAGAACATGCACAAGCGCCTGCCCAAGGGATTCCAGCGCTCAGAGTTTTTGCTGGAGCACGGCTTTTGCGATGCCGTTGTTCCGCGTGGCGAGATTGCGCTCACGGTAGGCGAGCTGCTGGCGCTGCACGAAGGGCACGCGCCCGGCATGGGGGCACCGCATGAGATCGTGCATACGGGTCGCCGCGGCAAAAAGCTTGGGCACTTGTTTAAGCGCACGGCCGCGCCAAAAACCGCGCTCGAGATTGTCAAGCAGACCCGCTCGGCAGATCGTGCCACGGCGGGCGAGATGATCTCGCTGGGCTTGGACGGATTTGTGGAGCTGCATGGCGACCGTTACTTTGGTGACGACGCCGCCGTGGTGGGTGGCATTGGCTGGAAAGACGGACGTCCCGTGACGGTTATCGCCATCGAGCGCGGCACCACGACCAAAGAGCGTATGCGCCGCAACTTTGGCATGGCGCATCCCGAGGGCTACCGCAAAGCGCGTCGCCTTATGCGCCAGGCCGAAAAGTTTGGTCGACCGGTTCTGTGCCTGGTTGATACTTCGGGCGCGTTTTGCGGCATCGGTGCCGAGGAGCGCGGCCAGGGCGAGGCGATTGCCCAGAATCTTATGGAGATGAGCGGCCTTAAGACGCCGATCGTCTCGGTGGTGACAGGCGAGGGCGGCTCTGGTGGCGCGCTGGCGCTGTCCGTGGCCGACCGCATCCTGATGCTCTCGAGCTCGGCCTATTCGGTCGTGAGCCCCGAGGCCTGTGCATCGATCCTGTGGAAGGATACCGAGCGCGCGAATGAGGCCGCCGAGGCGCTTAAGCTCACGGCCCCCGATCTGTTGGCGCTCGGCATCATCGACGGCATTGTTGACGATAGGGGCCTGTCGCATGAGGAGATCGCCGGTGCCGTCATATCCTCGGCATTTGATGCCTTCGATACGCTTGGGCAGCTCGACGACGCGACCCTCACAAACCTCCGCTACGAAAAGTACCGCGCAATCGGTCAGTACCGCACGATGTGACAAAGGGACAGTCCGCATGTCACATTGGGAAAGGCGTTCCATGCCACAAGTTTCTAACACCTCGTTTACAACGACGGTTTCATCAAACGCCATGGCCGTGGTGGACTATCTGTCCAAAAGCATGATGTCGGCTCTGCCGTTTATTGTCTGCGCGGCATTGTTCCGCACCGTCGCCGTCATTATGGGCGAAGGCATGCTGGGCCTGTGGTCTGCCGATTCCGAAATCTATCGCCTGTTCTACAGTTGGCTCTACAACGCCGGCTACTACTTTTTGCCCATTTATCTTGGTTGGGCGGCCGCCCGCCAGCTCGGTTGCTCGGAGCAGCTGGGTATGATGCTGGGCGGCGTATTGATTGCACCCGATCTGCTTAAGCTTGTCGATGCCGCATCGACGGCGGGGGCATCGATGACTTATGTGTATGGTCTGGTTCCCGCGCCGGTCAACGATTACACGACGACTGTTATTCCGGTTCTCATCTCGGTGCCCGTGCTGTGGCGAGTGGAGTGTTTCTTTCAGCGCATTATCCCCAAGGCCATGGCGTTTTCGTTCGTTCCGTTTGCGACCATGCTTGTCATGGTTCCGGTTTCGCTGTGTATCACGGCGCCGGCGGGCAGCTATCTGGGCATGCTGCTGGGCCAGCTTATGTTTATGCTTGGCAATTCCGGTGGCGTCGTGTCGCTGCTCACGCTCATGGGGCTTGCCG
Source organism: uncultured Collinsella sp. (assembly GCA_958351385.1). Classification (GTDB taxonomy): domain Bacteria; phylum Actinomycetota; class Coriobacteriia; order Coriobacteriales; family Coriobacteriaceae; genus Collinsella. The sequence goes on along the minus strand of CATWKM010000002.1, from coordinate 37,973 downwards.
CGGGTTGGGAGTTCCTAAAGATCGCGGGCGTCAGCAACGTTGTCCTATCGCTCGCCTATGCGCAGTTTATGAGTGTGGGAACGGATTCGTGCATCCTGATCGCCGCGACGATGGCAACGTTCGCCGTTTGGGGCATGCCCTTTGGCGCGTCGCTCCGCGTTGCGGATAAGGACGAGAAGGCGCTCATGCTGGGCTATTCAATCTCGGGTGTTCTTGGCGGTGTAAGCGAGCCGGCGCTGTACGGTTGCGGCTTTAAATATGGCAGGTGCCTGACGTGCATGGCCATTGGCGGCGCCGTCGGAGGCCTTGTTGCAGCCGTGGGCCACGTTACGGCCTATACCATCGGCATGACGAATGTCCTCATGGTCATTGGCTTTGCCACGGGCGGCATCTCGAACCTGCTGTGGTGCTGTGTTGCCGGCGGTGTGGCATTTGCGGTGTCTGCGGCGCTGAGCTACTGCTTTGGCGTGGTGCCGGCGAAGGGGTGGGCGGCAGAAGACGAAGCCGATTCGTCCGAAACAGTGGCGAGCGCTGCTGAAGTAAGCGCATAAACCTGTGCGACAAAGGACGATTCCTTTGTCATGTTCCAAGGCCGTGGCTCGTGTGGGTTGCGGCCTTTTTGTATCTGGAGGACAAAGTGGCTACACTACAATCCGTTTGAGCAATAGATATTAGGTAGTACCGTGGGGGCTGATGAGGATGGTCGAGTGGATTGTTCGTCGTGCGCAGGGCGACCGTGCGCTCGTGGGCACGTTGACGGGCGTGGTGTGTATTCTCGCCAATGTGGCACTATGCGCTGCGAAGGGTGCAATTGGCGTGCTGTCGGGATCGGTTTCGATCGTGGCGGATGCCATGAACAACCTGTCCGATGCCAGCTCGAATATCGTGAGCGTGCTGGGCTTCAGGCTGGCGAGCAAGCCGGCCGACCCCGAGCATCCTTACGGTCACGGTCGCTACGAGTATCTCTCGGGACTGGTCGTGGCGGCGCTCGTGCTGCTTATTGGCGTTGAGCTGGTGAAGTCGTCGGTGGAGCGAATTGTCAACCCCGAACCTGTCGAGTTCTCGCTTGCCCTGGTGGCAGTCCTTGCGCTTTCGATGGTCGTTAAGCTGTGGATGGCGGCCCTCAACCAAAAGCTCGGCGATCGCATTGAGTCCGAGACGCTGCATGCGACCGCTCAGGATTCCAAGAACGATGTCCTTGCCACAGGCGCCGTGTTAGCGTGCGCAATTGTTTCGCAGGTGACGCACATCAATCTTGACGCTTGGGTCGGCCTTGCCGTTGGCGCCTATATTGGCTGGAGCGGCTTTGAACTTATTCAAGATACGGTGAGCCCGCTTTTGGGCCAGGCGCCCGACCCCAAGTTGGTCAAGCACATTCGAGACAAGATCATGAGCTACCCCGGCGTTTTGGGCGTCCACGACCTGATGGTGCACGATTACGGTCCGGGCAGGAAGTTTGCGAGCGCCCACGCCGAGATGGCAGCCGAGACCAGCCCGCTGGAAAGTCACGACACGCTCGATAACATCGAGCAGTCGTTTAGGGTCGAAGACGGCATGATCGTCACGCTCCATTACGACCCTATCGTGACCGACGATCCCAAGGTGGCAATCATGCGTTTGCGCATTAACGCCATGGCCCAGGAGATTGATAGCCGCCTCTCGATCCACGACCTACGCTGTGTTCCGGGTCCCACGCATACCAACGTGATCTTTGACTGCGTACGCCCCTCGGATTTGGCGATGAGCGCCGAGGACCTAAAGCACGCGCTGGCACAACGGGTCGAATCGGAATATCCCAAGTCGGTCGCAAAGATTACGATCGACGAAGACTACGTAGGCCATACCCACGAGTAGGGCTGCGCCGGTAGAGCAAGTTATACAGAAGGGGAGAGCATGAAGCGTCTATATCTACTCCGCCACGGTCAGACAGAATTCAACGTTAAAAAGCTGGTCCAGGGCCGCTGCGATTCTCCGTTGACCGACCTCGGCCGCAAACAAGCGGGAATGGCAGCCGCATGGCTCAAGGACCACGGCGTCGTTCCAGACAAAGTGGTCTCTTCGCCCTTAGGCCGAGCCATGGACACGGCAAGTCTCGTCGCAACCGAACTCCTCGGCCCGGATGCAGCAGTCGAGCCCTGCGAAGGCATCATCGAGCGCAGCTACGGCACCTTCGAAGAAGGCCCCCACGACGCCCTGCCCACCGACGTCTGGGACCCCGGCGAGGACCTGATCTCATTTGGCGGAGAAGGAAGCCATGCCCTGCAGGAGCGCATGGTAGGCACCCTCACCAATCTCATGGGCGCCAAGGGCATCGAAACCCTCCTAGCAGTAAGCCACGGCAGCGCCAGCCGCCAATTTATCAAGGCTGTAGCCCCAGGGGGCTTCGAGTTCCCAACAAAACTCCCCAACTGCGCCATCATGATTTTCGATTTCGAAGAGGAAAAGTCGGGAGAAGAAGGCAACGCGCCCCAATCCAAGTTTATCTTGCAGCAAATCATCGATCCTCAACAAAGTAATTAGCTGAGCGAGCAGAGTTAAGCAGACATCAACGTGTCGTCTCCCGAGCACGGCGGAGGGCCGGAGAAATATATTAAGGTCATCGCGAGTTCCGCACGCAAAGGAGAGCACTTAATGTGCTCTCCGTCTTGCGCAGGACTGTAGAGCAGGGACCTTAATATATTTCTCCGGCCCTCCGCCGTGCCCAGGAGCCATCCACGCACTTTACCTGCGTAAACAATGTGAGTGAAATATGAATCTCGATGGATACGCCCGCAGCCGTGTATACTAAACAGCTGTGTGTAACCAGGGGAGTATTCTGGCTGGACAAAATGCCTGCTTAATAGGGTTGTCAGGTAGTCCGGACGCAATACAAGGCTGGGGAGCACGTCGTGTAAGTAGTGGTCCTCTAGGGGCGTACGCTCGGTGGTGTACGCATTGTCCCAAGACCACGCGAGAGTTGGGATCATATCTTGATCAGCATGATTCTCGGCCGCAAGATTGGCATGACCCAGGTTTGGGACGAGGACGATAACGTCGTTCCCGTCACGGTCATCCAGGCTGGCCCCTGCGCTGTCTCGCAGGTTAAAACTCAGGCAACCGACGGCTATGACGCCGTCCAGATCGGTTTCGGCGACATCAAGGCCAAGAACGTGAACAAGCCCATGGCTGGTCACTTCGCCAAGGCCGGCGTCGAGCCTGTCCGCTTCCTTCGTGAGGTCCGCGTCGAGAACGGCGAGGAGCACAAGGTCGGCGAGGTCGTCACCGTCGCTGATTTCGCTGATGTCGAGAAGGTCGACGTCATCGGTACCTCCAAGGGTAAGGGCTTCCAGGGTCGCATCAAGCGCTGGGGTCAGCGCCGCGGTCCTATGACGCATGGTTCTCACTTCCAGCGTCACCCCGGTTCTATCGGTCAGTGCGCCTATCCTGCGCGCGTCCTCAAGGGCGTCAAGATGGCCGGTCACATGGGTAACGAGCGCGTTACCGTCAAGAACCTTTCCGTTGTCCGCATCGATGCCGAGCAGAACCTCATCTTGGTCAAGGGCGCTGTCCCGGGTGCCAAGAATGGTCTCGTCGCCATCCGTATGGCCTAAGGGCCCAGCCCATTTAGCCCAGCGTCATACCAAGGAGAACACTTAAATGGCAAAGTTTGAAGTAAAGAACAGCGAGGGCAAGAAGGTCGCCGAGGCCGAGCTCGCCGCTGAGGTGTACGGCATCGAGCCGAACATCCACGTTATGCACCACATCGTCAAGTGCCAGATGGCCTCTTGGCGTCAGGGCACCCAGTCTGCTAAGGGCCGCTCTGAGGTTTCCGGTGGCGGCAAGAAGCCTTGGCGTCAGAAGGGCACCGGCCGTGCCCGCCAGGGTTCCATCCGTGCTGCCCAGTGGCGTCACGGTGGCGTTGTCTTCGCCCCCAAGCCCCGTTCCTACGCTAAGCGTATGAACAACAAGGAGGTCAAGCTGGCTATGCGCTCCGCGCTGTCCGCCAAGCTGGCCGATGGCGAGCTCGTGCTCGTCGACGACTACGGCTTCGAGAAGCCTTCCACCAAGGCTGCCGTCGCCATGCTCAAGGCTCTCGGCCTTGAGGGTAAGCGTCTGACCATCATCGTTCGCGATGAGGACGTCAACGCCTACCTGTCGTTCCGCAATATTCCCAAGACGTTCATCATCACCGCTGACGAGGCCAACACCTACGATCTCGTCAACAACAACGCTGTGCTGATGCCCGCCGACATCGCCGCTCACTTCGGGGAGGTGCTTGCATAAATGACCGCCCACGAGATCATCATCCGTCCGATCGTGTCCGAGCGTTCCTTCTCCGGCATGGAGCAGAACAAGTACACGTTCGAGGTCGCCAAGGATGCTAACAAGTATCAGATCAAGGACGCTGTCGAGGAGATCTTCGGCGTCAAGGTCGTTCGCGTGAACACCTTGACGGTCAAGCCCAAGACCAAGCGCGTGCGCTATGTCGCCGGCAAGACCCGTTCTTGGAAGAAGGCCATCGTCACGCTGGCCGAGGGCGACACCATCGAGGTCTTTGGCAACCAGGCCTAAGACTCGCTGCTGTTGAGTGAGCTCATGCCTCCCAAATAGGGGAGGCGGGAGCTCAAGGTTTCGGGCGTATAAAATGGACACGCCCGGAACCGTGTATACGTCCGGTGTCATCGCACCCGAGGCAGAACCTCGAATCCCTGTCTGCGATGGCTAACGGATTCCTATTGAAAGGGATTGTAATGGCTGTAAAGCACCTTAAGCCGACCTCCGCTGGTAGGCGTTGGCAGACGATCTCCGATTTCTCCGAGATCACCTGCACCAAGCCCGAGAAGTCTCTTCTCGAGCCCCTGCCCAAGAAGGCCGGTCGTAACAACAACGGCCGCATCACCACCCGCCACCAGGGCGGCGGCGTGAAGCGTCGTTACCGCGTGATCGACTTCAAGCGCAACAAGGACGGCGTGCCCGCCAAGGTTGCCACGATCGAGTACGATCCGAACCGTTCCGCTCGCATCGCTCTGCTGCACTACGCTGACGGTGAGAAGCGCTACATCCTGGCCCCCAAGGGCCTCGAGGTCGGTCAGACCATCATGTCCGGTTCTGACGCCGACATCAAGCCGGGCAACGCTCTGCCCCTCGCCGACATCCCCGTCGGTACGCTCATCCACGCTGTCGAGTTCCAGCCGGGTAAGGGCGCCGCTATCGCCCGTTCCGCCGGTAACTCCTGCCAGCTGATGGGTAAGGAGGGTAAGTACGCTATCGTCCGTATGCCTTCCTCCGAGATGCGCCGCATCCTCGTTACCTGCCGCGCCACCGTCGGTGAGGTCGGCAACGCCGATCACGCCAACATCGTCATCGGCAAGGCCGGCCGTAAGCGTCACATGAACGTGCGCCCGACCGTCCGCGGTACCGTCATGAACCCTGTCGACCACCCGCACGGCGGTGGCGAGGGCAAGAACCACACCTCTGGTCGTCCCTCTGTTACCCCCTGGGGTAAGCCGACGAAGGGCCTTCGTACGCGCAAGAAGAAGAAGGTCTCGAACCAGCACATCATTCGTCGCCGTAAGAAGTAATTTCGGATACCGAGTTTTAGGAGAAAGCACTTATGAGCAGAAGTCTCAAAAAGGGCCCGTTCGTGGAGACTCGCCTTCTCTCGCGTATCACCGCGATGAACGAGGCTGGCAAGAAGGACGTCGTGAAGACCTGGTCCCGCGCGTCCACCATCTTCCCCGAGATGGTTGGTCACACCATCGCCGTCCACGACGGCCGCAAGCATGTGCCCGTGTATGTTACCGAGTCCATGGTTGGTCACAAGCTCGGCGAGTTCGCGCCGACTCGTACGTTCCGTGGCCACAAGGCCAAATAGGGGGTTAACCGTAAATGGCAACTAAGTCTATTGAAACTGAGGCCACCGAGGTTCGCGCCGTCGCTAAGTATGTGCGTGTTTCCCCCAGCAAGGCCCGCCTGGTGGTCGATCTGATCCGCCGCAAGCCTGTCGCTCAGGCCTTCGACATCCTCCACTTCTGCGACCGCGCCGTCGCCGTGGATGTCGAGAAGGTTCTCCGTTCCGCCGTTGCGAACGCCGAGAACAACAACGGTCTGCGTGCCGACAACCTGGTTGTCGCCGCTGCCTATGTTGACGAGGGCCCGACGCTTAAGCGCATCCGTCCCCGCGCCAAGGGTTCCGCTTCTCGCATTCTGAAGCGTACTTCCCACATCACCGTCGTCGTTGCTCCTCGAAAGGAGGCGTAAAGCTGTATGGGTCAGAAAGTCTACCCCACCGGCTTCCGTCTTGGCATCACCGAGAACTGGCGCTCCCGCTGGTTCGCAGAGAAGGATTACGCTAAGACCCTCGGTAACGATCTCGAGATCCGCAAGTACCTCGAGAAGCGTCTTTCCCGCGCAGCTGTCTCCCGCGTCGAGATCGAGCGCGCTGGCGACAAGGTGAAGGTCATCATCCTCACCGCTCGCCCCGGCGTTGTCATCGGTAAGAAGGGTGCCGAGATCGATACCCTCCGCACCGAGCTCGAGAAGGTCGCTGGCGTCTCCAAGGGCCAGCTCTCCGTCGACGTTGTCGAGATCAAGCGCCCCGAGCTCGACGCCAACCTCGTTGCTCAGTCTATCGCCGAGCAGCTCGAGGGCCGCGTTGCCTTCCGTCGCGCTATGCGCAAGGCTGTCCAGTCCGCCCGCAAGGCCGGCGCCAAGGGCATCCGTATCCAGTGCTCCGGTCGTCTCGGCGGTGCCGAGATGGGCCGTCGTGAGTGGTACCGCGAGGGTCGCGTGCCTCTGCACACCCTCCGTGCCAAGATTGACTACGGCACGGCTGTCGCCAGCACCACCATGGGCGCTTGCGGCGTGAAGGTCTGGATCTACCTGGGCGAGAAGCTCCCGGGCCAGCCTGTTCCCAACCCTGCACTCGAGGGCTCTTCCCGTCCTCGTCGTCGTAACTCCGAGAGGAGGGGTCAGTAGTGCTTGCCCCTAAGCGTATTCTTCACCGCAAGGTGCAGCGTGGCTCCATGAAGGGCCAGGCCAAGGGTAATACCGAGCTGCATTTCGGCGAGTTTGGTATCCAGGCTCTCGAGGCCCATTGGATCACCAACCGTCAGATCGAGGCCGCTCGTATTGCCATGACCCGCTACATGAAGCGTGGCGGTCGTGTCTACATCACGATCTTCCCCGATAAGCCCATCACCAAGAAGCCTGCCGAGACTCGCATGGGTTCTGGTAAGGGTAACCCCGAGGAGTGGGTGGCCGTCGTCAAGCCCGGCCGCATCATGTTCGAGGTCAAGGGCGTGCCCGAGGAGGTCGCTCGCGAGGCTCTGCGTCTTGCACAGCACAAGCTTCCCATCAAGACCAAGATTGTTGCTGCTAAGAACGCTGAGCAGCGCATCGAGAAGGAGATGGCTGAGGAGGCCGCTCTCGAGGCCAAGTGGGCTGCTGAGGACGCCGCCGCCGCCAAGGAGGAGAACTAATGAAGCCCGCAGAGATTCGTGAGCTCTCGGACGCTCAGCTCGTTGAGAAGCTGAAGGAAATGCGCGCCGAGCTCTTTAACCTTCGTTTCCAGATGGCCACCAGCCAGCTGGACAACACCGCTCGCGTAAACACCGTGAAGAAGGACATCGCTCGCGTCCTCACGGAGCAGCGCGCCCGCGAGATCGCAGCGGAGAAGTCCGCTGTCGCCGAGTAGGACCTAAGGAGAGAACATGACTGATTCGCGTAACTCGCGTAAGGTCCGTACGGGTGTCGTTACCTCCGTCTCCGGTGCCAAGACCATTGTTGTCACCATCACCGAGCGCAAGCGTCACCCCAAGTACGGCAAGATGATGACCAGCTCCAAGAAGCTGCACGCTCACGACGAGGAGTGCACGGCTGGCGTGGGCGATACCGTCCGCGTTATGGAGACCCGTCCTATGTCCAAGATGAAGCGTTGGCGCCTCATCGAGGTCGTCGAGCGCGCTAAATAAGCAGTCGCTCTTACGACTTGTACGTTTCCGAAGATGTGCGTATGTCTGGCTTGCATACCACGGGCCGTATAAAGGCTGCGCACCTCTCTTCGGTTCTTAGTTCGGAGGAACATCTACCATGATTCAGATGCAAACCATGCTGAACGTCGCCGACAACTCCGGCGCTCGCAAGATTCGCTGCATCAAGGTGCTTGGCGGTTCCAAGCGTCGTTATGCAGGCATCGGCGATGTGTTCATCGGTGCTGTCCAGGAGGCTACCCCTGGCGCCAACGTCAAGAAGAAGGACGTTGTCCGTTGCGTCGTCGTTCGCACCGTTAAGGAGATCCGCCGCAAGGATGGCTCCTACATTCGCTTTGATGAGAACGCCTGCGTTGTCATCAACAACGATGGTTCGCCCGTCGGCACCCGTATCTTCGGGCCCGTCGCTCGCGAGCTTCGTGACAAGAAGTACATGAAGATCGTCTCGCTCGCTCCCGAGACCCTGTAGTTAGGGGAGATATATGTATATCAAGAAGGGCGATAAGGTCCAGGTTCTCTCTGGTAAGGATCGCGGCAAGCAGGGCGTTGTCCTGCGTGCTCTCCCCGCCGAGAACAAGGTCGTTGTCGAGGGCGTTTCGGTCGTCAAGAAGGCCGTCAAGCCCAACGCTGCCAACCAGCAGGGCGGCATCGTTTCGCAGGAGGCTCCCATCGACGCCTCCAACGTCAATCTCGTTTGCCCCGAGTGCGGTAAGGTTACCCGCGTCGGTCACGAGAAGGACGGCAAGAACAAGCTGCGCGTCTGCAAGAAGTGCGGCCACAAGTTCTAAGCTGCCCGCAACTTCAAGTTGCTAGCAAAGGCCCGGATGCCATGGCACCCGGGCCTTTTTCTATCCCTACTCGATGGCTTCGGTTCTGCCGTCCTGTCATTCCGGTTGCATCCAGTTTTCGGTGCCGTCTCGAATCGAGTGCCGCCAGGTGACACCCTGTCGCGTTTCGTCGGCTTCGGGGACAAAAGTCGGGACAACTCCAAAAACTATTTTCGAACTCAGGGCTTTGAGTTTTTGTTTTTGTCCCAAAGGGCGCGGCGGGATGCCTTTGGAGGCTCGATAGCGCCGAAAACGCCCGTTTTGAAACTTAAATGCCTTTTCGCGTGCAAGCCGCCAGCTGCAATAGGAAGTGAATCAACGCAGGTGGCTTTCAAGCAGTTTGCAAAACTGCAGGTCGCAGGTCTTCATTGCCAGTAGGAGAAATGAGTAGTCTCAGGTGGCTTGCCCATGAGTTGACGAACGGGATTTGAGATTACGCTGACGTCCGGAAACGCTTCGAGCACGGCGTTACGTTTTTGGGGTTTGGGCGTAGCCCCTGCACCCGCGAGCGCGGGCCTTAAGCCCGCCGAGAGGGTGACGCGTCGAAAACGAAGGGGAAAGAGAGAAGGGGCCGTCCCTATCATTCAGGTTGCGACCGAAGAAGACAAGGAGACCCCCTGAGCCTGAATGATGCCCCACAGACCGCGTCCGACCGAGCTCAAGCCGAGCTTTTCCTGACGTCCGCCTTCGCGAAGATGATGGCTGGATTGGCTATGGATTGGCAACACTTATTTGGACGATTCCGGGAGGGACGGCCCCGCCTCCCTGAACTCGACCGGCGACATGTAGCCCAGCGTTGAGTGGATCCTGAAGTTGTTGTACCAGTGCACGTAATCCAAGAGCTTGGCTCGGAGCTCGCGCGTCCCTCCTCGGTCCTTCGGAGTGGCCGACGATCTCCCCGTTGCAGAGGTCGACGAGCAGGCAGACGTAGTTCCACGACGCCCCGACGCGCACGCAGGCCAAGTCGCTGCATATATGGGTGCACGGCGCCCTGCCGCCGAAGCCGCGCGCGACGACGTTCGACACGTCGGCCTCGTTGACCGCCCCGGGGTGCACCTTGAACCTCTTCCTGCCGTATGCGCCGGCCAGGCCGTTCTCCCTCATGATGCGGCAGACGCGGCGCCGGCTGACGGTAACGCCCGACCTCCCGGGCGACGCCTTGATCTTGCGCGATCCGTTCCGGCCCTTGCTGGCGGCGTGCGCCGCCGCGGCCGCCGTCGCCCCCGACATTAAGGTCCTCAAGGGCCGCGTCGTCTCCGGCGACCAGTTCGTCTCGCCCGCGGAACAGAAGGAGCGAATCCTCGCGACCTTCGGCGACCTGTGCTGCGAGATGGAGGGCTGCACCATCGCGCAGGCCGCTTATCTCAACGGCGTGCCCCTCGTCGTCGTGCGCGCCATCAGCGACAAGCCCTGCGCCGAGGGCCGGGTCGTCGACTACAACACCTTCGAGAAGAAGGCCGCCTGCGACTGCGCCCGCATCGCCGCGCGCATGGTTAAGCTTTAGGCCCTGCGCGCCGGGGCCCTTCTTTATGTTGGGACCCCGGCGCGCCGGGCCCTTTCCAAAGCGAAGTGTCGAGCCGAAGTGTTGAGCGTCGGCCCTGAATGTTCAATGGCCGTTGTTTTCTGCCCCTCAAGTGGTGGACTTTTCCTCGGAGCTGTTGATTCCCCCACGCGCCCCCTTCCGTTCTCTGTTCTCCCCTTATACTCCTTGTACGAGGAGGTAAGAAGTCATGGACAAGACCACACAGGACAGCTTGGCAAAGAAACCCGTCGACATGAGGGACAGGATTCTCGAGCATCTCGAGGCCCTCACCTCTGCCGTCTCGCTCGACGACCTTGCCCGTCTGTCCACCTCCGACATCGCCGAGACGCTCATCATCTCCAGGAGCCTGGCGAGCCAGTACCTCAACGACCTTGTTCGCGCCGGTCTTGTGGTTAAGGTGGCGGGCAGGCCTGTCCGTTATTTTCATCGCCGCGCGTTCCAGAAGCGTTTTCAGGTAAAGCTCTCTGCAAGCGAGTACGCCTCGCTCGCCGACCTCATCCAGGCGACGGGAATCGCCGATCACCGCGACTTCGCGCGTGCCGTGGGCTTCGACATGAGCCTCAGCTCCGTTGTCGAGCAGTGCAAGGCTGCGGTTCAGTACCCTCCGTTTGGCCTGCCCATCCTCTTGAGCGGCGGCGTGGGTGTCGGTAAGTCTTTCCTTTCTCGCCTTGTGTACGAGTACGGCAAGAACCAGGGCTTGCTGTCCCGCGACTCCTCCTATGTGCGCATCGACTGCGCCGGGGTCCCGGACGCCGCCTCGTTCAACGGGCTTCTTGACGAGTCGATCGCGAAAGCGCGCGGGGGTGTGGTCTTTGTCAACGGCATCGAGGCACTCTCTCCCTCTGCGATGGAGCACTGCCTTGCGACGGCCCTCGGGCTCGATGCCTCCCAGGATGCGCCGCGCGCTCGCCTCGTTCTTTCGACGACGCTTTCCGCCGATGACCTGAAGGTTTCCTCGGCCTACAGCAAAATGCCCATCTGTGCCCGCGTCCCCTCACTCAAGGAGCGGACCCCCGAGGAGCGCGAGGATCTCATCTTGAGCTTCCTGCGCAGCGAGGGGTGCCGAATCGGTTCTGATGTGAAGATCAGCCGCGGCGCATACCGTTGCCTCGTGAACGCGGACTTTTCCGATAACATCGCCGGCTTGCGCGCCTGCGTGACGAACTGCTGCGCCAAAGCGTTCCTCAATCGCGAGGGCGACTACGTCGTCGTTCGCCCGTATCTTCTTCCCAGCGGGCTCCTCTCCTCCGCGCAGATCGATCAACAGCCCGACGATGGCGTTCTGATCGACGCGTCTCTGGATGCCGCCGAGAGCACAGGGCCGGTCGAGCAGGCGCTCGATGCCCTGTGCTCCCTCGATGAGCGATTCTGCGCCGGGGAGCTCTCTGTCTCCGAGCTTGTCTCGCAAGCTGTCTCCGCTGTGCGCGGCGTTGAGGATCACTTGATCTTCGACCACGGCGTCGCCTCCTCGAGGTCGCGCGCCTTCGAGCGCGTCGTGGGCGCGGTCCTTGCCGACGCAGGCTCTTCTTATGGCATCGAGCTTTCGAGGAAGGTCGCTTTTCTACTGGCCCAGGAGATTTGCCTGCAGTTGTGGCCGGGTATCGGCCTGGCTAAGCGAAAGTCTGCCTGTGCGGAGCAAATCTCCCATCTCCTCGGTGCCGTGACCTCCGAATTGCCGTTTGCCTCGAGTGTCTCCGATCAGGTCGCCGCAGACGTGGAAGGGGCGCTGGGAATCTCGCTCGATCACTTCACGAAGACGCTTCTGACGCTGTGCGTCGCATCGGAGTCTCGCGATGCGAAGGCCCTTCGGACGCTCTGCGTCATCTTGTCCCACGGCTACTCAACGGCGACGAGCATCGCCGACGCGGCGAACCGTATGCTCGGCATGCATGTGTACGAGGCTGTCGACATGCCCTACGACCAGCAGCTGAAGGACATCGTCGGTCCGCTCCAGCGCCTCGTCGACCGCCATTCCTACTGCACCGGGGTCGTGTTCCTCGTCGACATGGGCTCCTTGGAGGAGGCCTATAAGGCCCTCGAGAACGTTACCGACTCCACTATCGGCGTGGTGAACAACGTCTCTACCGGTCTTGCGCTCGAGATCGGGGTCGGGCTGCTCGGCGGCAAGTCCATCGCCGAGGTTCTTGGCGATGCGACCGCCGCGTGCGTGACGCACTGCAAGGTGATCGAGCGCGTCAACCGTGAGGACGCCATCGTCTTCTGCTCCGAGTCCGGGGTCGACGCCGCGGAGAGGATACGCCAGCTCGTCTCGCAGAGCCTCCCGCGCACCATAGGCGCGCGCCTGCTCACGAGGCCCTTCAAGCAGCTCGTCGCGAACGGGTCGAACGACGCCGTTTTCTCCGAGCACCGCGTCTGCGCCGTCATCGGCACGGGAGACCCCGGGGTCGCCTCCGTCCCCTTCGTCGCCCTCGAGGACATCATGTCGACGGCGTCCGCCTCTAAGGTTGATGCCGTGTTCGGCAGGTGGCTTGACGCTTCCGAGCTCTCTTCTTTCCACGAGAAGCTGCTCTCGAACATGACGCTGCAGAACGTCATCCGCTCCATCACCATCCTCGACCCGGAGCGGCTATTCCATGAGATCGAGAGCGCCGTGCACGAGCTTCAGCGCAGGACAGGCGAGAAGATCGGCAGCAACGCCATCATTGGGCTCTACGTTCACCTCTGCTGTCTCGTCGAGCGCCTTGTTACCAGAAACCCCATTGAGACCTACGTTGGCCAGGACCGCTTCGAGGAGGAACGCGCCGATTTCATCGAGTCCTTCAGGCAGAGCTTCTCGAGCATCTCGACGCGCTATCGCGTAGAGGTTCCCGTAAGCGAGATCGCATATGTCTTCGACTACATAAGCGTGAGCGCCGCCCCGGCGCGAGAAGAGCGCCTCGGCTCCTCGGACTTCCTGCTCGACGAGTGACCTTCCCCGCGCCGCCGCAAGCTGACCGCGCGTCCTCAATAATCCGATAACCCCTTGCCCGGCGCGAATCCGGATAGCGCCGAGGCAGTACCGAACGCAAAACTTCATTTGATAGGAGCAAACATGAGTGTTGTTATGGCACGAATCGACAATCGCCTGCTTCACGGCATCATCGTGACGCAGTGGGCCCCGGTGTCGGGCGCGACCCGAGTCATGGTCATCGACGACAAGGTCGCCGGCGACGAGGTCCTGAAGTCCACCATGAGGATGGCGCGCCCCGCGGGCATGGCCGTTTCGATCATCTCCGAGCAGACCGCGCTCAAGAACTTCGCCGCGGGCAAGTACGACCGCGAGAAGGTCTTCGTCATCGCCAAGGAGCCCGAGACGATGCTTCGCCTGGTCGAGTCGGGCGTCGAGCTCCCGTCGCTGGTCGTCGGCGGCTCGCTCGTCAAGGAGGACGGCATCCAGCTCACCCAGCGCGCCTACGCCTCCGCCGAGAACGTCCAGAGCTACAAGGCGCTCATCGCCCGTGGCGTCAAGGTGACGGCCCAGTTCGTGCCCGCCGACAAGCCCGTCTCCGTCGCAGACCTCATCTAAGGGGGAAATATGGTCAACTTCACTATCCTGCAGGTCGTCCTTTTGACCCTGCTGGCCTTCATCAAGCACGTGGACTACTACGGCATCCCGATGATCTTCGTCAATTACGCCGTTTTCTGGGGCCTCATCACCGGAGTCGTCATGGGCGACTGGAAGACCGGCCTTGTCATCGGCGGCACCATTCAGCTCATGCAGCTCGGCGTCGCGGGCTTCGGCGGCTCCTCCATTCCCGACTACGGCACGATGGCCATCATCGCCACCGCCTACGGCGTGACCCTGGGCTCCGACACGGGCCTCGCCATCGGCCTGCCGGTCGGCATGCTCGGCATCCAGCTCGACGTCGTCGCCAAGATCCTCAACGGCTTTGTCGTCGAGAAGTCCCAGAAGTTCTGCAACGAGGGTAAGTTCAATCAGATGAACGCCATCCTGTGGGTCTGCCCCGCGCTCTTCGGCCTGTGCGCCGCCCTGCCCGTCTTTGTCTCCGTGACGCTCGGCCAGCCCGCCGTCAACTGGCTCCTCGAGGTCATGCCCCAGTGGTTCCTCTCCGGCCTCACCCTCGCCGGCAAGATGCTCCCGGCCGTCGGTATCGCCATGCTGCTCCGCTACATGCCAACCGCCAAGTACTTCCAGTACCTGCTCGCCGGCTTCTTCCTCTCGGCCTTCCTGAACGTGCCCATCATCGGCGCCGCCATCGTCGGCGTTGCCCTCGCGATTGCGTTCTACCAGCGTGCCGAGAGGGACACCGAGCTCGCCGCCCACGCTTCCGCAGACGCCTTCATCGGAGAGGATGAGTAACCATGGAAAACGAGAACATCACCGCCGTCGCCGAGGGCAAGCCCTCCGGCTACAAGGTCACCAAGAAGGACCTGCGCAACGCGAACTGGCGCTGGCTCATGAGCGTGTGCACCTTCAACTACCAGACCCAGCAGGGCGCCTCAGTCGCCTACGCCCTCTCGCCGGTCCTGAGGAAGATCTACACGAACGACGAGGACTATAAGCAAGCGCTCAACAACCACTTCCGCTACTACAACACCCAGCCTTGGCTCGCCGCCATCATCCTTGGCGCCTGCGTGGCCATGGAGGAGCGCGACGGCCTAGCGGCGGCGGACGCCGTCCAAGACCTGAAGATCGGCACCATGGGACCGCTCGCCGGCGTCGGCGACTCCCTGCTCATGACCATGATCCCGACCATCATGGGCTCCATCGCCGCCTACATGGCCATCGAGGGCAACCCCGTGGGAGCCGGCATCTGGTTCGCGCTCATCCTGGCCATCTTCTGGGTCCGCATGCACGCCCTCGAGTTCGGCTACAAGCAGGGCGTGAAGCTCGTCACCGACTTCAGCGAGAAGCTTCCCAACCTCACTGCCGCCGCCTCCGTGCTCGGCCTCACCGTGGTCGGCTGCCTCATCGCCTCGGTCATCGGCGTCACCTGCCCGATTAGCTTCAGCTTCGGCGACGTCGCGATGGAGATTCAGCCGCTGCTCGACAAGATCCTGCCTGCCATGATCCCCGCCGCCATCACGGGAAGCGCGTATTACCTTCTTACCAAGAAGAACGCGAGCATGACGGCCCTCATCCTCGTGGTGATCGTCCTCGCGATGGTCGCCTCCGCCGCCGGCATCCTCGCCTAGCTTCGACCCAAGAGATTGGTGAATCAATGAGAAAGATAGTTGTGGCGAGCCATTCCCTTCTCGCCCAGGGCTTCAAGGACACCCTCGAGTTCCTTACGGGTAAGGGCGACGCCGTCAACGCCGTGTGCGCCTACGTGAACGACAACGGCGAGGGGCTCGACGCGGCGGTCGAGGCGGCTCTTTCGGGCACTGACGAGGTCGTCGTCCTCACCGACGCGTACGGCGGCAGCGTGAACCAGCGCTTTTCCCGCTTCGCCTCCGACCGGATCCACGTGATCGCGGGTGTCAACCTCCCGCTCGCCATGACGGTCGCGCTCGCGCGCCCCGACGAGAAACTCGACTTCGACGCCCTCGTCAACGAGGCGCGCCAGCAGATCATCTACGTGAACGGTGCCAGTTCCGCCGAGTGCGACGACGACGAATAGAGGAGGTCGACGATGAGAGAGTTCCTTAAGGACGTGTGGATGCACGGCGGTGAGGAAAGCCGCGCCATCACCCCCGAGAACATCACGGGCGAGAAGGGCCGCGCCGCCATGTCGGCCAGCCACCTCGGCGTCGGCCGCAAGGGCTCGTGCTGCGTGCCCCTTGAGTCCGGCGAGACCATCACGCTCGCGGACATCGAGGGGCCCGGCATCATCCGCCACATCTGGATGACCGTCCCCGACAAGACCGCCGCCGGCAGCTTCGTCATGCGTGACCTCGTGCTGCGCTTCTACTGGGACGACGAGGAGACCCCCTCGGTCGAGTGCCCTGTCGGCGACTTCTTCTGCAACGGCTTCGGTGAGCGCGCCATCGTCAACTCGATGCCCATCTGCGTGAACCCGACGGGCGGCATGAACTGCTACTTCGAGATGCCCTTCAGGAAGCACGCCAAGGTCACGCTTACGAGCGAGCACCCCGGGTTCATTAAGTACATCTTCTACACGTTCAACTACGCGCTCACCGACGTGCCGGACGACGCCATGTACTTCCACGCCCGCTTTAACCGCGAGCGCAGCACCCGCAGGGGCGTCGACTACACCGTGCTCGACGGCGTGCGCGGCAAGGGCTACTACGTCGGCACCTACATGGCCCTGTGCGCCCTGGAGCGCTATTGGTGGGGCGAGGGCGAGATGAAGTTCTTCCTCGACGGCGACGAGGAGTTCCCCACGGTCACCTCGACGGGAGCCGAGGACTACTTCGGCGGTGCCTGGGCCTTCCTCGACAGGCCGCCCCACGCGCTGCCCGAGGCGCAGTGCTTCAACACGCTGTTCGCCGGCTACCCGTACCGCTCGACGCGCGACGCCACGCGCGACCGCTTCAGCGCGGGCAAGCCGAACCCGAATCCGATGCTCGCGACTAACGACGACGCGCTGCCCAGGCACGGCCTCTACAGGTGGCACCTTCCCGACCCGATCTCGTTCAAGGAGGACCTGCGCGTGACGTTCCAGGACCTCGGCAACGACGACATCAAGCTCTACGAGCGCGAGGACGACATCTCCACCGTCGCCTACTGGTACCAAAGCGAGCCGCACGCCGTGCTCGCCCCGTTTGCCGCAAGGCAGGACCGCGTGCCCAGGTAGGGTCGCCTCGAAACAAGCCAACGTTATGGGCGCCCGCGGTTGACCATGACTGCGGGCGTCCCTTTGTAAGGAGGATCACATGAGCGAAAAGCAAATGAGGCTCGGCGCCCTCGAAGCCGGCGGGACCAAGATGGTCTGTGCCGTGGTGTCCGGCGACGGCGAGGTCCTCGACCGTATGGAGACCCCGACGCTTACGCCCGCCGAGACCGTCCCGCAGATGATCGAGTGGTTCACCGCCCGCGATGTGGACGCGTTGGGCATCGGCGCCTTCGGCCCGACCTGCGTCAACCCCAACGACGAGCGCTACGGCTCCATCCTCCAGACGCCCAAGCTCGCGTGGCGAGGCCATGGTCTTCGCGCCGCGTTCGCCGACGCCCTCGGGATTCCGGTGGCCTACGACACGGACGTGAACGTTGCCTGCCTCGGCGAAGTGGTCTTCGGCTGCTGCAAGGGGCTCGAGGACGCCGTCTACGTGACCATCGGCACCGGCGTGGGCGCGGGCGTCATGTGCGCGGGCAGACTCCTTCACGGCATGCTGCACCCCGAGGCCGGTCACATGCTGGTAAGGACCCGTCCCATCGAGGAGGGACGCTGCGTCTGCCCGAGCCACGCGAGCTGTCTCGAGGGGCTCGCCTCCGGCCCCGCCATCGCCGCGCGCTGGGGAAAGCCCGCGTCCGAGCTCGCGGATAACGATGAGGTGTGGGCGCTCGAGGGGGATTATCTGGGGCAGATGTGTGCGAACCTCGTGCTCATGTACTCGCCTCGCCGCATCGTCCTCGGCGGCGGCGTGATGCACCAGGAGCAGCTCTACGGCATCGTCCGCAAGAAGACCCTCGAATATCTGGGTGGCTACATCCAGACCGCCGAGCTTAAGGACATGGAGAGCTACATCTGCGCCCCGGGCTGCGGCGGCGACCAAGGAATCCTCGGCGCGGCCGAGCTGGCAAGAAGGGCGCTCGCGTAACTTGCGCTCTCTCCGCCATACAACGCGTTAAGAAAAGACGAGCGCTTCTTGCCAATTGAGCGGCAAGAAGTGCTCGTCTTTTGCATTTGTTTTTGGGGCAGGACGCCCCGCCTCCGCTAGAGTCCCTGGACCGCCACACCCACGAGGTTTGGACCGGTGTGGACAAGAAGCGCGGGGCTGATGTCGGAGCGGACGACCTCCACCGCGTTGGCCACGCGCTCGCACAGGGCCTGCTCCATACGGTCGTAGAGGTCGGCGTGGGCCGAGGTGCGGCTCGCGGCAAAGCGCACCTTGGGGTGCTTCTCGACGATGGCGGCGATGAGCTTGACCTCGGTGCGATGCGGTACTTGCACAGCCATTTCGTGTGCGCGAGGCTGTTGGCTTTCTGGGCCACAGCAATCACCTTCCCCCTAGTATGATGACCTGAACAATCCTCATGCTAGGGGGAAGGTTTTTGTCGCGTAGCGGAAATTGGCCTCCACCCGCTGAGCGGGTGGCTTTCTATGCCGCGCGGCACGGACTAAAGTCCATGAATAAAAACGAGGAAGGCCACGTCCGGCCTCCCTCGCAAAGGGTCTCTGATTACTCCCATTCATTGGGGACAGACTTAAATGAGTGCTCTTGAAATGCCGGCGCCTGGGGACGTTCTTTTTCTGTCTGCAGTTTGGAACGTTCCTTTTCTGTCGGCAGTTTGGGACGGTCCTTAGAGCTGCAGCGCGCCATGAGCGACGAGGCGAAGCGGATCATCCTGTCTTTTGAGTTCTAAGCATAAGCCCCTGTCTCTGAGCAATGACCGGTTCGCATTTGTGCGTATTTGCGTGCGTGGGATTGCGTGAATATGCGTATAGATGCGCCGTTTACGGGACAAAAATGACCGTTTAGCGGTGAGATACGCACAAACACGCACAGACGCGCGTGTTTGTGCGAATATAGAGCTATCCGAAATGCAAGACGTTCTATGACACAGGAGGCACATATGGTAGATTCCAAGCAGGCTCCACTCGACTCCGCGGCAGCCGCAAAAGCAGCGTTCGCTTCGGTCCAGGACAAGCCATTCCCCGATGATATCTTTACGGCTCCCGAGCTTCGTTGGGCTGTGATCGGGTGCGGCGTTATCGCCAACCAGATGGCCCAGTCTCTCGCTCTTGCCGGCCGCAAGCTTGCGGGCGTCGCCAACCGTACGCTGTCCAAGGCTCAGGCTTTTGCTGAGCAGTATGGCATCGAGAAGGTCTATGAATCGGTTGAGGACCTCTACGCCGATCCGGGCATCGACGCCGTCTATATCACCACGCCGCACAACACGCATATCACCTATCTGCGTGACGCGCTGGCCGCCGGCAAGCACGTGCTCTGCGAGAAAGCCATTACCCTCAATTCCGCTGAGCTCGACGAGGCGCGTGCCATCGCCGACGAGCACAACGTCGTCCTCATGGACGCCACCACGGTGCTTCATATGCCCTTGTATCAAGAGCTGCGCCGTCGCATGGATGCCGGCGAGTTTGGTCGCATGAACCTCGCCCAGCTCAACTTTGGTAGCTACAAGGAGTACGGCGATCTGACCAATCGCTTCTACAACCGCAACCTTGCTGGCGGTGCCATGCTCGACATTGGCGTGTATGCCCTGTCCGTCATGCGTCTCTTTATGGCAAGCCAGCCCATTGAGGTCGTTTCGTTGGGCAACACCTGTGAGACCGGTGTTGACGTTGCGGGCGGCATCGTCTGCCGTAATGCCGAGCAGCAGCTGGGTGTTGTGAGCCTCACGCTCCACTCCAAGCAACCCAAGCGCTCGATTATTAGCTTCGATAAGTGCTATATCGAGGTCAACGAGTATCCGCGCGCCGATCACGCGACTATCGTGTGGACTGCGGACGGTCATCGCGAGGAGGTCGCCGCGGGCACCGAGGCTTACGCCCTTTGCTATGAGATGGCCGATCTTGAGAAGGCCGTTGCCGGCGACGACTCTAAGCGTGAGCTTCTGGGCTATGCTTCTGATGTTATGGAGCTGATGACCAAGCTACGCGCCGACTGGGGAGTCGTGTACCCCGAGGAGGAGTAAGCGATGCTAGCGGAAGATAGGCTCAACGCGATCGTGTCGATGGTTCAGCAGACCGGCTCGGTTACCGTGCCGGAGCTTGCCGAAGCCCTGGGCGTGACGGCGTCTACCATTCGGCGCGACCTGCAGACGCTCGACCGAGCACACCGTATCGCCAAGGTGCACGGAGGCGCGACAAGTCTGGAGCGCGCGCACGTGACGCGCGACCTAACGCTTAATGAGCGCAGCGACCTCCATAACGACGACAAGGAGCGTATCTGCGCCCGTGCGGCGGCGCTTGTGGAGCCCGAGAGCTTTGTATACATCGACTCGGGTTCGACGACGCTCAGGCTCATCGAGCATCTTCCACACCTTGAAGATGTCACCTATGTGACCGATTCCGTGCTCCATGCTCAACGCCTTGCTTTGCGCGGCATGCGTACCGTGGTGCTGGGTGGCGAGCTCAAACCCGAGACCGAGGCGCTCGTTGGCCCCGATGCCTTGGCAACCTTAGACCGCTACAACTTCAACTGTGGCTTTTGGGGCTCTAACGGCATTGCCGCCGAGCAGGGCTTCACGGCGCCCGATATCGAGGAGGCGCAAGTAAAGCGTATCTCGATGCGCCATACGGCCAAGCGCTTCGTAATCTCGGACGCCAGTAAATTTGGCATGGTGGCGCCCGTCAAGTTCGCGGACTTCCGTGACGCAACGATTATTACCGCAGGCGATGTCCCTGCCAAGTACCGGGCAATGGACAACGTCATCACGGTCTAGCGGCGGGGCAAGGCCAAAACCACCACAAAGGTGCCTGTCCCCATTGTGGTGGTTAGTAACGAAAACCGAGTAGTTTTCTCAATAGAAAAGCGGCAACGTCCATCACGGGCGTCGCCGCTTTCGTTGTCTGCCGGTTTGTCTAAGTCTGTAACAACTGGACCGTTAAAAGTGGGCTAGGTGTTACAGATCGAGATACTTACGAACCGCGCCGTCCCTTTGTCTCAATCTGTAACATCTGGGACTGATTTTGCCGAGTTACTGTTACAGATTGAGATTATTCCCTTGAGGGGATTCGAATGTCTCGATCTGTAACAGATAGACCGCAAAATGGGCTTTAGCTGTTACAGATCGAGATGTTTGGGAATCCGGCAGAGCCATCGCGGCAAAACCACCACAAAGGTGCCTGTCCCCATTGTGGTGGTTTAGGGCTCCCAGGGGCAGGGGGCTTCGATGTGGATGTGCTCGCCGGTTACGGGATGCGTAAAGGACACGCTGTGGGCGTGGAGCATGAGGCCACAAGGACGCGGCGTCCCGTACAGGTCGTCGCCCACCAGGGGATGGCGCTCGCTCGCCAGGTGCACGCGAATCTGGTGTTTGCGGCCGGTGAGCAGCTCGACATCGATATACGAGCGCGTGGGCAGGCCGCGGCGGCTCTTAAGACGCTTGAGCACCTTCACGCGCGTTTGAGACGGCTTGCCGCTGGCGCCAACGCGCATCTTTCGACTGTCGTGACGGTCGCGGGCGATGGGCTTGTCGATGAGCTTTTCGTTCCAGTCGATCTTGCCCTCGGCGAGCGCCAGGTAGTGCTTTTCGAACGCGTGGTCGATGATCATCTGGTCAAAGGCGGGCTGCGTCTGCTTGTCGAGTGAGAACAGCACCACGCCGGTGGTGTCACGGTCCAGGCGATTGAGCGGCTGCATGCCGGTCGCGGCAAAGCCGTCGCCCATCGCCAGCAGCAGGTCGCTGGCGTAGTCGGTAAGTGTGCGCTCGCCGGTGCCGTCACCGTGGACGATCATGCCGGCGGGCTTGTCGATGGCCATGAGCCAGGCGTCGCAGTAGAGGACTTGAGGTTCTTCGTTCACGTGTAAGCCTTTCGGTTAGCTAATTCCCACAAACATGCAGCCCGAGGTGGCGCCGCGCAGGCGGGCGGCCGGCTTGCGGCCGGCTTGAGCCGCCTCGACAGCGCGACGGACGCGAGCGACGGCACGGCCAATCTCATCGGCCTCGAGCAAGGTTCCGTCGACCATAAGACGGCGCACGCCGGCATCGAGCAGCTGCGGAACTTGCGGCGTGAGGTCGATGGGGTAGGCGTCGTACAGGCGTGAGCGGCCGTGGATGTCGGTACGCACCGGCATGACCTTGGCGTCGATATTCTTGAGCGAGAGCTTGCGGGCACGCAGGCGGCAGTTGGCACAATCGTGGATGCAGCCGTTGGCAACCTGCAGAATGCAATGCTCGCTTGTCATGACGCGCGGGCGGCCAAAGACGGTGATGCCCAGAGCCGCGGGCGCGGCGGTGCCGAGCGAGATAATCTCGTCGAGCGTGATCTCGGGCGAGAGCCAAAACGCACCGGCTCCGCGCTCGGCAAGCGCCTCCATGCAGGGCGTGTTGTGCACCGGCAGGCAAGAGCGAATCTCGGCCGTGGCGCCAACCTGGGCGGCCAGGGCAAGCTCAGAGATGTTGCCAATAGCGACCGTGGCGCCGGCAACAACCCATGGGTCAACGCGGACGTGGTCAACGGCGCGGCAGACCTCATCGAGCACGGGTACGATGCCCTGCTCAAACGTATCGGCGGGGGAGAGCTTGGCCGCATCGAGCGCGTCGGTGGTCATGTAGATGCGCGTTGCACCCTCCGCCCGCGCTGCCTCGGCGGCCTCGAGCGAGGTGACGGTGGCGCAGATCTGCGGCTCGTCGCGGTAGTGCTCGGGCGCGGGGCGGGAATCACTGGTGACAATCGCCGGCAGCTCGAGCGTTTTCGCGCGCTCCGCGTACGGCGCCAGAATGGCCTCTTCCAGCGCCTTGCAAGCGGCGGCGCGCACCTTATGTACGGCGGAGAAACCCATGCCACAGCCCTCATCGAGCGCCACCTCAAAGCTCGCAGCCTCAAAGGGAGAGGAACCCATGCGGCCGACGTGCTCAACCAGATCGGACGCCTCGACCGCACGGGTCTTGGCGGCTTCGACGGTAAAGCCCGTGGCCGTGGCCGTAAGCGAAGGGTCGTCGCAGCAGGTGAGCGTAACGGTAAACGGCTCGCCCAGACGCGCCACGACGGACACATCAACAGCTCGGCGGCGCAGCACATCGCGCTTGAGCGCGGCGCCGGCGGCGTCGATGGCACGCTGACTACGAATCACGCGGACGCGGCAGCCCTCGGGCATGCTGCGGGGTACGCGACATTCGATGACTTCACCGGCTGCGGCATCATCGGCGGCAATGGTGGTCAGGAACTGGTCAAACTCGTTATCGTGGCGAAGCTCCAGCAGGTCGCCCTTGCCCACGGGCTCAAACAGCTCAATGCGGGCGATGGCGGCGCGGCGACGGCGGTCGTCGGGCTTGAGGCCGCGCACATCGCGGTTGGCCGGGCGGCTGCCCAGCACCGTGCCCACGATCTGGCCGCGGTTGTTGGAACGCTCATAGCTCATCATCTCGTCGCCCGAGGTGCCGTCCTGATAGGCGTGCGTAAAGTCGCGGTTAAAGCAGCGCTTGAGCTGGCGCTGGCGGGCGGCTTTCTCGTCCTTGGCAACGGTGGTTCCGGCCAGCATGTCATCAATCTGATGACGATACACGTCGACGATGGAATACACGTAATCGGGCGCCTTCATGCGGCCCTCGAGCTTGAGCGACGCAGCGCCGGCGTCATACAGGCGGCGAACAAGTTGTGAGGTGTTGGTGTCACGTGGGCACAGCGCGCGCTCGCGACCGGCAGGGGAGAGCGAGCGACCGTTCTCGTCGATCAGCTCGTAGGGCAAGCGGCAGGGCTGGGCGCACATGCCACGGTTGGCCGATCGTCCCGCCATGGCAAAGCTCGAAAGCAGACACAGGCCAGAGTAGCAAAAGCAGATGGCGCCATGGCTAAAGACCTCAAGGTCCACATCGGGCGCGGCATCGTGGATGGCGGCAATCTCGTCGATGGAAAGCTCGCGCGAGAGGGTCACGCGGTCGGCGCCCTGCTCGCGGCACCAAAGGGTTCCGCGGTCGTCGTGGATGTTCGCCTGGGTCGAGATATGCGTCTCGATGCCGGGCATGGTGCGCTTGACCTCAAAGAACAGGCCCCAGTCCTGGATGATGAAGGCGTCGGCGCCCAGCGTGGAGCAGCGATGGATGAGCTGCAACGCATCGCTCATCTCGGATTCCTTGATGACGATGTTGACCGTGACGTAGACGCGCGAGCCGGCCAGGTGCGCGGCGCGGCAGGCCTGCTCAAAGGCCTCGTCGGTAAAGTTGGTGGCCTTGCGGCGTGCGTTGAAGCTGCCCATGCCGCAGTAGATGGCGTCTGCCCCGGCGGCGAGTGCGGCGGCAAAGGGCTCGGGCCCTCCGGCGGGCGCCAAAAGCTCGGGTCTGCGGTTGGTGGTTCGACTGGCGGTTGCGGTCATATCCTGCCTTTCAAAATGCTCAGATACTCAAAAGTATAGTGGTGCCGTCGCGGCAGGCGATGCCCGCGTTCCAAGCGGGATAAAGTCTTCAGCAGCTTGGACTGGCTGCTCCACATGAGAACCGTTCAGCCGTCCGGGGAAACCGTTGGGCGATAAAATATTCTCGCAACGTGATAATAATCTTGCATCGCGCGGAAACCTTGAGTACTATCCCAATCAAGCGCGGTGTTCAGACCGAACTGTGCCTCCCGGTGTGAACGCCGCGCTCCCGTTCCCTTTTACTTGTAAGGAGATAAACATGAGCAAGACCGTCGTGTCTTCCGATAATGCACCCGCAGCCATCGGCCCGTATTCCCCCGGCATCCAGACCGGCAACATGGTGTTCCTGTCCGGCCAGCTGGGCATCGACCCCGCAACCGGCAAGATGCCCGAGGGCGTCGAGGCCCAGGCTAAGCAGTCCCTTGCTAACGTCGAGGCCCTGCTGACCGCTGCCGGCGCCACCTTTGCCGATGTCGTCAAGACCACAGTCTACCTGGCTGACATTGCCGACTTCGCTGCCGTAAACGAGATCTACGCCTCCAAGTTCGAGGCCCCGTTCCCCGCGCGCAGCGCTTTCCAGGTTGCCGCTCTTCCGGCTGGCGGTCTGGTCGAGATCGAGGTCGTCGCCGCTCTCTAAGGCGTTGGCCACAACTAAACATGACATGCAAAAAGACCCTGCAGCGCGTGCGAGCTGCAGGGTCTTTTGTCAAGTGACGAATCGCTTGTGGAGCCGCGCTCCATTTTGCTCGTTAGCCCTCCTTGCGGACTTTTTGCAGGTAGCGGTACACGCTGGGCTCCGAGATGCCCAACGCGGTGGCAGCGCAGGCCACGGCGCCCTTGAGCATGAACACCCCGTTGCCGTTGAGGTGGCGAATGACGTCCACGCGGTCGCTCTGACCAAGCGACGCTACATCCAGCCCGCGCGCGCTCAGCAACTCGGCAATGCTGCGATCGATGAGCTCCTGGGTGGACTCCGAAAGGCTTTCGACCTCGATAGGGGCGGGCTCCGTGCGCGTCGGCGCTGCGTCGAAGCACGCCATGAGCTGCTGCGCCATGGTGTTGATGGAGCGCACGGTCGAGAGGTCGGTGTTGACGCAGAGCATACCGACGATCTCGTCATTTTCGCGGATAAAGAACGTCGCGGACTCCAACGTCTTGCCACCGGCACCGCGCCCCTCGTAGCCCGTAATAAACGGCAGGTCGCGATACTTGGGGTCGTGCATGATCTTGAGCGCCAGATCGGTGGCAGGACCGCCGATCTTACGGCCGCTCACGATGCCGTTGCGAATATCGACGATGGCGTGGTCGGGATCCGAGAAATCGTGCAGCACGATTTCGCTGTTTTTGCCGAGTATCTGCTCCAGAAAATCGACCATCGGCAAAAAGCGACGTACGGTCTCGTTCACGGGCAACTCCTTTGGGTGAAATCGGAAATGTTCATAACAATTTTTTCTCATGGTAACACGATGTCTATTGACTCACATATTCGCAGGTACATTGCGTAATACAGATGAGCGGTAGGTATTTGGCGGTAAACGGTCGACCAAAAGAAAAGTAAGATGTTATTTAGACCAGACACATTCCTGACCTGCGGAAACGAGTTATTTCAGCCGAAGAATAGTCTGATAACAAAAAATTATTATTGAGAATGAGAATCATCTTTAATACGATATGCAACGAAGGCACAACCTCAACCCCGCACTGCGTCACAATAGAGCGTTAGATGCGAAAACAACTACTTCGAGGATTGGTGGTCAAATGACCCAGGAGACGGTTACGAACGGCACTGAAGCCCTGTTCACTCGCGAAGGCATGCCTCCCGTTAAGGAAATGATCCCGTGTGCCCTTCAGCACGTACTGGCATCGTTTGCCGGCATCATTACCCCAGCGGTCATCATGGCCGGCGTCTACGGCTTTAATAGCCAGCAGAGCACCGACATCATCCAGGTCGCGCTCATTCTTTCGGCGATCGATACGGCCCTTCAGGCCTTCGCTCCCTTCCGTCGCATCGGCGGCGGCCTGCCCATCGTCATGGGCGTTTCGTTCGCGTTCCTGCCGGCTCTGCAGGCCATGGGTGCCTCGGGCTTTAGCTTTGGTGCGCTGCTGGGCGGCGAGATCGTCGGCGGCGCCGTCGCGGTCCTCTTTGGTCTGGCCTACAGCAAGATCAAGTGGCTGTTCCCGCCCGTCGTGACCGGTACGGTCATCTTCTCCATCGGCGTTTCGCTGTATCCCACGGCCGTCAAGTATATGGCCGGCGGTATGGGTACGCCGCTGTGGGGCACTCCGCAGGCCTGGTGCGTCGCTCTTATCACCTTCGCCGTGGTCTTTGCGCTCGCCAACTTTGGCAAGGGCACGCTCAAGCTGGGATCCGTGTTCTTTGGCATGATCGTTGGCATGATCGTTTCGATCCCCTTTGGCATGATCGACTTCTCCAGCGTCGCCACCGCTCAGGTCTTCGCCCTTCCCAAGCTCATGCCCTACGCGCTCGAGTTTGATCCCGAAGTCTGCATTACCCTCGCTGTTGTGTTCCCCATGGTTGCCATCCAGGTTATCGGTGACGTCTCCGCCGCCTGCCTGGGCTCCATCGACCGTATGCCCACCGAGCGCGAGCTCTCCGGCGCTATCGTGTCCCAGGGCCTCACCTCTATGGTCGGCGGCCTGCTGGGCGGTCTTCCCACCAGCGCCCTTGGCCAGAACGTGGGCATCATCTGCTCCAACAAGGTCGTCAACAAGTGGGTCTTTGTGATCATCGCGGCCGTCTTTGCCATCGCCGGTCTGTTCCCGCAGCTCTCTGCCGTCCTTTCCGCTATCCCGCAGCCCGTTATCGGCGGTGCGACCGTCGGCGTCTTTGGCACCATCACCATGAACGGCGTGCGCATGTTCACCCGCGAGGGCCTCACGCAGCGCACTACCACCATCGTCGGCACCTCCGTCGTCTTTGGCCTGGGTATCTGGATGGCCAGCGGTTGCCTTGCCGGCGAGGGTATGCCCGCCTGGGTGTCCACCGTCATCGGCTCCAATGCCGTGACCCCCACCGCCATCATGGCCATTGTCCTTAACCTGATCCTTCCGCAGACGCCGGTCGTGGCTCAGCACATCGATGCTGCCAAGGACGCTGCCGTGGATCTGGTCTTGCCCGAGAGCAAGAAGTAACCAATTCGGTGCTATTCGTCGGCGGACGCATCGCCTCGTCCGCCGACGTCATGCGGCGCCAAGCCGCACTTCAAAGGGTTTGTCCCTTTGGTGAAGCGTTGACGGGAGAGGGCCCGTTTCCGGTGTAGGCCGGCGCTTCGCACTCCGCTATGTCAGAGGTGTCAAACCCCGCCCCTGATGTTGAAGGGAGCATTCATGCTTCTGGTCGCTAACGGTTCCGTCTTTACCCGCAACGCTCAGGCCCCGTTCATTCCCAACGGTGCGGTCGCCATTGACGGAGATACGATCGTCGAAGTGGGCCTCGAGCTCGAGCTCAAGGCCAAGTACCCGGATGCCGAGTACGTCGACGCCCAGGGCAACCTCATCATGCCCGGACTCATCAACTGCCACACCCACATCTACTCGGGTCTGGCCCGTGGCCTTGCCATTAAGGGCTGCAACCCCACCAACTTCCTGGAGAATCTTGAGCAGCAGTGGTGGAAGATCGACGATAACCTGACGCTCGACGGTACCAAGGCCAGCGCCTATGCCACAATCCTTGACTCCATCCGCGATGGCGTCACCACGATCTTCGATCACCATGCGAGCTTCTGCGAGATCCCGGGAAGCCTCTTTACCATTAAGGATGCAGCTCAGGAGCTGGGCATGCGTTCGTGCCTGTGCTACGAGGTCTCCGATCGCCGCGGCCAGGAAAAATGCGACCAGGCCATTGCCGAGAACGCCGAATTTGCCCAGTGGGCCGCCAAGGAGCGTCGCGATAACGACAACCACATGATCGCCGCCATGTTTGGCGGACATGCCACCTTTACGCTTTCGGACGAGACCATGGACAAGATGGCCGAGGCCAACAATGGCCTGACCGGCTTCCACATCCATGTGTGTGAGGGCATGAATGACGTGTGGGATTCCCGCCTCAACCGCGGCGGCATCAGCCCCGTCGAGCGCCTGCTGCAGCACAACCTGCTGGGTCCCGACACCATGCTCGGCCACTGCATCCACGTGACGCCTGCCGAGATGGATATCGTCAAGGAGTCCGGCACCTGGCTCGTCAACAACCCCGAATCCAATATGGGCAACGCCGTGGGCTGCGCCCCCGTGCTCGAGTTCTTCCGCCGCGGCATCCCCGTGTGCATGGGCACCGACGCCTACACCCACGACATGCTCGAGAGCCTCAAGGTCTTTCTGATCATTCAGCGCCACAACGCCGCCATGCCCAACGTGGGCTGGTGCGAGGCCATGACGATGCTGTTCGAGAACAACGCCAAGATGGCGAGCAAGTACTTCGATCGCAAGCTCGGCGTGCTCGAGGCCGGCGCTGCCGCCGACGTCATCGTCATGGACTACAAGCCCTTTACGCCGCTGAGCGAGGAGAATATCGACGGCCACATGCTCTTTGGCATGATGGGCAAAAACTGCCGCACCACCATCATCAACGGCCGCGTCCTGTACAAGGATCGCGAGTTCGTTGGCATTGATGAGGACAAGATCAACGCGTGGACCATGGCCGAGTCCAAGAAGCTCTGGAGCACGCTCAACGATCGAACCTACTAATTCACAAGTAGATTCGCGCGCGTCGGATGTTTCGCCGCATCCGACGCGCGCATAGGCGGCCTCCGCGGGGTCGCCGGCGCTGTGCTAGCGCTACACCGTATTTGCGCCCGCCGCGCGGTCTCGCCGGGCGTTACAGAGAGGAGCTCACTATGAGCGACATCATGAGGCCGATCCCGTTTTCGCAGCTGATGAACTGGATCATCGAGGAGCACAAGACCCAGGACGCCATCTTTGGCGTGCGTAAGATGGTCACGACCAACCAGGAGGGTGCGCTTCCCATTTTTGACGAGCGCATCGAGACTCCGTTTGGCCCGGCTGCCGGTCCCAATACGCAGCTGGCCCAGAACATCGTGGCCTCTTATGTGGCCGGTTCTCGCTTCTTTGAGCTCAAGACCGTCCAGGTTATGGACGGCGAGGAGCTCTCCAAGTGCGTCAACAAGCCCTGCATCGTGGCTCAGGACGAGTGCTACAACTGCGAATGGTCGACCGAGCTCGAGGTTCCGCAGGCCTTTGCCGAGTACGTGAAGGCATGGTTTGCCTGCCACCTGATCGCTCGCGAGTACGGTCTGGGCAGCCCGGACGGCTTTGTCTTCAACATGTCGGTGGGCTATGACCTGGAGGGTATTAAGAGCCCCAAGGTCGATGCCTACATCGAGGGCATGAAGGACGCCAGTGGCTCCGACGTCTGGAACGAGTGCCGCGCATGGGCGCTCGCCAACCTGGACAAGTTTGAGCATGTCGACGCCGCGTTTGTCGAGTCCATCCCGGCACGCGTCTCCAACTCCATTACCGAGTCTACCCTGCACGGCTGCCCGCCGGCGGAGATCGAGCGCATCGCGACCTACCTCATCACCGAGAAGGGCCTCAACACCTACATCAAGTGCAACCCCACGCTGCTGGGCTATGAGTTTGCCCGCCAGCGCCTGAACGAGCTGGGCTTTGACTACATCGTCTTCGATGACACGCACTTCCGCGAGGACCTGCAGTGGGTCGACGCCGTGCCCATGTTCGAGCGCCTGATTGCCCTGTGCGCCGAGCGCGGCCTGGAGTTTGGCGTCAAGCTGACCAACACGTTCCCCGTCGACGTGACGAGGAACGAGCTGCCTTCTACCGAGATGTACATGTCCGGCCGTTCGCTGTTCTCGCTGACCATCGAGGCCGCCCGCCGCATTACCGAGCAGTTCGATGGCAAGCTGCGCATCAGCTACTCCGGCGGTGCCACGGTCTACAACATCCGTGCCCTGTATGACGCCGGCATTTGGCCCGTCACCCTGGCGACTGACGTGCTCAAGCCCGGTGGCTACGAGCGCTTTAGCCAGATGGCCGGCGAGTTTGCCGACCTGGACGGCAAGCCGTTCGCGGGTGTCTCGCTCGAGGCCGTGACTGCGATCCAGACCGACTCGCTCACCAACCCGCTCTACAAGAAGCCGCTGCGTCCGCTGCCCGACCGCAAGGTCGCCGGCAAGAGCCCGCTTTCCGACTGCTTTACCACGCCTTGCCGTACGAGCTGCCCCATCCAGCAGGATATTCCCGCCTACCTGGCGGCTGTTGACGAGGGACGCTACGAGGACGCACTCAACATCATCATCGAGCGCAACGCCCTGCCGTTCATTACTGGCACCATCTGCCCACATCCCTGCGGCCGTGCCTGCGAGCGTGCATTCTACGAGCCCGAGGGCGCTCAGATTCGCGCTAGCAAGCTCAAGGCCGCCCGCGAGGCAATGACCGCCGTGCTGCCCAAGCTGCGCGCCCAGGCCATCGCCAACGACGGCGAGCACAATGTTGCCGTTATCGGCGGCGGCCCTGCCGGTCTGGCGACGGCGTTCTTCCTGACGCGCGCCGGCGTGCCCGTCACCATCTTCGAGGCCCGCGACTCGCTCGGCGGCGTGGTCCGTCACGTGATCCCCGAGTTCCGTATCGCCAGCGACGATATCTCCCACGATGCCGAGCTCTGCCTGACCTTTGGCGCCAAGGTTCAGCTCAACGCCCGCGTGGAGTCCATTGACGAGCTCAAGGCCCAGGGCTTTACCGACGTGGTCGTGGCCACCGGTGCCTGGATGCCCGGCTCTGCGGGCCTGGGCGAGGGCGCCGAGCTCGACGTGCTGGAGTTCCTCGAGGCCGCCAAGAAGGGCGAGAAGCTCGAGCTGGGCGAGGACGTCGTGGTCATTGGCGCCGGCAACACCGCCATGGACGCCGCCCGCGTGGCCAAGCGCCTGGCCGGCGTGAAGAGCGTGCGCCTGGTGTATCGCCGCACCAAGAAGCAGATGCCCGCCGACGAGGAAGAGCTCGATCTTGCCCTTGCCGACGGCGTTGAGTTCTGCGAGCTGCTGGCGCCCAAGGCACTTAACGGCGCCGTGCTGACCTGCGACGTTATGGAGCTTGGCGAGCCGGATGCAAGCGGCCGTCGCAGCCCCGTCGCCACGGGCGAGACTGTTGAGCTTCCCGCCACCACGGTGATCTGCGCCGTGGGCGAGGGCATCGATGCCAGCCTGTACGATGCCGCGGGCGTCGAACACGACCGTCGCGGCCGTCTTGCCGCCACCTCCACCGGTGTTGAGGGCGTCTGGGCTGCGGGCGACTGTCGCCGCGGTCCCGCCACCGTGGTCGAGGCTATCGCCGACGCCGCCGAGGTCGCCCGTGCCATTGCCGGCGTGGACTTTAACAAGTACACCGACCAGAATGCTCAGGCCGGTCGCGAGGACACCTGCTACGAGCGCAAGGGGTCGCTGTGCCGTGACAAGCGCAACTGCACCAAGACCCGCTGCCTGGGCTGCGGCTCGGTGTGCGAGGTCTGCTGCGACGTGTGCCCCAACCGCGCCAACGTTGCCATTAAGGTGCCGGGCCTGGCCAAGCATCAGGTCGTCCATGTCGATGGCATGTGCAACGAGTGCGGCAACTGCGCTGTGTTCTGCCCCTACCAGGAGGGTCGTCCCTACAAGGACAAGCTCACCCTGTTCTGGAGCGAGCAGGACATGGAGAACTCCGAGAACGAGGGCTTCCTGGCCGTGGACGAGGATCACTTTAAGGTCCGTGTTGCCGGCACGGTCCGTACCGTCTCGGTCGATGCCGTCAACACCGGTCTGCCCGAGGCCGTTCGCCTGACCATCAAGGCCGTGCGCGACAGCTATCCGTACCTTCTTAAGAAATAGGCGAGTCTCTTATGGCCAAATCCATTCAACATAACGTGGCCTACGTTGCCTGCGGAAGCGGTTGCGCCTCCGCAGGCGGCGATGCCCGCTGCAGCGAAGGCTGCATTGGCTGTGGCGCCTGCGTCACGGCCTGCCCCCACGGCGCCATTGCGCTGGTCGATGGCATCGCCCGCGTGGATCGCTCAAAGTGCACGGGCTGTGGCCTGTGCGGCATGGCGTGCCCGCAGCGCGTGATTGCCTTCGTTCCCGGCTACCAGAACATCCTGGTGCGCTGCAACAACACCGATAAGGGCGCCATTGCGCGCAAGATCTGCGATACGAGCTGCATCGGTTGCGGCATGTGCGCCAAAAAGTGCCCTGCCGGCGCTATCCGCATCGAGGACAACTGCGCCCATATCGACGGCGCGGACTGCCTGTCGTGCGGCATGTGTGCCGTCGTCTGCCCGCATGGCGCCATCCACGACCGCACCGGCATCGCCGCCGGCGTGTAGAAGGGAATCACCATGGCACAGGAATTCACTTTTACCGTTAACGGCGTCGAGCGCACGACGACCCAAAACAAACCGCTGCTGCGCTACCTGCGCGACGACCTGCACATTCACTCCGCCAAGGACGGCTGCTCCGAGGGCGCTTGCGGCACCTGCACCATTCATGTGGACGGTGCGGCCGTCAAAGCCTGCGTACTGACCACCGCCCTTGCCGCCGGCCGCAACATCGTGACCGTCGAGGGCCTGCCCGAGGACGTGCGCGAGGCCTTTGTGTACGCCTTTGGCGCCGTGGGCGCCGTGCAGTGCGGTTTTTGCATCCCCGGCATGGTCATGGCGGGTGCGGCGCTGATCGCCGAGGACCCCGAGCCCACCGAGGAGCAGATTAAGTACGCCATCCGCGGCAACGTCTGCCGCTGCACCGGCTACAAGAAGATTATCGAGGGCATTTCGCTGGCCGCTGCGGTGCTCCGCGGCGAAAAGCAGATCGACGAGGACTTGGAGCGCGGCGATGACTACGGCGTGGGCAAGCGCGCCTTCCGTATCGACGTGCGCAAGAAGGTGCTCGGCGAGGGCAAGTATCCCGATGACATCGACGAGCTCGATCAGCCGGGTCTGACCTACGCCAGCGCCGTGCGCTCCAAATATCCGCGCGCCCGCGTGCTCTCCATCGATACCTCCAAGGCCGAGGCCCTGCCCGGCGTGGTGGGGATCCTGCGCGC
This sequence comes from uncultured Collinsella sp., assembly GCA_958351385.1. Classification (GTDB taxonomy): domain Bacteria; phylum Actinomycetota; class Coriobacteriia; order Coriobacteriales; family Coriobacteriaceae; genus Collinsella. The sequence continues at coordinate 4,452 of CATWKM010000002.1, read as the reverse complement.
CGAGGACGTGCCGGTCAACCAGGTCGGCCACCTTATCCAGGATTGGGACGTCATGATCGCGGCGGGCGATATCACCCGCTGCGTGGGCGATGCCATCGTGCTGGTGGTTGCCGAGGACGAGGCGACGCTCGAGAAGGCCAAGAAGCTCGTAAAGATTGATTACGAGCCGCTGGAGCCCGTGCGCAACATTGTCGAGGCCAGGGCTGCCGACGCCCCGCGCCTGCACGACAGTTTCTTTGCCTTTGGCAACACGGTGGAGCTCAAGGACAACGTGTGCCAGAGCCGTCACGTGACGCGCGGCGACGCCGCCAAGGCGCTGGCGGAGAGCGCGTTCACCGTGACGCAGCGCTTTACCACGCCCTTTACCGAGCATGCCTTCTTGGAGCCCGAGTGCGCCGTTGCCTTCCCGTACAAGAACGGCGTCAAGGTGCAGTCGACCGACCAGGGTGCCTACGACACGCGCAAAGAGTGTGCCCACATGTTTGGCTGGGACAACGAGCCCGAGCGCGTGGTCGTCGAGACCATGCTCGTGGGCGGCGGCTTTGGCGGTAAGGAGGACGTTTCGATCCAGCACCTGGCCGCGCTTGCTGCCTATAAGCTCCAGCGTCCTGTGAAGTGCAAGCTCACGCGTGCCGAGTCGCTCGCGTTCCATCCCAAGCGCCATGCCATGGACGGCACCTTTACGCTGGGTTGCGACGCCGAAGGCAACTTTACCGGTCTGGACTGCGAGATCAACTTTGACACCGGCGCCTACGCGTCGCTGTGCGGCCCGGTGCTCGAGCGCGCCTGCACGCATGCCGTCGGCCCCTACAAGTACCAGAACACCGACATCCGCGGCTTTGGCTACTACACCAACAACCCGCCCGCCGGCGCGTACCGCGGCTTTGGCGTGTGCCAGTCCGAGTTTGCGCTCGAGAGCCTGATCGACCTGCTGGCCGAGAAGGTCGGTCTGGACCCGTGGGAGATTCGTTATAGAAACGCCATCGAGCCGGGCGAGGTTTTGCCCAACGGCCAGATTGCCGACTGCTCCACGGCGCTTAAGGAGACGCTGCTCGAGGTCAAAGATGCCTACTATGCGCATCCCGGACACGCCGGTATCGCCTGCGCCATGAAGAACGCCGGCGTGGGCGTGGGCCTGCCCGATGCCGGCCGCTGCAAGATTCGCGTCGAGAACGGCGTGGCCGTGGTCTATGCCGCCACGTCCGACATCGGCCAGGGCTGTAACACCGTCTTTTTGCAGGACGTTGCCGAGGCATGCGGCCTGCCGCTGAGCTGCATTGCCAACGGCGAGTGCTCCACCGAGAACGCTCCCGACTCCGGCACCACGTCTGGCTCGCGTCAGACGGTCGTGACCGGCGAGGCCGTGCGCGGTGCCGCCTTCCTGCTGCGCGATGCCATGGTTGGCATCGAGGCCGGCAAGCCCGCGCCCGATGCTCCCGTGAGCGCGCATGGCGACGGCGTCAAGATCGAGTACGACGACGGCCGCGCCTACCAGCTGCGCACACAGGAACTCGTCGCCGGCCAGGGTATGCATCCTCAGGATCCCACGGCCGCCATCAAGGCGCTCGAGGGATGCGAGTTTGGCTACGTGTACCTGGAGCCGACCGACAAGCTGGGCGCCGACGTTCCCAACCCCAAGAGCCACATCTGCTACGGCTTTGCCACGCATGTGGTCATTTTGGACGATGACGGCCGCGTGAGCGAGGTCTATGCCGCGCACGATTCCGGCAAGGTGGTCAACCCCATCTCCATTCAGGGTCAGATCGAAGGCGGCGTGCTCATGGGCATGGGCTATGCGCTTACCGAGGACTGGCCGCTCAAGGACTGCGTACCCCAGGCAAGGTATGGCACGCTCGGGCTGTTCCGTGCGCCCGAGATTCCGGATATCCACGCCATTTACGTGGAGAAGGACGAGCTACTGCCTGTGGCATATGGCGGCAAGGGCATCGGCGAGATCGCCACGATCCCCACGGCGCCCGCCGTGCAGAATGCCTACCGCGCGTTTGACGGTAAGCTGCGCCCGGATCTGCCCATGGTGGATACCCCGTACAGCCGCGCCCGTCACCGCGGGTAGGGTAGGGCGCGGACGGCCATGCTGATGAGCCGTCCGCGCTCAACACCAACTGCATATGCTGCGCTTTTGGCCCCAGCTCCATCGCGAGCCGGGGCCTTTTGTTTGGAGCGGAAACTGTGTCCCGGATTCGACGCTCAGAATGGGATGCGCTTTCCGGAACGGCCTTCAAGCGGAAATTGCATCCCATTCTGAGTCTTCATTCTGGGACACGCTTTCCGCAAGGAGCTTCGTCGGGAAAGCGCATCCCATTCCGAGCGCCTATTCCGGGATGCGCTTTCCGGCTGTCGTTCACTTGGAAACTGCGGCCCAGTTTGAGCGTCTATTCCGGGATGCAGTTTCCGCTGGGCGTTTCAACCGGAAAGCGTGTCCCGTTCTAGGCCTTGATTCCGGGACACGGTTTCCGCTAGGCATGCCATTTGGAAACCGCATCCCATTTTGAGCATTCAATCTGGGACATGGTTTCCGCGGGTGCTGCCAACCGGAAAGTGTGTCCCGGTTTGGCAGGCAGACGGGCATAAGCTCAACAGCTCCTACAACTCCACCTCGTTGAGCCATGCCGGCAGAGCGGTCTGCCGGATGCCTGCCGTCTGCAGCTTTTTCGCGAGCAGACCCGCCGAGCGGACTTCGCTCATGGTAAAGCGCAGCAGAGGGTGACCGTAGAGCGATAGGTGCGCCTCGCGCTGTCGTTCGGCAACGAGCGCCTCGGCGGTGGTGCGTCCGGCCAGCATGGTCTGGTCGGTATATTTGATGAGCCCGTCGAGCTCGCCCAGTGTGAGTTCCCGCGCCTGGCGCTCCCAGGCAAAGTCCGTTCGTATGGGCTTGGCCGAATCGAAGGGGTCCGTCAGCTCGTATTGAAGCCAGTCGGGCGCAAAGCCCGTCTCGATCATGACGGCTCGGGCGACCGATTCTCCACCGCTCTCGGCGCGGGCGTCGGCATATCGAAGTGTCGTGAGGGCAGTGCGAATCGCGCGACCATTGCGGGCGGTCGCTCGTTGTTCGACGGCCTCCATCAACTGCTCTCGCGTAAGGCCGAGCTTTGAGATCGTCGAATCGGCAATGGGCATGCCGTCTGCAAAGCCAGTTTGCAGCAGGCAATCTGTAGCCGTTTGGATGGGCGGCGTTACTGATGTGCCGGATAGACGGATTGCTCCGGCCGGCTCGATCTGATGCCGCTGAATATGCGCGCCCGGGCGAGCCGACGGCTTTGTCGAGCTACAGACATGCACAACGTTCAGATGTCGCCACGAGACCTCGAGCCCCAGCAGGCAGGCGGCCGAAAACGAGCAGAACGTCCAATCGGGGTGGATGATCGCAAGGGCGCGAATAATCTCGCAATGACGCTGCGTCCGGTTGAGCTCATCCCAGCGCATTTTGCGCGCGAACAGCCCCGGCATGGGGGAGACGACCATGTCGCCGGTGCGCCGAAGGAGCGCTTTTCGGATCGCCGCGCTCGGGGGAATCAGACAGCGCCCCTCTTGTTCGGCTTGAGTGAGCAGTTGGTCGATGAGTTGGTCATTGCAATGGGTCATGAGCTACCGCCTCCTTTTGGGTAGCAAAAAACGTATCAGCCGCAACTTGCCGCCCAACTGACCAAAAGCTGACCAAAATCTAACCATGCAGGTAGATGGCCTGTTTTCGGCGACATTTTTACATTCGAATCGGTGGGCGGTGATCGGCTCCCGTGAACGGCAACAAGTTATGAAGACCTGGTAAGTTTAGGGACGTGTACTTTTTCGAAAAACGGTAGTCTCTCCGCGGAAAGTGCATCCCAGAATTAAGCCTCGGAACGGGATGCATTTTCCAGTAGATGCTTCAGTGGAAAGTTCATCCCAGAATTCAGGCTCAGAACGGGACACGCTTTCCGGATGGCATGCTTGGCGGAAACTACGACCCAGTATTTGGCTCCAGAACGGGACAACCTTTCCGAATCGGTCTTCAAGCGGAAACTACGCCCCGGATTTGACCTTCAGACCGGGATGCCGTTTCCGGTTGAGGCCTCGAGCGGAAAGCGCATCCCATAATCCCCAATGGCACCGCAGCGCATTTCGTGTCCGCGTGGGCGTTTGCGCCGGTCGTCGAATGACGTTATAGCTGGCTATATTATGGGTAGCTATAATGTTCGACTTTTCGACAACCCTCGGCCTGTGGCAGAGCATGGGTCGCCAATCAAGGCGGCGGTTGCCGAGGCCTCGTTACCGAAAATCCATTTGTTAAACCTGGCACCCGTGGGTAGAATAAAGTCGACGGCAGCCCAAGCAGTGAAGAGCTGGGCAGCGCCGTTACTCAGTTTAAGGGGTCAATGCCTTAACGGCGTCGACCCCTCTAATATGAGAAAGCCATTGTCAATAGGCGTGTTTGTTCGAGCCCGGTTTTAAACC
>CATWKM010000001.1:0-76916 GCA_958351385.1 uncultured Collinsella sp. | reverse complement strand
TCTCGGAAGGCACGTGCAGACCTTTCGTCATGGCCTCCTACCTTTCTTTCGGGCCTTACTGGCCGAATGTATCAGCGCCCCTCCATATGAGACGCTGCTTGCTGACAGCTCTAGTTATATCCAAAAATCACCCGCAATTCCACCTCGCCCCCGAACGGTCAACAAAGTGCGATGAACGGTATATCGCATGTGATTCCCCCATGATGTACTTCGGCGTTCTAAAGTAACTTTTCTAAGGTAAACGCTCTTTTTTCTCAAAAATCATTCGCAATTACAACTCCAATCTTTCGATTAGGAATTGCATATCTAAAACGGTTTTATGTATATAAATGACGCTTGTTCGTGTTTCTGTCTGTATTCGATGATATTCAGCTACCTATCATTCTTATTCACACATACTCACCAGTTGAGTGAGGATATAGACCGTTTTTCCACAACGTGACGGGCGTCAGCTCTATGGCTTGTCAGCGTAAGAAGTAGGTAAAGATACCGTTCACGCGATACGTCCGTGCCATAGGTCGACTAAATTGAGACAATAGTGAATAGTGTTAGGCAACCGTCCCCTGCGGGGACTGAACGGACAGATGCATATGCCGAGCAAAATCGAAAAAAAGCAAGCCGCCGCAAAGCTGCGCAAACCGCCGCGCGACTTCTCGTACACGCAGAACCGAGAGCTCAGCTGGCTACGCTTTGACAACCGTGTGCTTGACGAAGCCTTCGACGAGACCGTTCCGCTGTTCGAGCGTCTAAAGTTCGTGTCGATTTTCGAGTCCAACCTCGACGAGTTTCTCATGGTGCGCGTGGGCGGCCTGTCCGATCTGGCAGAGCTCAAAAAACAGCCTGTCGACAACAAGAGCAATATGACCGCCTCCGAACAGGTCGATGCCGTCATGGCCGAAATGCCCGGGCTCCTTACCCGATGGGAGTCCATCTTTAAGAGCATCGAGGGCAAGCTCGACGCCCTGGGCGTTCACCGCGCCCGCATCGATTCGCTTACGCCCGAGGAGCGCACCTTTGTAACCCGCTACTTCCAGGCCTACGTGTCGCCGGTCATCTCGCCGTTGGTCATTGACCCGCGCCATCCCTTCCCCAACCTGCGCAACGGTGCACTCTACCTAGCTTGTGGCCTGGACGGCGTCACCGACGAAGAGAGCCTGCTGGGCCTTATCGAGATCCCCGCCTCGATGAACCGCGTGGTCGAGATCCCCTCGCCCACCGGCACCTACTCCTACATTCTGCTCGAGGACGTCATCCTCGCCTGCCTGGACAGCTGCTTTGGCTCCTATAAGCCGCTCGACCGCGCGCTCATCCGCGTCACCCGCAACGCCGACATCGATCCGGACGGCGAGGGCGTCGAGGAGGAAGAGGACTACCGCCAGCACATGAAGCGCATCCTCAAGAAGCGCCTGCGTCTGCAGCCGGTAGTGCTCGCGGTCTCGGGGTCGCTCGAGAAGGCGACGCTCAAGACCATCCGCAAGGCTCTCGAGCTTTCTCGCCGCTCGGTCTTTACCTGCGATATCCCGCTCGACCTGGGCTACGTCTTCGGCATTGAGGGCAAGATTCCCGAGCATCTACGCAACGAGCTGCTCTTTACGCCGTTTAAGCCGCAGCCCAACCCCACCATCGACATGTCCCGTTCCATCCGCGAGCAGGTGCTGCAACACGACAAGCTGCTCTTTTACCCTTACGAGGCCATGAATCCGTTCTTGGACCTGGTGCACGAAGCAGCCTACGACCCCGAGTGCATCTCGCTGCGCATCACGCTCTACCGCGTGGCCAAGCAGAGCCGCCTGTGCGAGTCGCTGATCGATGCCGCCGAGAACGGCAAAGAGGTCACGGTGCTCATGGAGCTCCGCGCGCGCTTTGACGAGCAGAACAACATCGAGTGGGCCGAGCGCCTGGAAGAGGCCGGCTGCACCGTCATCTACGGCTCCGAGGGCTTTAAGTGCCACTCCAAGATCTGCCAGCTCACCTATCGCGAGGGCATGGCGCTAACGCGCCTGACGCTGCTGGGCACCGGCAACTTTAACGAGAAGACGGCCAAACTCTACAGCGACTTTATGCTCATGACCGCTCACCCCGGCATCGGCGAGGACGCCAACCTGTTCTTCCGCAACCTGTCGCTGGGCAACCTGCGCGGCGATTACCGCTTCCTGGGTGTGGCGCCCGTCGGACTGAAACCGCTCATCATGCGCGGGCTTGACCGCGAGATCCAGCGCGCCCTCGCCGGCGAGCCCGCCCGCGTGTTCTTTAAACTCAACTCGCTCACCGACCGCGAGGTCATCGACAAGATCGCCGAGGCATCGTGCGCAGGAGTCCGCGTGGACATGATCATCCGCGGCATCTCGTGCCTCAAGCCGGGCGTTCCTGGCAAGACCGAGAACGTGCATGTCCGTTCTATCGTCGGACGCTTTTTGGAGCATGCGCGCGTTTACGCCTTTGGCGTGGACTCGGACATGATCTATCTGAGCTCGGCCGACATGATGACACGCAACACCGAGCACCGCGTGGAGATCGCCTTCCCCGTGCTCGACCCCACCTGCCGCGCCCTGGTGCACGAGTACATGAGCATGCAGCTGCGCGACAACGTGAAGGCCCGCAGCCTCACGAGCGACGGCACCTGGGTCCCCGTGGAGCGCGCAGAGGGTGAGAAACCCTTCAACTCGCAGGAAGCCCTGCTGGAGCGTGCCTATCGCAACGCCGAGGCCGCCGCCGAGGCAAAGCCCGCCCCTGCTCCTGAGCCGCAGCCGGCAACACCCGAGGTTCAGAAGGTCCAGGCGACCGTCATTGAGCCCGAGCCTGCACCTGCACCTCAGCCCGAGCCGCAGGTCACCAAGCCCGCACCCGAGACGAGTGCCCGTCGCAAGAAGCCCGCCGGCAAGACCGAGGCCATCGAGCGCCATCGCCCCGGTCGCGTGCGCATGGGCCTGGGCCTGATCGGCCTGGGTCTTAAGACACTCATTACCGGCAAAACGAAATAGTCGTTTGTAGAAGCAGTTTGTAGAAGCGCCCCGCATTTGAGGAAAGCCTCGGATGCGGGGTGCTTTTCCCTGCTACCATGGTGCGGACAACAACGCGAATGACAGGCAGGAATATGAAGCTCACCATAGAATCGATGACCTACGGCGCCGACGGACTGGCGCACGCCGACAACGGCAAGGCCGTCTTTGTGCAGGGCGCCGTGGCAGGCGACACCGTCGAGGCCGAAGTTGTGCAGGACGGCAAGTCGTTCATGCGCGCCCGCACCACCGAGATTCTGGAGCCAAGCCCCGATCGCATTCAGCCTCCCTGCCCCTTCGTGGGCACCTGCGGCGGCTGCTCATGGGGCAATCTCTCGCGCACGGCACAGCTCGCCGCCAAGGAGCAAAACCTACGCTCCACGCTCGAGCGCATCGGCAAGTTCACCCCTGAGCAAGTCGACGAGCTGGTGCAGCCCATCCGCCACACCAAGGACGACTGGGGCTACCGCAATAAAATCGAGCTCGAACCGACCGTCGTCAACGGTCGCGTACGCCTTGGCATGCACGGTGTCGACCCCAGCAAAATCGTGACCGTCGATGCGTGCCCGCTGTTCGATAAGCGTTTCCCGAAGGCGCTCAAATCGGTCGTCGGCGCGCTCAACTATCTAAGCGGTAGCCATGACCTGGGCCTCGAACGCGTGGGCATTCGCGCATCGCGCCGCACCAAGGCACTCGAGGTCGCACTCTGGACGCCCACAGGCTCTTTTCCGCGCTCGCAGGTCTCCCGCGTGCTAGCGGACGCCGCTCATCCCACGAGCATCGTGCGTGTGATGAGCAAGGGCGAAAAGAAAGCCCGCCGTGTCTCCAAAGTCGAGATGCTCGCCGGCGAGGGCTCGTGGACCGAGAACATCGCCGAAGGCCAGATGCGCTTATCTGCCCCGTCGTTTTTCCAGGTCAACACCAAGGGTGCCGAGATTTTGATTGAGCTCGTTATGGACGCCCTCGACCCGCAGGAAGACGAGCTGGCCGTGGACCTATACTGCGGTGCCGGCACCTTTACCCTGCCGCTCGCCCGCTGCTGCGACTTCGTCGCCGCCGTCGAGGCCTACGGCCCAGCCGTGCGCGACCTGCGCCGTAACCTGGAGATCAACAAGCTTGATAACGTCGACGTCATTGGCGGAGACGCGGTGCGCGAGTTCCCCGACCAGGATGCCGACGTCTTGGTGGTCGACCCGCCGCGCGCAGGCCTCGCCCCCGAGGCGATCGACCTTATCGCCAGCACGAGTGCTCGCGATGTCGCCTACGTGAGCTGCGACCCGGCCACCCTGGCGCGCGATCTCAAACGCTTTGTCGAAGAAGGCACCTTCTCCCCCGTCAAGATCACGCCAGTCGACCTGTTCCCACAAACCTTCCACTGCGAGACCGTCGTCCACCTTAGGCGCAACTAGCCACTTAATCATTGCTCAGAAAAATCATTGGGAAATCGAGCGTGGCAAGCGGAGGTCTTCGGGGTATAAGACGGCTAATTGTATGCCGCCTATGAAAGGAACCCTCATGCCCAGCGTTGCCGTTCTCGCCGCCGATGGCTTTGAAACTATTGAATGCTTGACCATGGTCGATGTCATGCGTCGCGGCGGCGTGCGTGCCACGCTCGTCTCGATCATGCCCACGCGTGAGGTCGTAAGCTCGCTGCAGATCCCCGTGACCTGCGATGCGCTCTTTGATGAGATCAACTTTGACGAGTACGACTGCGTCGTGCTGCCCGGCGGCCTGCCCGGTGCCACCAACCTGCGCGCCGATCAGCGCGTCTGCGACGTGGTCTGCGAGTTCGCCGCGACCAAGCACGTTGCCGCCATCTGCGCCGCCCCGTTTATCCTGGGCGAGCTCGACCTACTCGAGGGGCGCCAGGCCACGTGCTTCCCTGGCTTTGAGAAAAGCTTCCCCGAAGGCGCCTATACCGGCGAGAAGGTTACGCAAGACGGCAACATCATCACCGCCAGCGGCATGGCCCAGTCGCTCCCCTTTGCGCTTGAGCTGCTGCGCACACTCGCCGGCGACAAGGCCGTCGAGAAGGTCGCCGAGGGCATTCAGCTATGATTTTGGCTTCGCAATCACCGCGCCGCATCGAGTTGATGCGCGAGGCAGGCTATGACATTCGCGTGATTCCCGCAGATATCGACGAAACGCCTTTTGATGGTGAGGCCCCGCTTACGCTCGTTGAACGCTTAGCACGCGCCAAAGCCGCCGCCGTTGCCGCCGAGCATGCCGAGCCCAACGAACTGACCGTCGCGGCCGATACTATTGTCACCTTCGATGGCAAGATTCTGGGCAAGCCGGCAACCGAGGACGAGGCGCGCACCATGCTCCGCGAGCTTTCGGGCCGCACGCACCAGGTCGCAACCGGCGTCTGCATCGTTAAGGCAGGCGACACGGCCGCTCCGCATGCCGCCGAGAGCCTGTCGTTTGTCGATGTGACCGACGTGACGTTCTATGAGCTTACCGAAGAGCAGATCGAGCGCTATGTTGCCTCCGGCGAACCCATGGACAAGGCCGGGGCCTACGGCATCCAAGGCACAGGCGGCCGCATGCTTGTGCACGACATTTCGGGTGACTTCTACAACGTGGTGGGCTTGCCCATCGCTCGCGTCGCACGCGCGATTCAAAAACTCTCGTAATTGCATCTGGCGCTGGTTATCCCCCAGCGCCTACAATTTTGCCGTACCGTACGGATCCCGACCGGGCATAAGGCCCGGCGGAAAACCGATAGGAGAAAACATGGACACACTGCTCGAAGCCATCGATGTTTGCAATGTCGATGGCTTTTGCTTTGGCAACTATACGGACGAGGAGGCTGGCACCGGCTGCACCGTAATCGTGGCGCCCGAGGGTGCCACCGGCGGCGTTGACGTTCGCGGCGGTGCTCCAGCATCGCGCGAAACCGACCTGCTGCGACCCGAGAACACCGTCGACAAGGTTCACGCCGTCTGCCTTTCGGGCGGATCGGCCTTTGGCCTCGAGGCTGCAAGCGGCGTCGCTCGCGAACTCGAGAGCCGCGGCATTGGTCTGTCCGTCGGCCCCACGCAGGTGCCCATCGTGTGCTCCAGCTGTATCTTCGACCTTGCCTTTGGCGACCCCACCGTACGCCCCGACATAGAGGCCGGCATCGCCGCCGTGCGCGAGGCACTCGACAACACCCCCACCACGCTCGAGCAAGGCAATGTGGGCGCCGGCACCGGTGCCACCGTAGGTAAGCTCATGGGCCCTGCCACCTGCATGAAGGCCGGCCTTGGCACTGCCGCCGTGGCGCTCGGTCCCGTTAAGGTAGGCGCCGTGGTTTCGGTCAACGCCTGCGGCAACGTTGTCGACCCCCTCACCGGCGAGTGGGTCGCCGGCATGCGCACCTCAGCCGATAGCGACCAAATCGTCGATATGGAACTCGCAGCCTTTGCCGCCGCCGGATCCATGCAGATGCCGCTCGACCGCACCAACACCACCATCAGCTGCATCGTCACCAACATGGAGCTCACTAAGGCCCAAGCCACCAAGGTCTCCCAAATGGCCGCAGACGCCTACGCACACGCCATCCGTCCCACGCACACCACCAACGACGGCGACACCATCTACACCCTCGCCAGCGGCAAACTGGGCGCCCAGGCAAGCGCCGCCGTTCCCCTAGACCTGCTGGGCATGCTCGCCGTAAGGGCTTTGCAAACCGCCATCGTAAACGGAGCCAAAACCGCCAAAACCTCCCACGGCATCCCCGGCGCCGCAAAGTAGCCCACTCGACCGTCGGTCGGAGGCGGGCGGGCATTACGTTTGCTGCTCTACAGTCCTATGCAAGACGAAGGCCACATTAAGTGGCCTTCTTTGCATGCGGAACTCGCGACAAACGTAATGCCCGCCCGCCTCCGACCGACTTCCAATCTAATTCTTTTCAGCCCAGGCCCCTGTGTACCGCGCGTCGAAGATCTTCAAATTCAAATAACCTGGCAATCGATTCTTATAGCAGAGGCCCCTTGGCCTTTAGTTTGATACAAGTTCCGCACGAGCCGGAAAGCACTCAATGTGCTTTCCGTGCGAGCAGGACTGTTCGCAGTAGCAAACTAAAGGCCAAGGGGCCCAGTCAACCTATCAGCAGCGATTACTCAGCAGCTAGTTGAATTTGAAGATCTTTGAGGCAAGACGGTATAGGCCGAGTGTGGTTTTGTCTCCGGCACGACCGCGGAGGTTAGTGAAGAACCCGACCACACCGTAGCGGGCACGACGATACATGCGCTCGTCATAGGCCTTCAAATCATTCCACAGCGTCTTTAGGCGCTCGTCGGCGCAATCTTCCTCGGAAAGCTTGGTCAGCACCGAGCAGATCGCCATCATCATGGTGAAGTAGCCCATCATGTACGAACGCAGGCGCGACGACCCAACATCGCTGTACAGGTGGTACGACTCCATCATGATACGCGTAACACGGAACTGCTGGTCCAGACGCTTGACCATCGTGGCCTCGTTGACACTCTGGCCCTCACGACCGATAAAGTAGCGATAGAGGTCGATGTCGGCGTAGTATATGGTCTTGCAACGCGGCAGCGGCACGTAGGCGTAGATGTTGTCCACATAGAACGTGTGCGGCGGCATGGGCAGGTTGGACTCGCGCAGCACATCCGTGCGATAGCACAGACTGTGCATGAGCAGATTCTGGTCCAAACGGAAATGGCCGATCTGGTCCCAGGTAAAGATCTTTTTTCGAGGCAGGGCAAACTTGTAACCAATGGCCGTATGCGTACCCTCGTAAACCTTCTCGTACACGTAGTTCGAGATAAACAGGTCAACGCGCTGGTCGCGCTCTTCAAAGCCGCGCAGAATCGACAGCATGGTCGAAAGGGCAGCGCCGTCAAGCCAGTCGTCCGAGTCGACAACCTTGTAGTAGGTGCCCTGCGCCTCGCGCAGACCCGAAAGGACGGCAATACCGTGGCCGCCATTCTCCTGGTGCACCGCGCGGATGATTCCAGGATAACGGGCCTCCCACTCGTCGGCCTTGGCGGCCGTCTCATCCTTGGAGCCGTCGTCCACCACGATAATCTCGATATCGGTGGCATAATTGCTCCCCTCCAAGATGGAGGTGATGCAATGGTCCATGTCCTTAGCGGCGTTATACGAGGGAATACCGAATGTTATGACTTTATGCATGGCAGGCGATAATCTCATCCGAAAGATCGAGGGCGGAATTGGTCACGGCATCCATATCGTAGTAACGATACTCGGCCAGACGACCCACCGGGTGGAAGTTTGTCAGGTTCTGGACGCGCTCAAGATAGCGCTCATAGAGCTCACGGTTCTCGGGCTCAAGAATGGCGTAATACGGCGTCTCGCCCGAGCCGGGCGTATAGGCCTTGGAGTACTCCTTCATGATGGTGGTCTTGCCGGGCAGGACCTGACCAGTCATGTTCTTGAACTCGGTAATGCGCGTGTAGTCCTCGCTCGTGGTGTAGTTGACGGTGCCCACGGGCTGGAACTGATCCATATCGAGCGTCTCGAACTTCATGTCGAGCGTACGGTACGGAAGAGCGCCCAGGTCGAGGTTGAACAGCTCATCGAGCGGACCGGTATAAACGATCTCGCCGCCGTAGACCTTGCCACCGATCTTGACGGTGGTCTCGTCGATCTCAAAGAGATCGCGGGCGTCCACGTCGCAGAACACGTCGATCAGGTCGTGGTCGAGCATATGCTCGAACAACGCCGTGTAGCCGTCCTGCGGCATACCCTGGAAGGGAGCCTGCGGGAAGTAGCGGTCATCATCGCCCACAAAGATGGGAACGCGGCCGGTGATCGAGGGGTCGATCTGATCGGGCGTCTGGCCCCACTGTTTCATGGTGTAATGCAAAAAGACGTTCTCGTAGACGTAATCGGCGACCTCGGCAAGATCCGGGTCGTTCTTCTTACGCAGCTCCATGATGGGCACCTTGACGTCCTTGCCAAAGGTCTCCACGAGCTTCTGATACAGCTCCTCGCCGCGCTCGTCACCAAAGGCGAGCTTGAGACTCGCATGGTTGAAGGGCACGGGCATAAGGGTACCGTTGATGTTGGCGAGCACCTTGTGCTGGTAGTCCGTCCACTTGGTAAAGCGCGAGAGGAAATTGTGCACGCGCTCGTTAAAAGTGTGATAGATATGCGGACCGTACTCGTGGATCAGGATTCCGGCCTCGTCAGTGCAGTCATAGGCATTGCCCGCAATGTGGCTACGGCGCTCCAAAACGGCAACACGATAGCCGATGGTCTCGGCAAGACGACGGGCGCAAACGGCACCGGCATATCCAGCACCGACGACAATCATGTCGTACGCGCCGGCGTTAAAGCCTTCAGGCAGGCCTGAGGTAATCTGCATCGATACTCCTTGTCAAAAGCCACGGGCTCGTTAGCTGGGCTTTTCTCGAACATTCTTCGAGACATATTTATCAGAGCGATTATAGCGCTAATGCGTCCTATAATGAGCTTGCCACACAAGGAAAGCTCAAGCACCGCGGCGTACATTATTGAAAGGTAAACCCGCTAGCAGCGGGTTTATTCGTGAACAGCCGGGCGCCTGGAGCTTAGCGAAACGCTTGCAAGGAGTAACATGAGCGATTTCCTAAACCGTATGAAGTCTGCCGCCAAGGCCGACCTTAAGACCATCGTCCTGCCCGAGGGCGAGGACCCGCGCACCATCGTCGCGGCCACCAAGATCATCGAGGAGGGCCTGGCAAAGATCGTCATCCTGGGCGATCCCAACGAGATCAACGTCCCCGGCGCCACCGTCATCGATCCGCGCAACGCCGAGAAGCACGAGGAGTACGCACAGAAGTTTGCCGAGCTCCGCGCCAAGAAGGGCGTTACCATCGAGCAGGCTCGCGCCCAGGTGATGGACGCCACCTACTTTGGCACTATGATGGTCAAGATGGGCGACGCCGACGGCCTGGTCTCCGGCGCCTGCCACTCCACCGCCGACACCCTGCGCCCCGCGCTGCAGATCCTTAAGACCGCCCCGGGTACCAAGCTGGTCTCGGCCTTCTTCGTGATGTGCACCGACACCCCGCAGTTCGGCACCGACGGTACGCTGATCTTCGCCGACTGCGGCCTCAACATCAACCCGTCCTCCGACGAGCTATCCGAGATCGCCATCGCCTCCGCTCACTCCTGGTCCACCTTTATGGGCAGCGTCGAGCCGCACGTGGCCATGCTCTCCTACTCCACCATGGGCTCCGCCGGCGGCGAGGTCGCCAAGAAGGTCCAGGAGGCCGTTAAGTTCTGCAAGGAGAAGGCTCCCGAGCTCGCCATCGATGGCGACCTGCAGCTCGACGCCGCCATCGTTCCCACCGTCGCCCAGCTCAAGGCCCCCGGCTCCTCCGTTGCCGGCAAGGCCAACGTGCTTGTGTTCCCCGATCTCGAGGCCGGCAACATCGGCTACAAGCTGGTCCAGCGCTTCGCCGGCGCCGACGCTTACGGCCCCATCCTGCAGGGCATCGCCAAGCCGGTTAACGACCTTTCGCGCGGCTGCTCTGCCGACGACATCGTGGGTGTCGTAGCCATCACCGCCGTCCAGGCTCAGATGGCTGAGTAGCGGACGCACTCGCCCGAAGGCCGTACGGGCTAACCCCTGAAAACGTCCTCGACCAATGAAACGCCCCCGTTCTGCTCCTTCGGAGCTACGAACGGGGGCGTTTCTGGTCTGCGGAATGTTTTCAGGGGTTAGCCCGTACGGCCTTCTACTGCTACGAAGCATTCAGAGCATCTGGAGTGGACGGCGGCTTGGCTACGAGCTGGGGCTGAGGATCTGAATGGATGGGTGTCGTTGCTGGGAGCGCAGGCGTTACTGGTGATGATCACTTTGGGACTGGAATTTCCGCCTGCTAGCAAAAAGGCCTCCTGAGCTGCTGCTCAGGAGGCCTTTCGTTCAATCGCAAGCGAACGCACTAGTTATTCGCGGTCAGACGCTCGACGTCGTGGGCGATCATGTATTCCTCGTCGGTGGGGATGACCATGACCGTGACGGCGGAACCGGCGGCGCTGATGACCTGCGGACCGTTGCCCACGGCCTCGCGGTTCTTGTTGTTGTCGATGCGCACGCCCAGCCACTCGAAGCAGTCGCAGAAGGCCTTGCGGATCGACCAGTCATTCTCGCCGATGCCGGCGGTAAAGGTAATGGTGTCCACGCCCGCCATGGAAGCGATCATGGAGCCGGCCTGCTGCATGGCCTTGTAGGCGAACATATCGAAGGCGAGCAGGCAGCGCTCGTCGCCCTCGGAGGCGCGCGTACGGATGTCACGGGCGTCGTTGGAGATGCCCGAGATGGCAAGCAGACCAGACTGCTTGTTCATCATGTCATCGACTTCCTGGTAGCTGTAGCCGCCCTCGCGCTGCAGGTAGCACACGGTAGCCGGGTCAATGGAACCACAACGGGTGCCCATCATCAGGCCGTCGAGCGGCGTGAGGCCCATCGTGGTATCGCGGCATACACCGTCCTCGATGGCGGCAAGCGAGGCGCCGTTGCCCAAATGGCACGAGAGCAGGCGGTGGCAGCGCGAGCCCAGGATCTCCTTGGCCATCATCCACTCATAGCGGTGACTCGTGCCGTGGGCACCGTACTTGCGCACGTGGTACTTGTCGCACACGTCCTTGGGCAGCGCGTAGGTGTAGGCGACCTCGGGCATGGTCATGTGGAACGAGGTGTCGAAGACGGCCACGTTGGGCAGCTCCGGATACTTCTCGCGGCAATATTCGATTGCCGCGGCCTCGCCGTAATTGTGCAGCGGGGCGAGCGGAGCAACCTCGAGGATCTTAGCCATGACCTCATCGTCGACGACCGCGGAATCATCGAAGTGCCAGCCACCCTGAACGATACGGTGGCCGATGCCATCGATCGTAAAGTCGGTCTTCTCGAGCTCCTCGAGCACGCGCGCAATGGCGCAGCGATGATCGGGAAAAGGAATCTCCTCGGTCTGCTTGGCACCACCGTTCTCGGAGTGGCCAAAGATGCCCATGTCCGAGCCGATACGCTCGCAGTTGCCCTTGGCGAAAACCTCGCGGGTATCGGTATCCAAAAGCTGATATTTAAGGCTCGAGCTGCCGGCGTTGACAACAAGTACGTTCATGAGACTCCTTTGCAGTGCGATACGGTCGGCGCAGACCCCTTAAGGCGGCCGCATGTTAATAAGAAGTTATCAAAACTTGATAAATAGCTATCAGGCATATCGCTCAACGGGACAAAAGAGGGGCTGAACGGCGCTCGGTCGTCCAGCCCCTCCCCTCTTGCAATTACTTGCCGTTGACGATGCGCTCGACGTCGGAAGCGATCATGAACTCCTCGTCCGTGGGGATGACGAAAATCTTGACCTTGGAATCCTTGGCAGACAGGCACCAAGCGCCGTCACCACGCAGGGCGTTGCGGGCATGATCCATCTTGACGCCCATAAAGGCCAGGCGGTCGGCAACGCCGGCGCGGACGGCCGGAGCGTGCTCGCCGATGCCGGCAGTAAAGACCAGGGTGTCCATACCGCACATAGAAGTGGCCATCTCGGCAGCCTTGGCGGCAATCTTGTAGACGAACATATCGAAGGCGAGCTGAGCCTCGGGGTCGCCAGCGGCAGCGAGCTCCTCGACATTGCGGCAGTCGTTGGTCTTGCCACCGGTCACAGCCAAAAGGCCGGACTTCTTGTTCATCATCTCGTCAACCTCGTCGAAGGTGTAGCCGCCCTCGCGCTGCAGGTAGCACACGGTAGCCGGGTCGATGGAGCCACAGCGGGTGCCCATCATGACGCCGTCAAGCGGGGTGAGACCCATGGTGGTGTCCATGCACTTGCCGTCCTCGATGGCGCACAGGGAGGCACCGGAACCGATGTGGCACACGACGACCTTGCGGGCCCCACCGTTGGTCATCTCGGCGACCTTCTTGGAGATGTAGCGGTAGCTGGTGCCGTGGGCGCCGTACTTACGAATGTGCAGCTTGTCGCAAACATCCTTGGGCAGAGCGTAAGTCTTGGCGACCTCGGGCATGTTGAAGTGGAAAGCGGTGTCATAGACCGTGACGTTGGGCAGGTCGGGATACTGCTCCAGGCAGTACTCGATAACGTTGGCCTCGGGGTTATTGTGCAGCGGGGCGAGCGGAGCAACCTCGCGGATCTTGGCGAGGACGTCCTCGTCGACGAGGGAGGAATCACCGAAGTACCAACCGCCCTGAACGATACGGTGGCCGATACCCTCGATCTTGACGCCGTTGGCCTCGAGGTCCTTCAGGACGACCTCGATGGCGACCTTGTGGTCGGGAAACTCGATGTTCTCGGTCACCTTCTTGGAGCCGTTGGCAGCGTGGGTGAAGGTACCGCCGGTAAAACAGACGCGCTCGCAGGAGCCCTTTGCGGACACCTTGTGGGACTTGGTATCGATGACCTGATACTTAAGGGTCGAAGATCCTGCGTTGACGACCAGAACGTTCATGTGTCTCCCTACTAACAGGCGGTGTGGCGCCGCCAGGTTACATACGCTTCAATAATAAACCCAAACGCCCTCGCGCTCGGGTTTATTGCGTTGATATATAAGTTATCGGTGCCCAAATACTCATGACCTTTGGCTTGTAAGACGAAATAGCGCGGGGATATACACAAGGGAAGAAATCCCGAGCGCGACAAGCAATACGACTCGAATGCCCGCAACGCTACTCAACACAGCGTTGAGCAGATAGAAAAGAACGGCACCCACCGCCACCATCTGGCTTTGAACCGAAATCAGTGAACAGCGCATCGAAGAATCGGCTGCCTTTTGAAAAATTGAGTATTTAATTGGAGCAAATAACGAGTACGCAACCGTCTGCAGCACATAGAACACGGGCAGCAAATTAGCCGGAGTAAGGGGGATCAAAAACAAAGCTGTCAATACTAAGCGAACGATGCCGCAAATACGCGCAAAACGGCCCTTGTCGACATGAGCAATCACACTGGGCACAATAAGCCCCATGGAGGCCGAGGCAAGGAGCTGGACCGCAATGGTCACACCCGAAGCGACGGCATTCATTCCGCGACCCGCAAGCAGCAGTGAGAAAAAGTCTTCCAGGGCGACAAAAGCAAATGCCTGAGAACAGTCCATGATGAACGCTGAACGAAGAATGCCATTACCCGCAATAGCGGCACCGATCATCTTCGGGCTAATCCCATGTTCAGGTGTCGTCGCAGTGCCCCCTCTTCGCATCTCAGGAATGCAGACAACGACAACCAACGTCAACACCATTGCGATGATATCTGCCGAAAGACCAATGAGATATGCACCGACGGACGAAATGAAACCGCCCACGCAAGCGGAGATGGCATAAGAGGCATAGAAAACAAATCGCTCAACGACATTAAGTCTTACGAGCTGGTCCTGAGAGACGCTGTCAATGTAAATCGCTTCGATGGATCCGCTCACACACGCAACGGCAAAACCCTTGAGAGCGAACGCACCGATTAAAAGCAGGGAAGAACGGACGAGAAGCAGGGCGGCGTAGTATCCAAGCATTCCCACGACGCCAACGAGACCGCTTGTCTTTCGTCCAAATCTATCAGCAATATAGCCAGTGGGAACTTCAAGGATGAACTTGCTCACTTGATATGCAATCATCATGCTAGAAATCGCCACCATCGAGAATCCGACGAATTCAAGGTAAACCGTCAGAAAATACAAAATGGTGCTGAAGTTCGACAGAAAAACGAACGTCATATAAAGCAAAACCGTACGGTTTTTCATGCTCCGCCCTCCAAGAGTCAGCAATCTAAATCGGAATCTTGGAAAAGCATGAGGGCAAAGCTGTCAGCTATGTGTTACAAGGCGTCAATAATCACTTGATGCCTCGAAGCCAATTAATCTCACGAAGCAAGATGACGCAATAGGTGCAGAAAAACCGTCTGGTGTCGATCAGTCCAGGAATTTTGCCGATAGCAAAAGTAGATAGGCAAGGTTACATCACGCGAACCTTCAATTGAGCACTCACTCACTTCTGATCCATCCGACGCAAGAGAGGACCCAGACAAACCCAATATCAATCCCCCGGCTTGAAGAAACTCAGTCTGAGCCCTGTTTCCGTATTCGACATCGCGGAAGCGGAAATTAACCAGCTGAGCTTCGGGACATTGATTGATTGCATTGAGACAGGGTGACAAATTAATGGGAACAGCGAGCCTGCCGCCCAGTAACTCGCGAATGGTCATGGCGCCCACAGATTGATGACCCGCTGGGCACGAAAGAACCTTGAGCTCCTTTTCACCCAAATATTTTGAAGAAAGGACGCTGTCCCGTGGTTCCTCGAATGAGATAGCCGCATCCGAAATGCCAAGCACAAGTGATTCAAAGCATGTGGCCGTTGGCTGATGCCACACATCAAGGTGAATCTGAGGGTGCGAGCGTTCAAACGAGTCATACCAGCTTTCGGCAAAAAGGCGCCCCCGCCCATGAAGGCAGGGGGCGTAAAGACGAAAGTGGCCATCGGGCGAAACGCCGTCGCCCCTCGATTGAGCGTACTTTTTGAGATCGTCGACTTGTGCCAGGATCACGCGCGCACGACGCGCAAATTCTCTGCCCGCCGGAGACAAAACAGCCTCCCCCGCCGATCGGTCGAGCAAAACAATCTGATACTCAGATTCCAGCTTTTTGATTGCCGACGAAACGGCCTGCGGACTCACATGAACGGCGCGAGCTGCTTTGCGCACGCCGCCATAGTTCGCTACCGCTTGAAGGTATTCGAGTTGAGAAAGCTGCATAGATTACTCCAAAGGCAGCCAAGTCGACGGGCCAAGCGCCCTCAGATGAGGTTCTCGCCCAGGTTTTTGCCGCCGAGGACGTGCATGTGGAAGTGCATGACGGTCTGGCCGGCGTTGACGCCCTTGTTGGAGATGACGCGGAAACCGTCCTCCAGACCCTTGGCCTTGGCGACCTCCTGGATGGCGTGAGCTATGGCGCCCATGGTCTCGGCGGGTACGTTGTCGGCGATGTCGCTGTAGTGCTTCTTAGGGATCACGAGCGTGTGGACCGGCGCCTGCGGGTTGAGGTCGTCGAAGGCGATGACCTGGTCGTCCTCATAGACAACGGTCGAGGGGATCTCGTGGTTGGCAATTTTACAGAAGATGCAATCGCACATAGCTGGTTCCTTTCTTACAGACCAAGGTAATTATATTTGGTCGAGATGCTTAGAACGAAAGGTTATCATCGGTGTTGGCGGCCTCGCCGTCGGCGAGCACGTCGTTGCCGTCGACGTCCTTAAGGAGCACCGAGACCTTCTGCTCGGCATCGGACAGGCGGGTGCGCAGGCTTTTGAGGAGCTCGACGCCGCGGGTGTAGCTCTCGAGCGACTCCTCAAGCTCCATATCGCCCGACTCCAGGCTGCGGATGATGAGCTCCAGCTCCTGCGAGGCCTGCTTGTACGTAAGCTGCTCGACCGGGGTCTTCTCTGCCATATCTGTTTCCTTTCCTAAGGGTCTATCACTGCGAAACGCGGTCTACTCGACCGTATCGACCGTTGCTGCCACGTTGCCGTCTGCCATGCGCACGCGAATGGCGTCGCCAGGCTTAAAGGTCTTGGCACTCGTAGCCACACCATCATCGCTGTACGCGATGGAATAGCCGCGAGCAAGCACTTTGAGCGGCGACAGGGCATCGAGCGACGCTGCCGCACGGCTCAGGTCGGACGCTGGCTTGCTGAGCATCGTGCGCCCTTGATGCTCTAGGCGGGAACTCGCAAGCGTGAGCGCATGGCGCTTACCATCGAGCCCCGAGGTGCTTGTAATCAGACGCTCGGGCAAGCGCTCAAAGTTGGAGCGGAATGTCCCGACCGAGCGTACTATGGCGCCCGACAGGCGATCGGCAGTCAGCGCAAGCTCCGATTCGCGACGCTCGACCATAAATGTGGGGTCGTTGAGGCACGGGCGACACGCAGCGGCATCGAGCGCATCACCCAAGCGAGCCGTATAGGTATCCCAGGCACGGCGACCGCGCTGATCGAGCATCTCCAGGTCGACCTGGGCCGACCCAATCATCGATGCCATCGCGGCACCCAGACGCTGATGGCGCGCCTCGAGCACATCGGCCAACTCCGTCATAGCCGGCGCCACCGATTCTGCCGCCGCCGTGGGCGTGGAGGCGCGTCGGTCGCTCACCATGTCGCAAATCGAGGTATCGGGCTCATGGCCAATGCCAGTCACCACGGGCACAGGACAAGCCGCCACCGCGCGGGCAAGCTCCTCGTCATTAAAGGTCATGAGGTCCTCAAAGGAGCCGCCGCCGCGCACCAGCAAAATACAGTCGGGCGCCGGCGTAATGGAAGCGGCGCGGCGCAAGCCATCAATGAGCTCGGCCGGCGCACCCTCGCCTTGAACCTTGGCGCCCACGCAGACAAGCTCGACGAGCGGGTTGCGACGGCGCAGCGTACGCTTGACGTCGTCGATTACCGCACCGGAAAGCGAGGTGACGACCGCCACGCGTGAGCAAAACACCGGGATGCGGCGTTTGCGGGACTCGTCCATCAGTCCCTCGCGGCGTAGCTTTTCGGCCAACTGCGCCACCTGTTGACGCAGCAGACCCTCCCCCGCCAGCGAAAACGAGCGAGCGACAAAGCTCATGCGGCCCGTGGCCTTATAGAGATTGAAGCTGCCCTTAAAGCTCACCTGCATGCCGTCACGCAGATCGAAGGTACGCTTGAGATAGGCGCCCTTCCAGATGATGCAGTCGACGGCGGCCGAGTCGTCTTTAATCTGGAAGTAGCAGTGGCCGCTTCGGGCATTGGGACCACGGAAACCCGTGACCTCGCCCAGGACGGTCAGTTGCGGAATAGCATCGAGCGCACCGGCGGCGATCTCTACCGCCTGGCTCACGCTGAGCTCTTTACGCTCTTGCTCGTCCGAACCGTCGAACTCGGCGGAAACGCTATTGCCGGTTAGATTCCAGCCTGCCACGCAGCCTCCTTTCGTCATCGTGCACAAAGGCTCTGGCCCTGCGCAAATTCAAGTCAAACACATAGTACAGCGCCGCGGGGACACAAATTCCCGCGGCGCCCAGCGACCCAATTTGTTATCGGTTGGAGTTTCTGTTGTAGCGAGCCATAAGATAGAGCAGCTGAATAATCGAGGTGAGCGCCGCAGCCACATAGGTAAGCGCGGCGGCCGTCAGCACCTTCTTGGCACCGTTGACCTGCTTGGAGCTCATGCCCGACTGCTCGATGTACGCCACGGCGCGGCGGCTGGCATCAATCTCGACCGGCAGCGTAACGAGCTGGAACAGCACGCTAAACGAGAAGAAGATCAGCGCGATGGTCGTGAGTCCCGCGATGTTCATAAACAGGCCCATGAGCAGCACGATGGTCCAGGTGTTCTGGGTAAAGTTGACGACCGGCACGAGGGCGGTACGTACCTTCATCATGGCATAGCCGCTTTGACGCTGCGCGGCATGGCCTGCCTCGTGACAAGCGACAGCAACGCTTGCGACCGAGCCGCCCGAACGGTTGGAATCCGACAGATACAGGTTATTGTCCTGCGGGTTGTAATGGTCGGTGAGCTCACCGGCGACGCCCTTGATACCCACGGCGTTGCAACCGTTGGCGTCGAGCATGCGGCGAGCGACCGTGGCACCCGTGTCGCCGTCCGAGCGAACCTTGGACCACGTCTTGTACGTCGAGTTGATATAGCTCTGCGCAGCAAGGCCAAGCACTGTACAAACAAGAACAACCAGCAGGTACAGCGGGTCGATGCCAAAGCCATATCCATAGTAATAGGGCATGCGAATTCCTCCAAATCGAGTTACACGTTGGAGGCATTCTACCCACTCAGCAGACTAGGCTTCCCTATAACAACTCAATCTTTCCGTCCTTCACGGTGAGTCCCATATTGCCGGAAAGCAGATCGTCCAGACGCGAGCCCACAAGCTCAAAACGCCAGCCTTCACGCAGGGGGCTCTGCTCGGGATGCTCAATGTAGTCGGCCAGGTCATCGCGCGAGGCAATAACCGAGGTCGCCACTCCCGAGCGTTCGGCAACCAGGCGGATGAGCGCATACATCAGGTCCGTCACGCTCTCCAGCTCAGGCGAGATCTGACGGTGCCCGCGCACCATGAGCGGCAGGCGATCGTACGGGCAGCTCGCGCCGCGCTTGATGGCCATGAGCGCGCCGTCCACATCGCGCTCCCCCAACTGGTCGGTACCGCGAATGCTACGGAACTCCTCAACGCGCACGGGATTGCGCTTAACGAGCGCAAGCAGCGTGTCGTCGGACATGACCCACTTGCGCGGGATGTTACGGCGCTCGGCGCGGTCCTCGCGCCAGGCGGCGAGCTCGCGCGCGATGCCCAACTGGTGACGGCTGCACGAATTGATGCGTTTGACCTTACGGAACGCCTCGTGGCGATCGGCGCGATAGTGCGACTCGTCAGCCAGCGGGCGCAGCTCGTCGAGCACCCAGTCCACGCGGCCCAGCTCGCGCAGGCGGCTCATCATCTCGGTATAGGCGACGATCAGGTACTTGACGTCATCGATCGCGTACTCGATCTGTTTGTCGGTCAGCGGGCGACGCGACCAGTCGGTCAGCGACTCGGTCTTGGGCAGCGAGACGCCGCAAAACGTCTGCACGAGCGCACCGTAGGAAATCTGCTGGCGTTCGCCCAAAAAGGCGGCGGCCACCTGCGTGTCAAAAATCGGACGCGGCAGCACGCCTACGGTATGAAGCATAACCTCCATATCCTGCGAGCAGGCGTGGAAGACTTTGGTCACGCTCTCGTCGGCCATAAGCTCGGCCAACGGCGACAGGTCGTCGATCACCAGAGGGTCGACCGCGACGCTCTCGGCAGGGGTGGCAATCTGAACCAAACACAGGCGCGGATGGAACGTGCGCTCGCGCAAAAACTCGGTATCGACGGCAATCGCGTCAAACTCACGGGCGCGCTGGCAAAAGTCGAGTAGAGCCTGATGTGTGGAAATGTACATATCAACCCATCGAATAAGGTTAGGCCCGAAAAACACGGGTAGGATAACGGCATTGTCTTACAACTATACTCGGTTAGTCACAGAACGGGAACGTAAGTATGCGCTGCCTTATCATCCACAACCCGGCATCGGGCCCCAGCTCAGATGAAATCTACGCATTCACGCACGCCCTCGCGCAGGGCGGCGACGAGGTCGTGATGCGTTTTATCGGCGATGGCATGGAACCCGAGGACGCCGTGGCAGACGTGCGCGAGTTTGATCGCGTGGTGATTTCGGGCGGCGACGGCACCGTCTCCAACGTGCTCGACCAGATGCGCGGATGCGGCGTCCCCACGCTCGTCTTCCCCTCCGGCACGGCCTGCCTGTTCTTCAACAACATCGGCAATGCCCCTGAGGCGGCGGCGCTTGCCAAGGCTTGCCGCGCCGGTCGCACGGTCAAAGTGGACATGGGCGAGCTCTTTTGGCTCGACGAGAACGGCAGAGAGAAGCGCCACGGCTTTATCATCATCGCCGGCTCGGGCTTCGACGCCGAGATCATGATGAAGGCCGCTCCCACCAAAAACGACATCGGCGAGATCGCCTACTTCCTCTCCGCTCTCGCCACGCCCAACCCCACGGTGGCGCACTTTACCATTGAGCACGACGGCATTGTCGAGGAGCTCGACGGCATCTGCTGCATGGCGGGCAATACCTCGGTCATTCAAAACGACATCAACCTGTTCCCCGACTGCCGCATGAACGATGGCATGGTCGATATTGCGGTCATCGAACCCGTGCGCACCGTGCAGCTGCTGCCTACTGTGATCACCGCTGCGCTTGACCCCGCCGGCAAGGTACTCGGGCGCCCGCAGTTCAAGATCATCCAGACCAAGGAAGCCAAGATCACCTGCACCCCGTCGCTGGGCATGCAGTTCGATGGCGAGATTATCTCCAGCAATTCGGGCGTCTTTGGAGCCCGCGCGCTTCCGCAATGCCTCGACCTCATCGTCGACGAATTCTCACCGCTCGGAAAATAGGAGGACCCCATGAACGACAATCCCCTGATCGGCTTTATTGTCATCGTCTTGGCCATGCTCGTCGGTTACGCCATCAACGTGATTCACCGCCGAAAGAAGTAAATCCACATTGGTATGATATTCATCCAGTTATCGCCTCTCCCGCTGTTTATGCAAATCCTAAACAGCGGGAGAGTTTTCTTTTTGACCGCCGTCTAATGCTTTATTCAGCTACAGTAAATGCAGGGTGCCTTTATTTAACTAAAGCCATAAAATGAGTATTATTATCCGTTCATCGTATATTTCTTCACGCTCATCGAGCAAAGGCTGTTGTCGAGTGAATACTCTTTACACTTCCTTTAGGCTAGTAGATGTATTTATTAGCTGAAACTCCGTACGGTTTCGCGGGGTTTCAACAGTTGGGAGGGATTATGAGGTTTACTCATCCTGTCAACACGCTCAAGAAGCTCGGCTGCGGCCTTGCGTTTGGAGCAGCGGCTATCATGGCCATGCCGACTTCGGCACTCGCCTGCACCCAGATCTACATGGGCAGCAAGCTCACGGCAGACGGCAACACGTACTACGGCCGTTCCGAGGACTTCGGTCCGCGCTACATCAAGCACTTTGGCATTGAGCCCGCACACAAGGACGGCAACGAGTACACCTCGGTCGAGTCCGGTTTTGAGTACAAGTCCAAGGGCGCAACCTACCGCTACACCTTCGTTCGCGACAACCCCTCGCAGTGGGAAGATCGCTACGACGCATATTCCGAGGCAGGCATCAACGAGAAGGGTGTCTCCTGCTCTGCCACGTTGAGCACCTCCTATAACGAGAAGGCCGAAGAGGCCGACCCCATCACCGAGGAGACTGGCATTGGCGAATACAACTACGCCAGCGTCATTCTGGGCGAGAGTGCCACGGCCCGCGAGGGTGTCGAGCTCCTCGGCAGCCTGATTGACGAGCAGGGCGTCTGCTCCAACGACCAGATCATCATTGCCGACAACAACGAGACCTGGTTGTTTGCAGCGCTTTCCGGCCATCAGTGGATCGCCATGAGGCTCACTGACGATATCGCCTCGCTCAACCCCAACATCGGCAACCTCACCTATGACGTCGACCTCGACGACACCGAGAACTGCCTCCACTCCGAGGGCATCGAGTCTATGCCTAAGGAGAAGGGCTTTGCCGAGTACACCGACGGCAAGTTCGACGTCGCCAAGACCTACGGCGAGGAGATTGGCGAGGCCGGCATGCACCAGTGGTCGCGCTATATCCAGGGCCGCGATTACTTCATGGCTCCGCTTGCTGAGGGCACCGACTACGAGATCGTCAAGG
Source organism: uncultured Collinsella sp. (assembly GCA_958351385.1). GTDB lineage: Bacteria > Actinomycetota > Coriobacteriia > Coriobacteriales > Coriobacteriaceae > Collinsella. The sequence goes on along the minus strand of CATWKM010000001.1, from coordinate 54,666 downwards.
ACGAGCGCGAAGACGCTCGCGCGACGACCGGCGCCCTGGTCCACGAAATGCAGCCGCTGTTCTTTACGCCCGGCAAGTCCGACTGGAACACCTTTGAGATGATTCGTTCCTTCGCCGCTCGCGGCGAGAATGTCGCCGGCCTCAACGCCAACACCGACGGCGCGTATGCCATCGGCTCCAACCGCAACACCGAAATCCACACCTTCCAGATCCGTCACGGCATGGACCCCGAGATCGCGACCATCCAGTGGGAGATGCTCTCCAACGCCGAGTTCTCCGTCGCTATCCCCCTCTATTCCGCACTGCTCACCGAGGTCAGCCCCTACTTCAGCGATCAGGATGTCTCCTTCGATCACTGCGAAGAGGAAGACGTCGTGAACAACGAGGAGCCCAAGAACTCCATCAACTACGTCCTCATGGACATCAACACGCTCGCCTATGAGAACCGCGACCACTGCGCCACCGGCGTCCGCGCCTATCTCGACGCCCTGCAGAAGGAGCTCATCGAGCAGAACCTGACCGTCGACGAGGCCATGCAGGCCGAAGAAGGCACCGAAGCCCGCACCGCCCTGGCCAACAAGGCCGGCAAGGCTGCAACCAAGAACACCTATGTTAAGTGCAAGGCCATGCTCGAGGAGATGCGCGACTACCTCCAGGAGGGCGATTTCTCCGAGGAGTTCGTCCCGAGTGACTACGATGCTGACAACGACTGCCTGGTCGAGTCCATCACCTACGCCGACGAGGCCCTTTCCGATGAGGACGTGGCCGAGCCCGAGGCCGAAGAGGAAGAGGTCACCGAGGAGAAGTCCGAGGGCAACAACATGGCCGCCATGGCCGTTGGCGCCGTCGTCATCATCGGTGTCTGCGCCTACGTGATCTATCGTCGCAAGAAGGCCTAAGGCCCTCATGTCTTAGCTGAGCGGACAAGGCAGCAATGGCAGCCTCGCCCGCTTAGCCCGCTCTTTTGACCGACGGGAAACCCGCCTGAAATCTTTTTAAAAAAGATTTCCCCGCACACACTTCGCTGTGCTATAGTGCAGCGCAACAGCAACTAGGTGCGACCGCGCCACGGCATCACGAAAGGAGCCACCAACATGAAGAACACGATGAAACCTCTCAACAACTGGTGGTGGCGTGATGCGAATACGATCGGTCGACAGTGAGTCCCTCACGCCTGTTTTTGCGCTCTAGGTGATTGGAAGGCCTCCGGTTTCGACCGGGGGCCTTTTTCTATCTCGAGCCCGATCGCATTCGCATCACGCGCCTCCGCTTTTCTCTTGCAATCCCCTTCCGAAAGGATTTTCACCATGCCTCAGAACACCACCGCCACCCAGCCCCGCACCGTCCATACCGCCGATCGCGGCAAACTCGATGTCCGCGCCCTCGTCCTGCTCGCCATCCTGCTCGCCGCCGGCTTCATCCTCAACTTCACCGTCGGCAAGGCAATCTCGGGCATCTCGGGCGGCATGATCAGCCCCGAGTTCATCATCTCGGCCTTCTGCCTCACCATCCTGGTCGTTCGCCCCAACATCGGCCAGGCGCTCGTCATTGGCCTCATCTCGGCTGCCGTGATCCAGATCACCACCACTTCGCCGTTCGTCGATTTTGCCGCCGAGGGCATCGCCGCCATGCTCATGGCCGGCATCGTCAACGCCGCCGGCAAGAACGGTCAGGTCAAGCCTGCCGTCGCCATCGTCGCAACCTTCGTGACCACCTTTGTCTCCGGCGCCATCTTCATGGTCATCAAGATGGCCATGCTCGGCGTGGTCGGCGAGCTCGCCGCCGCCATGTTGCCCGTCGTCGCCATGACCGCCGTCTTTAACGCCATTCTGGTCGGCGCCCTCTACTTGCCCATCCAGAAGGCCCTGAAGCTCAACTAACCCACAGTGTCCCATCGGTAAAGACTGTCCCAAACAACTAGCTCTTGGGGACGTTCTTAAACGACTAGTCATTAAAGAACGTCCCCGATGACTATGAAAGGTATCCATGGAAACGATCATCAACGTCAACGATGTCTCGTTCTCCTATGGCACGCAGACCGAGCAGGCGCTCAGCCACATCTCACTCAGCGTGAACAAGGGAGATTTCATCGGCATTATCGGGCCCTCGGGCGCCGGCAAGTCCACGCTTGCCGCCTGCCTGTCGGGCGCCGTGCCCCACCACTACACCGGCACGTTCTTTGGGTCCGTCATGGTTGACGGCCACGACACCTGCGAGGTCTCGTTGACCGACGTGTCGCAAATCGTCGGCAGCGTGCTGCAGGATATCGACACGCAGATGGTCGCCTCGGTCGTCGAGGACGAGATGCTCTTTGGCCTCGAGAACTTTGGCGTTCCCCACGACCAGATCGAGCAGCGCGTGAGCGAAACGCTCGAGACCGTCGGCATCAGCGACCTGCGCGACCGCGAGATCGCCACCCTCTCGGGCGGACAGAAGCAAAAGGTAGCCATCGCCGCCATCCTCGCCATGCGTCCGCGCGTTTTGGTTCTCGACGAGCCCACCGCGGCACTCGACCCCGCCAGCTCCACGTTGGTCTTCGAGACGCTGCGTGAGGCAAACCGCGCACTTGGAATTACCATCGTCGTCGTTGAGCAAAAGGTCGCCCTGCTCTCGGAGTACTGCAACCGCGTGCTCGTGCTCAACCATGGCGAAATCGCGCTGCAGGGCGAGCCACACGAGGTTTTCGGGCATACCGACGAGCTCCGTGCCATCGGCGTCGACTGCCCTCGCGTCACGCGTATCTTCAATAGCCTCGAGGCCGATGGCCTGGTAAGCGGTACCCCTTGCTTGGATGTCGATGAGGCCGAGCGCCTGATTTCGGGCATTGTCGACCCCGCACACGCGGCCAGCGAAGCCCAGGCGCCCGCCGGCTCCCCGCATGCACCGTCGTTGCGCCCGCACGCCAAGGACGCCGAGCCCGTGCTCACCTTCGATCACGTTGAGTTTGCCTATCCCAATGGCGGCGCCGCCGTACACGACCTCAACCTGACCCTCTATCCCGGCGAGCTCGTGGGCATCGTCGGCCAGAACGGTGCCGGCAAGACCACGCTCACCAAGCTGCTCACAGGCCTGCTTAAGCCCGCCTCGGGCAGCGTGCGCGTTACGGGGCTGGACACCGCAGCCGTTCCCACGAGCCGCATCGCCCGCGAAGTCGCAACCCTCTTCCAAAACCCCGACCGCCAGATCTGCAAGGATACCGTACTCGACGAGGTCGCTTTTGGCCTGGAGCTTGCCGGCATCGACCGTGCCGAGGCTCTGCGTCGCGCTCGACTCGTTATCGACCGCTTTGGTCTGCCTGCCGATGAGGCACCTTTCTCGCTTTCGCGCGGCCAGCGACAAATGGTGGCGCTTGCCTCCGTCGTAGTTGTTGAGCCCAAGATCGTCGTGCTCGACGAGCCCACGAGCGGCCTTGATTACCGCGAGTGCATGACCGTCATGGAAACGGTGCGCACCATGGCCGAGCGCGGCTGCGCCGTGATTATGGTCTGTCACGACATGGAAGTCGTTTCCGACTTTGCCGAGCGTATCGTAGTAATGGCCGACGGTCGTATCCTCGACCGCGGCCGCACGCACGAGCTATTCTCGAACATCGATCTCATGCGGCGTGCCTACGTGGAGCCTCCCCAGGTTATTGAACTCTCGCGCCGTCTGGCACCTTCCGTCTCGCCCGCTTTTGCGCAGGTGAGCGAGGTCACCGATGTCGTTCGAATTACCAAGGAGATGGTCCACCGTGGTTAACGTCATCGATTACATGCCGGGCGATACGCTACTGCATCGTTTGAACCCCGTCGTCAAACTGGGCCTCGCCGCCGCCATCATCGTCGGCATCTTCTTGTCCGACACCTACGTGGCGCTGCTGGGCTTTTTGGCACTCACCCTTGCGCTGGGTGCCTATGCCGGCGTCGTCGACCGTCTGCTCTCGCTACTCAAGCTGCTGATTCCGCTCGCGCTTATCATGCTGGTGCTCCAGCTAGCCTTTATGCGCGATGGCAACGTGGTGTGGGGCTTTATCACCGACACGGGCCTCATCACGGGATCGAAGGCCTGCCTGCGCCTGCTGGGCGTGGCGTTACCACTCATCCTCATGCTCATGGTGACCAAGCTCAACGACCTTGCCAACGCCTGCGTCGAGGTGCTGCACGTGCCGTATCGCTATGCCTTCACCTTTACCACGGCGCTACGCTTTGTGCCGGTGTTTGGTCAGGAGATGAACGCCATCATGGAAGCGCAGACCGCACGCGGCGTCGAGTACGACACCAAGAACCCCATCAAGAAGCTTAAGCTCATGCTGCCACTGTGCGTGCCACTGCTCATCTCGAGCGTGGGCAAGACCGATGCCACAGCCTTGGCGGCAGAACAGCGCGGCTTCTATCTGCGTACACGCGCCAGCTCGTACAAGCGCTACCCCATCAAGGGCCTGGACATCGCCGTGCTCATCGTCAGCATCGCCCTCATCGCCATCGGCTTCCTGTTCTAGTTCGCCACCGGCAGCAACCGCCCAACGCAAAAGGCCTCGGCTCGCACCAAACGAGCCGAGGCCTTTACTGTTTCACCAGATAAAACCTACCAAAATTAACCTGTCCCTTTTTGACAGGTCGGAAGCTAGAGGCGGTAGGGGGCGCCGCTGCGGATGATGGATTCGCGCACCAGGACATCCATAGCATCGAGGGTGATCTCGGGCATCTCTCGATACTTCTGCAGCACCGATAGCTCGGTGCAGGCCAGAATGACACGGTCGCAGCCGCTACGGGCGAACTCCCACATCACGCGGTCGAACTTATCCATATCGGGCTCACGTCCGGCTTTCACATCATCGTAGATAAGCGACATCACATCGTTCTGACGTTTCTCGCTGGGATAGACAACCTCAACACCCGCAGCCTCGCATTCGCGGCCGTAGACGCCCGCGCCCACGGTTCCGTCGGTGCCCATAATGCCAATCTTGTGCACCGGCTCGGCCGGCATACTCAGGTTGGGGTCGAACTCGCACTCCCCCATCACCGCACCCGCAAGGGCATAGCGCACCGACTCACGCGGCATGTGGATAATCGGCACCTTCGTAAACGACTGGATCTGGTCGTAGAAGTAGTGCGACGTGTTGCAGGGAATGGCAATGTGCGCACAGCCCAGCGACTCGAGTGCCTGGGCACACTCTTTCATGGTCGCCAGCAGCTTGGCATGCTCGCCGGTCTTAATGGCAAGCGTGCGGTCGGGCATGGTCGACTTGGAGAGCACCACCATGTCGATATGTTCCTGATCGCAGGCAGCAGCCGTATGGCGCACCACCTGGTCGTAGTAATACGACGTGGCCTCGGCGCCCATGCCGCCGATAACTCCCAGCTTTTCCATCGCCGCCTCCTTGGTGACGCTTGCGCAATTGCGCGTATCATACCCGCGCCCGCCCGATGTAAACCGGACGGGCGCCGCACTCATCTACTTGTAATACGTCTTGAACAGCTTAAAGTGGCGCAGCTTGGTGTGCCACATGCGCAGCCAGCGGTTAAAGACAAAGTCGCCCTTCATAAACGAAGGGTCGGCGCCCTTGCCTTCCTTGTCCAGGCGATGCACCTTAGCGCGCAGCTCGGGATCCTTGACGTACTTGTCGACGACGCCCATGGGAACGACCATCCACAGCGCCTCGTCCTGCGCCGTCACAAACTCCGGCTCAAACGGGCGGTTGAACACATACTCGTCCACCACATACTTGGCAACGTTAAAGCCGCTGTTAGTGACGTAGTAGTTGCTGCGACCTTGGCGCGTGTTGAAATCGAAGAACTTAAACGAGCCGTCGCGCTCGTCGTACTTAACGTCAAAGTTGGAATAGCCCACAAAGTGAAGGTCCTCGAGCAACTTGCGCACGCCGCCCATGAGCTCGTCATTGGGCTCGGTGATGATACAGGCGTGGTTGCCGACACCGTGAGGCTGATGCTCCTCGAGCAGCACGTGACCCAGGCACATCATGCGCACCTTGCCGTTGCGGTCGGAATAGCTGGTGAGCACGCGCATGTACTCGTCATTGCCGGGCACGCGATCCTGCAAGATCAGGTCGTCGGTGTAGCCGCTGGCATACGAGTCGCGAATGACCTGTTCCAGCTCGGCACGGTCGGCAATCTCATAGGCCTTTTTCTGGCCCTCGAACTCGTGCTGCCACCACATGATGCCGTCAGAAGGCTTCAGAATCATCGGGTAAGGAAAATCGATCTGGTCGAGCACTTCGGCAGGTGCCTCGCCTTGGGCGTTCAGCATCGCCATGGTGAAGGTAAAGGTATGCGGATAGGGCACGCCATGCTTCTCGCACAGCTCGTAGAAGATCTCCTTCTTCTGACACTGCTCAAGCATGCTGTAGGGAGCGTAAGGCGCGACGATGTTATCCGCCAACTCATGGGCATCCTTGGCCTGAGCCACGAGGGCAACATAGTTATCGCCACAGCCCATCAGGACAATCGTCTTTTCGGCATGTGCCCGAGCGATACCGTTGACGGTCTTAAGCATCACGGGCATGGTGTCGATATCCACATTAGGCGTGTAGTCGATAATCTGGCTGCGATACGCAGGGCCCGTCTGATACTTGCCAAAGACCAGGCTCTTGACCTGATACTCCTCGTAGAAGGCGCGCGCCACCGAATACGCATTGATGTCGCCGCCGAGCAGCACGGGAATAAACTCGCGCTCTGTAAACTGCAATGCCATGGAAACTTCCTATCATGAACTGCCCACACAACGGGCGGTCTTTGCGCAACTGATTTATTCTAGCGTGCCAAACCGCCGGCGCCCAAAGCTCCACCGTATCTATGGCAATCAACGCAATTATCCAGCATGAAATCCGCCCTCGCCGTGATGGGACCCTGTAGTTGCAAAACCCCACATGAGGCGACTTTTGATAAACAAAAACCCTCTCGACAGGGTTCCGTAACGTTAAAGTTGAACTCTATGGTTTCTCAACAATTCATCATAACTGCAGGTCAAAGCCAAAGCCTCAAGTTCAACTTGACCCTTTGGAACCTTTAAGGTTCAAGTTGAGGTCGAAAGCAGTAGTAGAATACCGTTCGAACCATAACCTACGATTGATTGCAGAGGGACTGGATGCAGCATTCGAATCATCGCACCGCAGCGCTCATTGCGTCGAAGCCGGCTCGTATCATCACGAGCGCCGCGCTCGCCGTTGCGCTGACGGCCACGCCGATGCTCTCCCCCGTTGCGGCGTATGCCGCCTCGCAGGCAACGCAGGACCAGCTTTCCGCAGCCCAGCAGAAGATCGAAGCCGCCACGAGCGCCTACAACGACGCCCGCACCAAACTCGATGACCTGCAAAAGCAGATTGACTCCAATGAGGCAAGCATCGAGGAAATCGAGGCTAAGCTTCCCGAGCAGCAGGCCAAGGCAAGCTCCGCCATGCGCGATCTGTACAAGTATCAGAAGGGCACCAACCCCATCGTGAGCTTCCTGGTCAACGCGCAGAGCCTGGGTGAGTTCATCACGACCTGCAAATACACCAACCAGATCACGAGCTCGAGCGTCGACGAGATCGAACAGCTCAATAACATGCAAACCGAACTCGAGCAGAACAAGGCTGAGCTCCAGCAGGCCAAGTCTCAGCTTGAGGCAGAGCAGAAAAACGCCGAGGATGCGTTGGCTCAGGCCCAGCAGCTCCGCAGCGAGGCGCAGGCAAAAGCCGAGCAGGAAAATGCCGCCGAGCTTGCCAAGCTTGAGGCCGATAAGGCCGCCGCCGCCGAGAAGCTCTCGGGCGAGGGCGTAAGCGGCAGCAATTCCAGCAGCCAGGCCACCAACACCAACACCACCATCGACACCACGGTGAACAACGCCAATACCGGTAGCTCCGATTACGATTCGTTCATCAATGAGTGGACGAGCCGCATCGACAATTATCTCGCCGGCTCCCCCATGGCAGGCCAGGGCTATAACTTTGCCGTCGCCGCTTGGAATACCGGTGTCGACCCCCGTTGGTCCCCCGCCATCGCCTGCATCGAGAGCACCAAGGGTGCTTATTGCGCCAATTCTTACAACGCCTGGGGCTGGAGTGCCCGTGGCGGCGGTTGGCGCAGCTTTGGCAGCTGGAGCGAGGGCATCTCCGCTCACGTTGCCTATCTGGGCGCCAACTACGGCTCCACCCTTACCCCGGCAGCGGCCAAAAAGTACTGCCCGCCCACGTGGCAGGACTGGTACAACAAAGTCGCCGCTCAGATGAACCGCATCTAAGCGCAACTGCAAAGGGCCCCAATGGGGCCCTTTTCTTTTAGGTAGCGGAGGTATCGACGACGCCGGTCGCATTGGCAACCGCGACTATGACGATCATGCATAGGAGCAGCACACCCAATGCCTTGAGCCAGAGTTTCGCGAGTTTCTTGCCGCGATAGCTGTCGAGCAGTGCGAATCGCCGACGAAGACGGCGCTTATCGAGCAGCACAAAATGCATAAGCACCATAAGGCCATCAACAAAGAAAAAATACTCGATTATGAGAAACCACGTCGGGTAGCTTTGGTTTGCTCCCGTGGGGTGAAAGACGGCAAAGTGACTTCCGGCAAAGAACACAAGTAGGGAGAAGCAGACAAGCGTATTCCAAATGCGCCCCAGAGACTCCGGAACGCGAGAGAGCAGACCGCATGCAGCGGAGGCGGCAGGCCTAGGAAGCCCTGCGGGGTTCTGGAGCCCTTGGAGCATCAACACCGTCTCCGAGGCCGGAGTACGGACAGGCGCAGGCGCAGGAGGCCGCACGGGGCGGCTCAGATCGTATGCCGCGCGCGTCGCCCGTCCCAATGCCTCCGCACTCGCAAAACGCTTGGCCGGGTCGAGCGCCATCGACATGCAGACGGCATCGGCAAGTGGAGTGGGAATGCCACGCGCCTCGCATTGCTCGCGCATGTCGAGCCCTGGTTTAGGGTCGACTCCCGTCAAGCAGAAGAACAACAGGGCGCCAAGTGCGTAGACGTCGCTGCGCACGCTCGTCTGCCCAAACCCATACTGCTCGGGCGGCGCATAGGGCCGCGTGCCAAACTTGACGGTGTCGGCATCGGCACCATCGCGCCATACGCGCGCAATCCCCAAGTCGATAATCACCAGCGACGAAAACGTCAGGCCGTCATCAGACGTATAGTTGGCACCCGTCACGATGATATTCGACGGCTTGAGGTCGCGATGGATCACCGGCGCCGACGTCTCCCCCGCCATTGCAAAACCGGCGTGGAGCTCGCCCACGGCATCGCATAGGGCAGGATACAATTCACGTGCATAATCGGGGGTGGCTCCCAGACGGTCCACCAGCGCCCCGAGCGTCTCCCCTTCGATGTATTCCATAACCACGTTGAGCTCGTCGCCCACACGACGACAATCGACGATTCTGGGCAGGTGCTCAAAACGCCTGCCTGCCCGCTGAGAGGCAAACAGACGCTCGTATGCCCCGCCGATTTGAGCCGAAGCATCGATGCGTTTACGGACAAAGGGGCCGAGCGAACCACCGCCGGTTCCTTCAAAGTACACGAGCTCGGTTGTTTCAACGGACGAGCGCTTAAGTACACGCTCCACGCGATAGCTGTCGTCGCGACCGAGCGACGCCAGGTGCTCGGCAAGCGCTGCGGTCAGCTCGTCATCGGAATATGTTGTGGTCTGAGTATCCATAGCCTCCATCATAGCGCAGGGCGCAGACACCCCATGGCATCCGCGCCCCGTTCGCTTGCATCGTTGTTCGGCAGCCCCGCCGGCTCAGATATCAGCCGCTAACTCACCGTCTCCTCACCAAAGCGATACAGCTCCTCGTTAACCTTTTGGAGGCTACACCCGCGATCGATGCAAAAGATGATAATCGCATCACGGCGATCCTTGCAGTTAAGGACGCTTACCCCGGCAGCCGTCAGCGCACGGTTGGTCTCCTTGAGCGTCAGCGCCATCGCAAAGGCAATCTGCAGCACCTTATTGCGACTCGGGTGACGCGCACCGGTAAAGATCTGATAGCCAAAGGTCTCATTGAGATCGGCCATACGAACCACGCGCGAGCGCTCCAAGCCCTTTTCCTGCAGCAGCTGCTTCAGGTAGTCCGAAAGCGACGGGGCGGCAAAGTCGTGCTCCCTGATATAGCCATCGATGTTCGGCGCATCGAGAAGCTCATTGAGCAACTCCTCAGTCAGCTTTTTATCGGGCATACGACTTCACCTCCCCCAGTGCATGCAACATGCTAGAAACCGCTTACGTCCGAACGCTCCCAGCTAGCAACCTGGTCGGGAGACACCGTACCCAGCGCCTCGAACTTCCAGGAGCCGCCCGCCTTCAGATGATTGGTGTTTGCAAGAGCCGTTCCAACCTGGTTGCCATCGGCATCATACAGAACATACTCAATCTGAATGTAGCTCTTTTCCTTGTCCGTGTTATTGGTCAGCGTGCCCGTGATCTTATAGGCAAACTGATTGGAGGTGTCTTCAGCCTCATCAGCAATGGTATACGGTTCTTGCGGTTCTTTTTGCTCCTCAGCCTGCTGTGTCGCCTCGACAGGTTTTGCCGAATCGCTCGCAGACGAATCGGTTGAATTGCCACCCATAGAACCCACGGCACCGACGATAACCAGCACCACGATGACGCCTAGGACAATCTTGCCGATCGGCTTCTTTCCCTCTTTTGCCATTATTCATCCTTCCTACGATCCGGCTACCGTGCCGGCACACAGCACATCGTAGAAAGGATTGAACTTGAATTCATTAGCTGAGGGCTAAGGTTGCGGTAAACGGCCAATGCAGCTATCCAGACGCCGAGCAAACGCACTTTGCGTGACCGTCTGCTGGCAGCGCATCAACCCACCGTGACGGATTTCCCGGTAAAGGCACTGATCATCATTAGGACAAAGAACACCAGGTAGCTGATGCTCAATAGGTACGCAATGATCAGGAAGACGACCCAGCCGACATTGGTCTTACCGTCGGCGCGGCGCCGCTCGCGAGAACGGCACAGCCAGACCGTCACGCCGATGGCGGTGATAAACAGTACGAGTGCCGCCGCAGCCAGCCCAGCAAACACAAACATCACGCCAATGCTCACAGCGATGACCGGAAGCAGCAGCAAACCGCATCCGCATCCACCCGGACTATATACGGCAGACTGTCGGCGTCGTTCCATCGTCACTCCAAGCCAAGCAATCGTTTGTAGACATCGAGGCCTTTGAGTAGGATTTCCTCGTCAAAGAGCATGGTATCAGTGTGAAGGGCGCTCGTGGCATAGGCGGGGCAGCCATCCGAATCGATCGGATTATCTTGTCCCTCCGGCACGCCCGTACCCAGGAGGAAGAACACGCCTGGCAGATGGCGCTGATAGAAAGCGAAGTCCTCGGCAATCAGCAAAGGCTCATCCACGAGTTGCAGCTCGGACAAGACAGGCGCAATGTGGGCGAACAGCTCGGGGTCGTTATCGACCGGCGGATAGCCCTCGGCAAAATCGAGGTCATATGTGCAGCCCGTTGCGACGCAGGCATCGTCCAGCACGCGGCGCACGCCCTCGCGCGCGCGGTCGAACATGTCGTCCGTAAACACACGTAGGCTGCCGGCAACATGGGCCTCCCCCGCCACCGCATTGCAGACGGTGCCGGCCTGCAGCAGGCCGAACTTACCAATGCAGGGCTCGTCGACACCCAACTCGTCCATGAGCTCGCGCTCGGAAACCAAGAACTTGGCAGCCGCCAGCGCCGCATCGTGCGACTCCTCGACCGGAACGCCATAGGTCTTAGCGATATGGATGCTCGTGCCATGGATATGAATGTGTGTCTCACTCGAACGCGCCAGCAATGGGCCGGAGCAGCTCGCCAACGTGTTCGCAGGCAGGTCGGGCCATACGTGGAACCCGAAGATGCGGTCCGCCCCGTAGCGCTCAAACACCCCACTCTCACAAACCGTCTTGGCGCCACCGGTCGTCTCCTCGGCAGGCTGGAACACAAAGAGCACGTTGCGCTTGATGGCACCCGGCTGCTCGCGAATCGTACGGTCAACGTAGGTTGCCGCAGCAAGTGCCATAGCCATGTGCCCATCGTGCCCGCAGGCGTGCATCTTGCCGGGATGCGTCGAGGCAAAGGCCGCGCCCGTTGCCTCCGCGATGGGCAGGGCGTCCATGTCGGCGCGAATCGCCGTGGCATGCACGGCACCAACGCCAGCGTCGAAGAAAGCGCAGACGCAGCTGGGGCACGGATGGGTCACCTCACAAGCGAGCGGCGCCAACACGCCCTCGATATAGGCGATCGTCTGCGGAAGATCGAAATCGAGCTCCGGAATGCGATGAAGATCGCGGCGATAGCGACGGAGTTCTTGGAGCTCGGTCATAGAGAATCCCTTCGTGAGGCACACCTGTTGCAACTTATTGTGATACAGGATTGTGGCACACATGTTTCCAGCATATCCCTGCATTTTTTAAACGTTATATACGAATACTCTTGTTTGGTAAAGTGCAACGTGGTAGGGTCGTTACCACTTGATAGAGGCGCGGGCACGAAGAGCCGCGGGCGAGCCGGCAGGCTTTGACCCCGCGGGGAGGCGAAACCCGCCGAACTGGGTTTTTCGGGCACGAACAGCCTGGTGGGCCTGCGGGAAACACCCGCAGGACTGTCTGCAGCAATGCGGGAGCGCTATCCGGACATTGGGTCCACGCTATGCGGATTCGATGCGCAGATGGCGCCGTCTGGATAGCGAGGTTTACGGGACATGGCATTGACCCCCAACGAAGCATATGCGGCTAAGCAGCCGTTTGTGGACAAGGAGACGCTCGAGCATATCGTCGAGCAGTTCCCCACGCCATTTCATCTATACGACGAGGCGGGCATCCGCCGCAACATGCAAGAAGTGCGCGACGCCTTTGCATGGAACCCGGGCTTTAAGGAATACTTTGCCGTCAAGGCCAACCCCAACCCGGCGCTCATCTCCATTCTCAACGAATACGGCTGCGGCTGCGATTGCTCGAGCTATACCGAGCTCATGATCGCCCGCTCGCTGGGCATCACGGGACACGACATCATGTTCTCGTCCAACGACACGCCGGCGGCGGACTTTGAGCTCGCCGACAAGCTGGGTGCCATCGTCAACTTTGACGACATCAGCCACATCGAGTTCTTTGAGCACGTTGCGGGGCCCATCCCCAAGACGGTCAGCTGCCGCTTTAATCCGGGTGGCCTGTTCCAGCTCTCCAACGGCATCATGGACAACCCGGGCGACTCCAAGTACGGCATGACCACCGAGCAGCTCTTCGAGGCCTTTCGCACGCTCAAGGCCAAGGGTGCCGAGGACTTTGGTATCCACGCATTCCTTGCCAGCAACACCGTCACCAACGACTACTACCCCAAGCTTGCGCGCATCCTCTTTGAGCTTGCCGTGCGCCTGGAGCGCGAGACCGGCGCACACGTCGCCTTCATCAATCTGTCCGGCGGCGTCGGCATCCCCTATCTGCCCGAGCAGCAGGCCAACGACATTCACGCCATCGGCGAGGGGGTGCACGCGGCATACGACGAGATCCTGGTTCCTGCCGGCATGGGCGATGTGGCCATCTGCACCGAGATGGGCCGCTTTATGATGGGCCCCTACGGCTGCCTGGTCACCAAGGCCATCCACGAGAAGCAGATCTACAAGGACTATATCGGTGTCGACGCAAGCGCCGTCGATCTGATCCGCCCTGCCATGTATGGCGCTTACCACCACATCACGGTGATGGGTCAGCCGGGTGGCGCCGACAAGACCGCAGCACCCGTTACGGACACCTACGACATCACGGGCAACCTATGCGAGAACAATGACAAGTTCGCCATTGATCGCGAGTTGCCGCATATCGACATGGGCGACCTGCTCGTGATCCACGATACCGGCGCGCATGGCTACTCCATGGGCTACAACTACAACGGCCGTCTGCGCTCCGCCGAGGTGCTGCTGCGCCCCGATGGCTCGGCCGACCTCATCCGCCGTGCTGAGCGCCCGGGCGATTACTTTGCCACGCTCGACGTGCTGCCGAGCGGCCGAGAGCTGCTGGCCAAGTCGCGCGCCGAAAGTGCCCGCCGTCGCGCCCAGGACGAGCGTCTGGCCGTCGCCGCTCAGTGGAACAAACGCATCCAGATCGCGGAAGCGAAGGAGAAGAACATGGATATCCGCAACCTCGAGGGTTCGATCGTCGCCCTCGTCACGCCGTTTAAAAAGGACGGAAGCGTCGACTTTGACGCGCTCGAGCGCCTTATCGATTTCCACCTGCAAAACGGTACCGACGCCATCCTCACCCTGGGCACCACCGGCGAGAGCGCCACGATGACTGACGATGAGGACAACTCCGTTGTCGCCGCGGTGGTCAAGCAGGTTGCAGGCCGTGTCCCCGTCATCGCCGGCTCGGGCTCCAACTCCACGCAGACCATGCTCACCAAGTCGCTCACCTATCAGGGCCTGGGCGCCGACGGCCTGCTGCTCATTACCCCCTACTACAACAAGTCCAACGAAGAGGGCATCTACCAGCACTTTAAGACCGTTGCCGATGCCGTAGATATCCCCTGCATCCTGTACAACATCCCCGGTCGCTGCGGCTGCGGCATCAGCGAGCGCAATGTGGAGCGCTTGGCCGCGCACCCCAACATCATGGGTATTAAGGAAGCCTCGGGCAACGTCGCCTACGCGGCCAAGATCGCCCACCTGCTGTCCGACGACTTCCGCATGTACTCGGGCGAGGACGCCCTCACCGTGCCGCTCATGAGCCTGGGTGCCTCGGGCACCATCAGCGTGTGGGCCGATGTTCAGCCGCAGCTCGTGCACGACATGTGCCGCGCCTATCTGGACGGTGACGTGGAGCGCGCCCGCGATATCCAGATCGCCGGTCAGCCGCTCATCAACGCCCTCTTTAGCGAGGTCAACCCCATCCCTGTTAAGGAAGCGCTCGCACAGATGGGTATGATCGAGGCAAACTACCGCATGCCGCTGTGCCCCATGGCCAACGACACGCGCGCTGCACTTACCGATGCTCTGAAGGGAGCTGGTCTGCTTGATTAAGACCGTCATTATGGGAACGGGCCGTATGGGCTCGCTCATCCGCACCACCGCCGAGGGCGTTGTCGACGCCGCCGGTCAGCCCGTTTTTGATATCGTCGCCCAGATCGGCTTCGACTTGTCCGAGCTCGAGAGTGCCCCGGCAGCCGACGTCATCATCGACTTCTCGAACGTCGTGACCTTCGATGCCGTCGTCGCCTATGTCGAGCGTACAGGCGCCGCGTTGGTCTCGGGCACCACGGGCTACACACCAGAGCAGATGGATCGCCTGCGCGAGCTGGGTCAGAACGCCCGCGTCATGCACTCCGGCAATTACTCCATCGGTATCGCAGCCCTGCGTCATCTGGTAGCACAGGCCACACGCGAGCTGCCCGGCTTTGACTGCGAAATCGTCGAGACGCACCATAACCAAAAGGTTGATGCCCCCAGCGGCACCGCCAAGCTGCTGCTCGACGCCATAGTCGAGGCCGAGCCCGAGGCAGGCTACCACCCCGTCTACGGACGCGAGGGCATGTGCGGCGCGCGCGACCCCCAGGAAATCGGCATGCACTCGCTGCGCGGCGGCACCGTCGCCGGCGTGCACGAGGTGAGTTTCTTTGGCCAGGACGAGGAGATCACGCTCACTCACCGCGCCACGAGTCGTCAGATCTTTGTCAACGGCGCCCTGGCAGCCGCGCAGAAGCTCGTCACCCGCGAGCACGGCTTCTATACGTTCGACCAGGTCATGTTTGCCTAACCAGGTATCAACCGGATCCACCCAAAGGAGAGACAGCAAATGAGCAATGCAGCCGATATGGATGCACAGGAGATTATCAACTACATCGCCACCGCGCCCAAAAAAACGCCCGTCAAACTGTACGTGCGCGAAAAGCCGGGCATGAAGGTTGCCTGGGGCGACGCACACGTCTACGGCGGTCGTCGTGGCAAGACTGTCTTTGGCGACTGGGACGAGCTCAAAGCCATCCTTGATGCCAATGCCGATTCCATCGATTACTACGATGTGGAGAACGACTGCCGCAACTCCGCCGTGCCCATGCTCGACCTCAAGGGCATCAACGCCCGCATCGAGCCGGGCGCGATCATCCGCGACCGCGTCGAGATCGGCGACCGCGCCGTCATCATGATGGGTGCCATCATCAATATCGGCTCCGTTATCGGTGAGGGCTCCATGATCGACATGGGCGCCGTGCTGGGCGGCCGCGCCACAGTGGGCAAGAACTGCCACATCGGCGCTGGAACCGTGTTGGCAGGCGTCGTTGAACCCGCAAGCGCCACGCCCGTCATCATCGAGGACGATGTCATGATCGGCGCCAACGCCGTGGTCCTGGAAGGCGTGCACGTAGGCAAGGGCGCTGTCGTTGCCGCCGGCGCCGTGTGCGTCGAGGACGTCCCCGCTGGTGCCGTCGTGGCCGGTGTCCCCGCCCGCGTCATCAAGATGCGCGACGAGAAGACCGACAGCAAGACCGGCCTCGAGGAAGGCCTGCGCCAGCTGTAGGGTTGCGCGGGTTTACCAACCCGCGCAACAGCTCGACGCTGCAAACGCCCCAGAGCGGCAATCTGACGTTCAATCGTCGGGCATGACCAGAAGGTCAATGCCCTCCTCTTTCACGTCACCTTGCTCGCCTAGGGGCGTTTTCGCTGACGTATGCTCAGCCTGCGGCGCAATTCAATCCCATGCAAAAAGGCCGAAGCACCATCGGAGCTTCGGCCTTTGTTTTTTGCAGCGTCCAGGCGCAGTTTATCGATTCTCGATGCTGCCGATGTTTTTGAGCTCGATGGAGATGAGGCCGTTGGGTTCGTTGACGAACTCGATGTACTCGGAGTTCGAGCCCATCTCGGCCGGGAAGCTGATCTCAATACCCGTGTCGGTACGAATCTTGTGGTTGCGCACGGCCGCACGCTCGACCTGCTTGCGCTCCACGGGCACACGCTCGGGCACCTTCTCTTCGGTCAGCGCCGCACGTACGCTCTCCTTGATGACCGGTTCGTCCTCAAAGACCTCATCGACGATATCCCAAGGCGGAAGCTCCTCGTCATCCTCGACCTTCTCGGCAACGGCAGCCTTAACCTTAGCGAGCGCTACGGCCGTATTGGCACCGTGCTCCTCGGCGACTTCCTCGACCACACGCGTCACGGTGTCGATGACCTCCTTGCCCGATACGCCCGTGTCGCACTGCAGCAGACCGTCGGGAATGAGCATACGGTCCTCGCCGGCAATCTTGCGCTTCTTGTCCACGTAGCCGATCTCCATGGTACTCGCGCGCACGATGGCATAGCTCGGCACCTTTTGCGAGGGGTTCGGCAGAATGGCGTAGTGGCGCGCGATGTCGTTGCGCACCTCTCCCTCCTCGCGGCCCACTTCGTGCATAAAAGCCTGCTTGGAGCCCAGCAGCATCACGGCAAACCAGCGGGCATCCTCATCGTCGTCAAAATCGGCCACGAGCACGTCGGTGGACTCGGCTTTCTCGGCTTTGGTGAGCTCGGAGGAGATAAACTCTGCAATCTGCTGCGACAGGTCCACGAACTCGCGCTCGCCAAAGAAATAGCCCTTGAGCTCGCCGCCAAACGCAGAGTTCTCGGCAAACGTGGCGCGTTTATTGTCGGCCGAGGTACGTGCGCGGCGCAGATGCGTGGTCACGAAGTTGCGCACGGTACGACTCTCGATATCGAGCTCGCGCTGGCTCATGACGTTGACGGCAGAGTCAAAGTCCAGGATATGCAGAATCGCGTGATTGATTTTCATATACGGCATTCCGTTCTAGATCGATTTCGGCATGAACCAGTATAGCGGTCGAGCCCTCCCCGAGCGCATCGAAGATTGGTGCATCTGGGACAGGTTGCTTTGCACCAATGGCTAGCGCAGGAGCTCGGACTGCCAAGCCTCGAGCTGTTCTGCCAGACTCTTACCGGCAGCGGACATGTCGATCTGGGGTCGTTTGGGCAGCAGTGCGCACTTAAGGATTGCCACGATGGTCTGCGAGACAAAGCGTCGTGTATCCTTGTCGAAACCTTGCGCAGTCTGGAGCATCACGGGCAGGCTCTCGCGCAGATTCCCAGCGATATCCGCAAACCGCTCAGCACCCGTAGCCTCAAACACGGAGAACAATGCATCTACAAAACGCTCGCGCTCGGCAGGCCCCACTGCAAGCAGCATCTCGCGAATGGAGCCATCAACGTATCGAGCACCGGCGGACAGGCGCTCACAGTACACGAAGTCGCGACCATCAACCACCCAGCTAAAGGGATTGTGCTGCAGCAGGCTGAACTCGGTGCTCTCAACGATGGCATAGTCCTCCTGCGTCTCAAACATCATGCCAAAGATCGACGACCGAGGTAGCGTCTTGTCGATTCGACCGGAAAGATCGGCAAAGGCGTTGCCGTTCAGAAACTCCTCGACGAAGCCCGGACCATCATGGGAATACACCCGTTCGATTCGCTCACAGGCGACATCGGAGCACATCGTCGCACCGTACACCGCAAGGTTTCCACCCTTGGAATGACCTCCGCACAAAAGCGGCCCGTCAATCGCATCCGCCGCCTCGTCCACATAACGCGCCGCGGATTCCTGGCCGGCACAGGACACCGGAATGCCATGTTAAAGTCCTCTTTCCAGCCCACAATCGTGCTGTCGGTCCCCCGGAAGGAAAGATAACTAAACCCCGCCGGAAACCGGAACGCCATGGCTGCAAACTGCTCTGTCGCCACCACATCGCTCACGGCACGATAGCCGCAAACGTGCACGCCACGGTAGCGAGGGCTTGCTGCCACGGCCTCCAACAAGGCCCTGCTCCCCTCTGGGTCCCACAGGTCGCCAATCATGTCCCAGTAGCACTCGGCACGCAGCAGCTCGCGTACGTCTAGGCCCTGCCAGTTCGTCAGCTCCGCCATATCACCCGGCAAACGCAAATAGGACAACCACGCAAAGACCAGGCTATCCACCGCGCAGAACGGCCGTTCCTCAAACGGGTCAAACGCCGTCTGGGCATAGGTCAAAAAATTAGGCGAATCCGACATGGCCCTCCCGTCAACTATGGTGCATTGGGGTCAGGTTACTTTGCACCAAAAAGGCGCCCGGGCCGTGTGGGCTCGGACGCCTTCATTGTAGCTTTTCGCTTTAGCGAGCTTGATTTAGCAGGAGAAGTCGACGCTGTCGATGATGTCCTTGAGGGCCTTGGCGGAGGCGGTGAGCTCGTGCTGCTCGTCATCATTCAGCGGAACGGGGACGCGGCAGACAACGCCGTCGCGGCCAACGACGGTCGGCATGGAGATGGCAAGATCGGACAGGCCGTACTCGCCCACCATGAGCGAGGAAACGGGCAGAACGGTCTGCTCGTCACGCATGACGGCAGTGCAGATGCGCTTGACGGCCATGGCGACGCCGTAGTAGGTGGCGTGCTTCTTCTCGATGATGGTGTAGGCGGAGTTCTTGACGTCCTCGGCGATGCGCTTCTCGGCAGCCTCATGCTCCAGATGACCGTGAAGCTCACAGAAGGTGTTCAGCGGCACGCCGGCAACCTGGGCGCTGGACCAAGCGACAAACTCGGAGTCGCCGTGCTCACCCATGACATAGGCCTGGACATCGCGCGGGTCGACCTCGACGTGAGCGCCGAGCATCTGCTGCAGACGGCCGGTGTCGAGCACGGTGCCGGAACCGATGACATGGCCCTCGGGCAGGCCGGACATCTTGATGGCTGCGTAGGTCAGAACGTCGACCGGGTTGGAGACGATCAGCAAAATGCCGTCAAAGCCGGACTTCTTAATCTCGGGAATAATGGACTTGAAGATGTTGACGTTCTTGTTGACCAGGTCCAGGCGGGTCTCGCCGGGCTTCTGGGCGGCGCCAGCGGTGACGACGATCATAGCGGCGTCGGCGACATCGGAATAATCGCCGGCGTAGATCTTCATCGGCTCGGCAAACGTCATGCCGTGCGCGATATCCAGGGCCTCACCCTCGGCGCGGTTCTTGTCCACGTCGATGAGAACCATCTCGGAGAACAGACCGCTCTGCATCAGCGCGAACGCCGAAGACGAACCGACGAAACCGCAGCCGACAATAGCGACCTTCTTCTCGTTAACCATTAGAAACTCCCATCTCACTCCACAAACAAGCCGCCCGGGAACGACCCGAGCGGCTTGCCGTAATCCCAATACATCCAATCGGGACTTTGATTATGCTCCTATTCGCAGCCAAATATCGACCGTTTACCGAAATTATTTGCAGGATTCGTAAAATAACTGCACGAAATCGGTTTCGAGCTATTGACGAGTCGAAATACCTTTCTAATACAGGCCCGCCTCGCGAATGGCCTCGACAGCCAAAGCAATCTGGTCGGGCGGCAGGACCAGCGCCATCCGCACGTGCCCCTCGCCCGAAGGACCAAAGCTCGCGCCCGGCGTCACCACGACGCCGGCCTTCTCCATGAGCTCCTCGCAAAACGCCATGGAATCGGTGCGACCACCGGGAAGCTTGGCCCACACAAACATAGAGCCATGCGCGTTGGGACGCTCCCAGCCCAGGTTCTCAAGACCGTCGCACAGGGCATCACGGCGCTCCTGGTACTTCAGACGCTGCGCCTCGACCTCATCGCGCGGACCGTTCAGGCAGGCGATGGCGGCCTTCTGAATCGGGAAGAACATACCAAAGTCGATCTGGCTGCGCAGCTTGGCAAAGGCGGAGACCACGTCCTCGCGGCCGACCAAAAAGCCGATACGCGCACCGGTGACGTTAAACGACTTGGAGAGCGAGAAGAACTCAACGCCCACCTCGAGCGCACCGGGATACTGCAAGAAGCTGCCGCCGGGCTCGCCGTCAAACACGATGTCGGAGTACGCGTTGTCATGGACAATGAGCAGATCGTGCTCGCGGGCAAAGGCGATAATCTCCTCGTAGACCTCGGGCGTGCCCACCGAGCCGACCGGGTTCGCGGGCAGCGACACGATCATATACTTGGCACGATCGGCCACCTCGGGATCGATACCCGCCACATAGGGCAGGTAATTATGCTCGGCGACCAACGGATAGTACTCGAGCTTGGCATCGGCGATCTTGGCACCCGCCTCAAAGACCGGGTAGCACGGATCGGGAACCAGAATGGTGTCACCCGGATCGAGCAGGGCCAGGCCCAAATGGCCCACGCCCTCCTGCGTACCGTTGCACGACTGCACCATGGACGGCGTAATGCCCGAAACGCCAAAGCGACGCTCATAGTAATCGCACACGGCTTGCTTGAGTTCGGGCAGGTCGCGCAGGGCATACTTCCACATCTCAGGATCTTGGGCTGCATGCGTGAGCGCCTCGACCACGTGGTCGTACGGCTTAAAGTCGGGCGTGCCCACGCTCATGTTGTAAATGGTCTTGCCCTGAGCCTTCAGCGCGAGAAGCTTGTTGTTGAGCGAGGCGAACACCTCCGCGCCAAAGCGGTCGAGACGCTGCGATGCCTGCATGGTGCCACCTTTCGATATAAAAAACGCGGCGCTCCGACAAGAGCGCCGCGCGATACGGGCCATCAGATTGCAAAAGTGTAACGCTTGCACCCGCTGTTTTGGTTCAATTTGGCAACCTTAGTCCATCGGATTGAGCGCGTCAATCTGGGCGAGCCACAGGCGCGAGCTGGCGTCACTCGGCATGCGCCAATCGCCGCGCGGGCTGAGCGTGACCGAGCCCACCTTGGGGCCATCGGGCAGGCAGCTGCGCTTAAACTGCTGGGCAAAGAAGCGACGGTAGAACGTGCGTAGCCACGTGTGAATGGTCTTGACGTCGTAGACGCCCTCGAAGCTCTTGAGCGCCATGCGGTAGATCTTGCCCGGCTCAAAGCCAAAACGCAGCAGGTAGTAGAGGAAGTAGTCGTGCAGCTCGTACGGGCCCACCAGGTCCTCAGTCTTCTGCGCAATCTCGCCGTCGCCCGTGGGCGGCAGGAGCTCGGGGGACACCGGCGTATCGAGGATATCGAGCAAGACCTCGGCAATACGCCCGCCAAAGACATCGGCCGCATAGCGCACCAGATGGCGCACAAGCGTCTTGGGCACGCTCGCGTTGACGGCGTACATGCTCATGTGGTCGCCGTTATAGGTAGCCCAACCGAGCGCCAGCTCCGACAGGTCGCCCGTGCCGATAACAAAACCGCCAGCCTGGTTGGCCAGATCCATCAGGATCTGCGTACGCTCGCGGGCCTGGCTGTTCTCGTAGGTCACGTCCTGCACGGCCGGATCGTGCTCAATGTCCTTGAAGTGCTGCTCCACGGCCGCGTGAATCGAAACCTCGCGGAAGCTCACGCCCAGGTCGCGCGCGAGCGACTCGGCATTGGACTTAGTGCGATGCGTCGTGCCAAAGCCGGGCATGGAGACCGCCGTGATACCCGTGCGCGGCAGCCCCAGTGCATCGAAGGCACGCACCGTCACGAGCAGTGCCAGCGTGGAATCCAGGCCGCCCGAAAGACCGATGACTGCAGCCTTGGTGCCCGTATGGGCAAGGCGGGTCCTGAGGCCGGCGGTCTGCAGGTCAAGGATGGTCTCACAACGCTCGGCCAGGTCGCCATGGTCGGCCGGCACAAAAGGTGCACGCGGGAAAACGCGGTCGATATCGCAGGCATCGCGCAGGACGGGTTCTTCGGCCAACACGCCCTCAAACGAAAACTCAACAGTCGTGGCCTCCGGCGCATCGTCGGCGCGTGTCCACGTCGTCGAGCGACGGCGCTCGGCAACCAGACGGTCAAGATCGACGTCGGCGATGGCCATGTCACAGGTGAGAAGCCTGGTCGCGGCAAGCTTGGAGCCGTTTTCGTAGATAAGGTTCTCGCCCGCAAAGACCATGTCGGTCGTGGACTCGCCCTCGCTCGCGTCTGCGTAGGCATAGGCGCAATACAGGCGTGCGCTCTGGTTGGAGATGAGGCTGCGACGGTAATCTGCCTTGCCGATGATCTCGTCCGAGGCTGACGGGTTGAGGATCACCGTGGCACCGGCAAGCGCCATCTCGGTCGAAGGGGGCGCCGGCACCCACAGGTCCTCACAGACCTCGACGCCCAGCACTAGGTCCTCGGCACCCTCATCACAACAGCGGTAGACAAGTCCCGAGCCAAGCGGCACCGGACCTTGACCGGCAAATTCAACCCACACGGGATCGGCGGGCGCCAGAGCAAACCAGCGGCGCTCGTAGAACTCACCGTAGTTGGGCAGATACTTTTTGGCCGTAAGGCCCAAAAGCTCGCCCGCGCAGCACACGGCCGCGCAATTGTAGATGTTTTCGGTCACCGCAACGGGCAAGCCAACAGTAAAGACGATCGGCAACTCACGCGTTTCATCGAGGATGCGCACCAGCGCCGCCTCGCAGGCGTGCAGCAGCGTGCGGTTATGGAACAGATCAGCCGCGGTATAACCAGTCAGGTTAAGCTCGGGCAGCACGAGCGCACGAACGCCGCACTCGGTAGCCTCGCGAACAGCCGCCAGCGCAACCTCGGCATTGCCCTCAACATCGGCCACGCGAATCTTGGGCGAGGCCGCTGCCACGCGCAAAAAACCGTCGTTCTCAACTTGACCGTTTAGAAAATCGTTCATGCGAGCTCCAGCACATCCGTTAGCCGCAACGAGCGGCGGCGATATAGTCCGCCTCCATTGTACTGTCAAGTTCAATCAGCACAGATGGGACAAGCTCATGATTAAAATTGGAAAAGAGAAGCCGGGATGACGTTTAGCAGTAGAACGAGATCTCGTCCACAAGGAAAAATGCCTTCCATTTAGAGCAAATCAATTCATGCTGAGCGGCGATGATTTCACAGAGGTCATCAAGCGTGCTCCGGGGGATCTTCGCTTTGTTATTAGCGACAATGCAGCCACCTCTTCGAGTCAGCCAGATTTTGGCCGAGTTATCTGAAGGCGCCCCCTTGCAAACATGGACATGGATTGGCTCGCCCGCTTCATTGGACCAAAAGAAGACCCGATAGCCGCCAATAAGAAAAAGGCTAGGCAACTTTAGCTCCTCCGTTTGCGGCGTAGCGATACAGCAGATGGGCGTTATTGCTCAGAAAAGTCTCAAAACCTCGCTTCTCCTCGTCGGTAAAACGCCCCTCCCACATGGTCCAATTGTAAGAAGGCAGCTCGCAACGAGCGGAGTCGAAACCCTCTGCCGTCGGTCGTTCAAAATGCACGATGACCTTTTCGATATCGCCATCTGTGATCAGGTCAGAATGAATGACCTCGGTACCATCTTCGAATGTCATATACGGGTACATCACGTAAACCACCTCGCAATCATTAATTCAGTTTAGCATCAAGCTAGTGCACCAATGATAGCAAGCCCCCTTGATGAGTTGATGGCATCTGTTGCCAGCACGATCGACGGCGGTCCGGATTGTTGGGCCCCGGCCATAATCGACCGCCACGAAGCGTTCATCCGCAGGTGCGTGGCATAGCGCCTAGAACACTAGCTGAGACAAGGACACTATCGCTGGCATAGTGAACATAGACAGAAGGGTGGTAACACAGACTGTTCCACATGCATATCGATAGTCCTTATTATGCTGCTGGGCAAAGATAGCTACATTCGCGCCGGTGGGGGTCGCAGCCGCAATCAGCAGCGCCATCTTAATTGACCTATCACATGGAAAGAGACATAGGAACAGGAGCGAAAGAATCGGAATGACAAGCAGCCTGACCGATGAGACGGCAAACAAGCTTTTCGCCCTCAGGAGCGCCATCAAATCAGACTGAGCAAGATAGATACCGAGAGTCATCATTGCTAGCGGAGTGTTGAGCCCCGAGATATACGAAAGCACTGACTGTGCCAGAGGGACCGTTGGGACACGAAGGATAAAAATCAAGAAACCGCCCAATAAAGCCATGACCATTGGACTTGTCAGGATCGCTTTAGGACTCATACATTTTTTAGACCCCGACAGCAGATACTGCCCGTATGTCCATTGCATGGCATTGAGAAGAGCGATCATGCACGTGATGAAAAACACGGCATCTTTTCCAAGCGCCGCTTCAACAAGGGGTATTCCCACAAATCCAGCATTCGAGAATGCCGCAGCAAAAATGTCGATGGGACGGCCCCTGAACAACAGGCGGGCAACAACGCAAGCGAGCAACAACATCGCCGCCGACAGCATTAAGGTCATTCCCAACTCATACATCCTCTGAAACGAATACTCGATCCAAAATGATTTGAGAATGATTGCGGGAATCACAAGGTTGATGAGCAACTTTCCGAATTCTATTGCAGCCTGCTCGCTCAATATGCCCAAGCGGTTTAGAGCGTAGCCCATTCCCATGAGCAAAAACATGATAAGGACTTGTTGGATGAGAGGTTCAATGATTGACACAATACATGCTCCGTATAATCCTGACCGGTTCATCTACCACGATGGTCTATAGCGCCTGCTATAGCGCGGCACCGACCGCCTGAATGATTCGCGCAACGAACGCATCGGCAACCCCGCGCGGCGTTCGCGAGTTGTAGGTTTCAAAATACTTGCCGTAGTCTTCCTGAGGCACAAGGTAGTTGCAGTACGTGTTCGCATAGCCGATAACAAAGACGTTGTATTGGCTAAACGCCCTCTTAAAATCCAAGCCTAATGTGCTACACGTATCGCATGGCATCGTGATAAAAATGCAGTTACCAATTACCGCAAACTGGCTCGGAAGCTCAAGCTCGATTTTCCCCATCGAGAGCTTAAGCTGTTGCCGCTTAAGGAGAAAGTCTCGCATCGGGCTCGCATCCATAGCCTCTATCCGATTGGTCATCTCGATCCAATCCGGATCTGTTTTTGCATCGTAGACACTCTTCATGCTGATAGAGCCCCAACGCGGGGTATCAACTCTGAGTGCCGCGCGCTCACGCTTGGATTCAATTTGAGCGCAAAGTTCGTTAGCCGTACGCTCGAGTTCGGCAACTCCCTCCCCTTGCCGATAGAAACGCGTCGACACATCCCCGCACGTTCCGTTGACGCAAAGTACAGGACAGCCATATTTCCTCTCCAAACGCTGCCTGACATGCCCAATCAAATCAGCAGAGAGGACGGCGCTTTTCCCATTAAGGATGGTAGGATGAGCGGACATGAACAGCATTTTTCCAATTGGGCGACCACCTTGAGCGTCCTCAAACGAGAAAATACTTACCTGTTTATCGGCCGGACCGCCCTGAACATTTCGATTCCCGTACAGTCCCTCGATGCCTAACATCTCCATCGATACGGTCGCCTTCGACCTGGACGCCCATGCAGATACCGCCGCCTCGGTAGCCAAGCCAATCAAATCACTCGTCAATTCGGTTTCAGGTAACGTGTCCTCGTAGGCAAGCTTAAAATAGCATGGTGCAGAATGGGTATGAATGCATGCGACGACGATATTGCTCGAATCGATGCCCGTTTTTGACGATACGGCGTTCTTGACCGAAAGGGAAAAATCTTTCGATACCATTATTGAATCGAGCTCGATAAGAATAAACGGGACAAGATCAACACAGACAGCGCTAGCGTTGACCTCAATAGGATCAAGAACATCCGTCCAGGCACCTTTTCTGTTGTAGCCGCCCATGCGGCAAGGAGACTGGGGTGTTACGTCAATCTTCGAGATTCCAAACTCTATGTTCATTCCAACTCCAACTCTTCGCGGCACACGCCGCCCAAACATCGGAAATAGAAATACAAAAAGAGAAGGGCGTCATGGACGCCCTTCCAATGCGTCCTGCCACACGCAGGCCGTAGAAAACTTAACGCTCGGAAACGGGACCATTCTCGAGCTCATCCGCCGTAAAGCCCAGGAAATACGTGCCCAAGGCGCTCACAAGGAAGCCTGCACCAGCAGCGATTCCAAAGTTGATGAGATTCTGGGTCCCGCCGCCCGCAAACGCGAGGAACTCCAAGAAGTTGGATGCCGCGCCGGCAGTATAAACCGTGGCTCCGAGAGCGATTGCAAGCGCACCGGCAACAAAGGATCCGATAATCTTCCAGACAAACACGCGGCGATAGCGCAGCATCATGCCGTAGATGAAAGGCTCGCCGACGCCTCCGACAATGTTTGCGACCAAATAGCCGAATGCCATGCTCTTCTCGTCTTTATCGCACAGCTTGAGCCAGGTCGCCACCTCGCAGCCGAAGGTCGCCCAAAGGCTAACGCCCGTCGCAACCAAAACAAAGCTGTCGGTTCCCACAGTCATATAGTTAGCGATGGCAATCATCGCAACCGCCACATGCATGCCGGTAATAATCATTGGGCACCAAAGACCCGCCAGAATACCTCCTCCGAGGATGGCGGCGATACCACCGGAAGTACCAAGGAACTCAAAACCGGCGGCGAGGGCATTACCGGCCCATGAACCAACAGGGGCGAGAGCGCAGAGAGACACAGGAACAGCGACGACCATGGTAAGGAAAGGCGCGAAAACCGTTGAAAGGGTATCTGGCACATATTTGCGGAAGAAGCGCTCGATATAACTCATCGCCCACACGGACAGAAGAATGGGAAGGACCGTCTTTGTGTAGTTTGCGGCGACGCAAGGAATGCCATAAACGGAGAACTGAGCTCCATCGGTCGCAAGCTGAATCATGGTCGGGTCGATAAGAATGCCGCCCATAAAGGCACCGAGGACAGGCGTTACGCCAATGTTCTTAGCCGCATTATAGCCAAGGTAGATGGGGATAAAATAGAACGCTGCGTCATAAACCATGTTCATCAGAACATAAAGGTCGCTTGTGTCGGACAGCACGCCCGCCATCGTAGGTCCCAGCACCACCGCTACGGTCTTGAACAGGCCAGCACACATTAGGACGGGGATCATAGGCACCATGGAGCTTGACAGGTAGTTGAGGATGTTATTGCCAATAACCTTAGGTGTGAGCTTCTGCTTAGGAGCATCAAGGTTCTCGTCGATGGCGTCCTGCTTGGCAAAGCCGCCGATCTTGCAGAGCTCGTCATAAACCTTGGGCACGTTTTGGCCCACGATTACCTGGAACTGCCCTCCGGAGATTTGAGCACCCAACACACCGCCAATCTTCTTCACTTCTTTGATATCGGGGGCATCGATATCTTTGAGGTTAAAACGCAGGCGCGTCATACAGTGCGCAACAAACGTCACGTTCTCCTTGCCACCGACGGCCTCGAGCACGTCCGCGGCGATTTTCTTATTGTCAGTCATAGCTGAACTCCCTTGCTTTTCTGTCTTCCCGTTTGCGCACACGCGAAGAACCGATTACGGCAGGCCTGACACGAGGCAAATCGAGAAAAGCAAGAAGAAGACAAAAACAGAAGAGCCCCAAAGCACAAAGCGGACAGGGAACTGTCTACGTCATGCTTCGAGGCTCTTCTCGAATAACACCTTATGTGACTACGAAACTACATCCAACAGATGCTTTTACGAAAGTCGAAACCGGCAAACGGTCGAATTTCGGCGATGAGCGGTCAATCAGGACCTGGATCCCGCGCAGACGCGATTGACATGGAGCATCAGGTAGACCTTCTCTTCATCGGCGAGCGCGGCGTCAAAGCGTTCTTCGATAAGCGCGGCCATGCGGTCGACGCACACGGCCACATCGGGATGCTGCTCGCAAAGCGGCCCATAGAGCGCACCGTTCTCCGTGTTGAGGGGCTCTCCTGTCTGCACGCGCTCCAGCAGGTAGCGCACGTGTGTGGCATAGCGGCAAAAGTCAAAGCCGTCGCGGTCCACACAAACCCCCAGCTCGGACTCGATGATCTTGGTGAAGTTCTCGAGCATCACCTCGTCCTTACGCACCGTATTGGATTTGGCCTTTGAAGACGAGGCGACCACGCTGTTGACGATGCAGAGCGCGATACCGCTCGCCTCCCCCCGCGGCATCTTAACGTTGAAGCCGCGATTGATGCCCTCGAGCGCGAACTGGGCGATCTTGTACTCGATGGGGTACATCTGCTGCACGTCATAGGAAAGCGGCATCTGCACAAACATATGCTCGCGGCAGCGCTTGATGGCAAAAGCGATATGGTCGGCCATGGTAAAGGGAAGGTTTGCCGAGAGCTCGCGCGAGATGTTGGAGCGAGCGATATCGGCAATCTGGGCGGAGAACTCCATCACCTGAGGATCGATCTCGTCGAGCAGCGCTAGGTAGCGCGAGTCGACACCGTAGAAGGTTCGCTCGATCTTATCGAGTGTGACCTCATCGGGGCCATTGGGAAACCCGATACCGCGGCCAATTGCCACGAGTTCACGGCCCTTGGCGTTTACGCAGATAACCGTATTGTTGTTGATCCGCTTAAGGATTTTCATGACGCTCCCTACCCGGCGCAAGCAACAGCGCCGCGAGCCCGATTATTCCACGGGATTTCAAATCCGGTCAACCTTCCTTTCGACATCCGAACGATTCGCCCCGTCTTCATTCGATCAGCCTGAGAAGAAGTTTCGCGCTTTGGTGAGTTGATGGTGTTGCGGGCGAATCCATCTCCGGTTCACACCGACTGGGTACCCTGAGGGCTGAACAACCTGTCGCAGCACTAAACGAACCGGGAGGACCCCGTATGACGACTGAATATACCGACGCGCCGCGCACGCGCGTCATGACGCCGGCATCGCTCAACAACGGCGTGCACGAGAACCATTCCATCGGACAGACCATGGCCATCGCACCCAAAAAGGGCCTGTTTGACGACATTTCCATTCCCCAGATCATCGCCGGCGCCGCAGCTGCCGCCACGAGCGTCGCGCTTGCCTCCAAGATTGGTATCGCTGGTTCAGTAATTGGCGCCGCCGTGAGCTCGGTCATCACCGTTGTGTCCTCGCAGGTCTACCGCCACTTTATCTCTGCCAGCGCCGAAGCAATCAAGGGCACGCATGCCGCTGTCGACTACCCTGCCGGCGCCTACGAGCCCGTTGAACCCAATGTCGAGGAGCACCTAGGTGGCGTCGCGACCACGCAGGAGATGCGTCAGGTTGCAGGTCGCGCGACCACGGCGCGCGTCGCCCCCAACAGCCTGCGCGCCAAGGCAGCGGCAGAGCGCAGCCAGACGCAAAAGAAGGTCATCGTCTTCTCGATCGCCATCGCCATCGTCGCGGTCATCGCCTGCGCCGGCGCCATCCTTATCACCACCGCCGGAGAGGGTCTGGGTGAGCGCCCCGAGCCAATCCTTTCGTCGCGCACGACCGAGAGCGATGCAAATGGCACCGCCCAGTCACAAGATCAGCAGGCACAGACGGACGACGCACAAGACAGTTCTACCTCTGCCGATTCGTCATCGAACACCCAAAACCAATCGCAGGACACCGATTCTTCTGCGTCCAACAGTGGCACGCCGTCCGGCACGACCGACTCAAGCCAAACGACTGACGGTTCGCATCCGAGCACGGGCGGCCAGACGAGCGACAGCACTTCGGGAACGGGCACAGCAGACGGCAGCAACACCAACAGCTCGAACAGCTCGAGCGGAACCGCGTCCGGCACGGCATCCGACAACTCGAGCCAAGGCACGGCATCGGGCAACTAAGCACATTTTCCTCTCATAGATAACCGGCCTGTATAACGGGCGCGAATCGACAGCGGTTCGCGCCCGTTTGCCTTGGGCGCCGCCATGGCGAACGCTATGCGATGGTAAGATGCTTTACATGTGTAAAGAGGAGATTTGCCATGAGCAAGACAATAGTTAGGCCCACGCTTTCGCTGGGCAACCACATCTATCTGTATCGCCTGCTACGCGATGCGATTGGATGCGGCAAGCAAACGTTTATGACGCAGGTCGAGGAGGCACTCGTCGCGGGCGATATGACGGCCTACGACCTGGGCTTTGAGTCCACGCGCGAGTTGCTCGAAGAGCTTGGCGACTGCATTAAGCTGACCGTCTTTAAGGGCGGGCGTCTGTATGCCACCGTCATCGCCAACGAGGCTTGGGATGCCGCTCTCGCCAAGGGCGAGGACAACCCCAAGGCAGCCAAGGGAGCCAAGCAGTCCTACAAAAAGAAAAAGCGCGGTGAGAAGGACCTGAAGGCTGTGCGCCCCAAGCACGTTAAGCGCGCCGAGCCCGAGCCCGTGGCCGAAGTCGCTCCGGAACCCGAGCCCGAGACAGAGATCGAAGTCGCTATTGAGGTAACAGCAGAAGCCGAACCAGAAATCGCCGTCACGACCGATCCCGAAGTCATATCCGAGCAGGAAGTAACTGCGGAGCTCAACGAAGCTCCCAAGTCGACAACCGAAGAAGCCGCTAACCAACCCGAGACGTCTGCGTTCCAAAACAGCGATGTCTTTGGCAACGAGGCCGAGGACGATCAGTCCGACGAACCCGCCGATCAAGACGCTACCGAGTCGGCGCCGGAGCCCGAGACACCGCAGCCCGCCATCTCGCTTACGGTCGTCTATGACCCCGAGAACGCAAACGCCGGCATCACCACCATGGCGTCCACGCCCATCGAGGCAAAGCCGAGCGTCGAGAACGAGAACGCGACGCAGGTTGAGGTTGAAACTGCAGCTGCAGACGCGCCCGTCACCGTGGAGCCCGTAGATTCCACGATCAAGCCGGAAGCGACGCCGGAGCCCGCACCCGTCATCGAGTCCGCGCCCACCTCTGCTTGCGACCAAATTCCCGCACCTGCACCGGCTTCGGCACCCGCAGCGGCCCCAACCCCCGCACCTGCAGCGCCCACCATCCCCAAGGACTTCCCCGTCGATTTCGCAACCGAGGTCTTCTGCCCCGGCCCGCTTCTGCACCAGCTGTCGACCTATCTCCCCTACGGCGCCGACACGCTCGGCATCGTCGGCGAGTACTACTGGATCGCCCGCGAGCGCGGTACCATCGAGGCCGCGCGAAACCGCGCAAGCTTCCCCCTGCGCTACACGCAGGCCGGCGAGCGTCGCGAGGTTGCCGTGCGCATCCGCCGCAACACCACCGGCGGTCTCGGAGCCGCCTGGGCCATCGATAAAGTCGAACCTTCTACCAAGTAACAAAAAGGGACGATAACCCTCAAGGTTATCGTCCCTTTCTCATTAGGTCACCTGAGCTCGACTAATCGCGCGTCAGCTTGCGGTGAATACGATGCGGCTGGGCTGCGTCCTCGCCCAAGCGCTCGATACGGTTGGCCTGATAGGCCTCGAAGTTGCCCTCGAACCAATACCAGTTGCCCGGATTCTCGTCGGTGCCCTCCCACGCCAGAATGTGCGTGGCGACGCGGTCCAGGAACATACGGTCGTGGCTAATGACCACCGAGCAGCCCGGGAACTCGAGCAGCGCCGCCTCGAGCGAGGACAGCGTCTCGACGTCGAGGTCGTTCGTGGGCTCGTCGAGGAGCAGCAGGTTGCCGCCCTGCTTGAGCGTAAGCGCCAAGTTCAGACGGTTGCGCTCGCCACCGGAGAGTACGCCAGCGCGCTTCTGCTGGTCCTGGCCCTTAAAGCCAAAGCTCGCCACATACGCGCGGCTCGGAACCTCGGTCTCGCCCACCATCATGTGGTCCAGGCCGTCCGAGACGACCTCCCATAGGTTCTTATCGGGGTCGATGCCGGAACGGTTCTGGTCGACGTAAGAAATCTTGACGGTCTCGCCCACCTCGAGCTCGCCCGAAGTCAGCGGCTCCAGGCCCACGATGGTCTTGAAGAGCGTGGTCTTGCCGACACCGTTGGGGCCGATGACGCCCACGATGCCGTTACGCGGCAGGGTGAATGAAAGGTCGTCGATGAGCACGCGGCCATCGAACTCCTTGTGCAGATGATGGGCCTCGAGCACCTTGTTGCCCAGACGCGGGCCCACAGGGATGCGGATGTCGGTCCAGTCGAGTTTCTGGCTGGCGCGGGCCTCGGCCTCCATCTCCTCGTAGCGAGCCAGACGGGCCTTGTTCTTGGCCTGGCGAGCCTTGGGCGAGCTGCGTACCCACTCGAGCTCGGCCTCCATGCGCTTGGCGAGCTTGGCGTCGCGGTTGCCCTGAGCCTCGATACGGGCGGCCTTGGTCTCCAGATACGTGGAGTAGTTGCCCTTGTAGGGATAAAGGTGGCCGCGGTCGACCTCGCAGATCCACTCGGCAACGTTATCCAGGAAGTAGCGATCATGCGTGACGGCAAGCACCGCGCCCTGATAGTTGTGCAGGAAGTGCTCGAGCCACAGGATCGATTCGGCGTCCAGGTGGTTCGTGGGCTCGTCGAGCAGCAGCAGGTCGGGAGCCTCGAGCAGCAGCTTGCACAGGGCCACGCGACGGCGCTCGCCGCCGGAAAGCACGTTGACCGGCATGTCGGAATCGGGCAGCTGCAGGGCGTCCATGGCCTGACCGAGCTTGGAATCGATATCCCAGCCGTCGGCGGCGTCGATCTCGTCCTGGAGCTTGCCCATCTCGGCCATGAGGGCGTCCATGTCGCAGTCCGGGTCGCACATCTCCTCGCCGATCTTGTTGAAGCGATCGACCTTGGCAATCATGTCGCCAAACGCCATGCGCACGTTCTCGATGACGGTCTTGTCGTCGTCGAGCGGCGGCTCCTGTTGCAGGATACCCACGGTGTAGCCGGGGGTAAGCCTGGCATCGCCGTTGGAGACTTCCTCGATACCGGCCATGATCTTGAGCAGGGTCGACTTACCCATGCCGTTGGGGCCCACGACGCCGATCTTGGCACCGGGGTAGAAGCTCAGGGTCACGTCGTCAAGGATTACCTTGTCGCCATGGGCCTTGCGAGCCTGATACATCTGGTAGATAAACTCCGCCATATGTCTGTCCTATCCTTTCTACCTGCTGTTTCCCTATTCTTGATTCGCTTTAGTGGAAACGAAATGAGAAAACCAGCTCTGAAACTTAACGAAAAAGGGGCATGGTTGCCCACACCCCCTAATACTACCTGGGAAAAGTCCCCCGGAACATACTATGAACTGCGTACGCTAGTTTTCCGCAACCTTAGCGAACGGCTCGCTGCGATTTACGCCACAGCAGATACGAGTAGACGTAGACGGCTCCGACCGAACCAAACGCCAGCACCGCAATCACCGCGGCGACGACTTCACTCGAAAGCACGCTACCCGCCACGCCCATCACAATCAAACCAACACCCAGCACCATAAAGCAAGCACCGCCAAAGCGCTGTGTGCGGTGCCAGTTCTCGGGATCGGCAAGCGCCCAGGGCGTCTTGATACCGAGCGTGTAGTTCTGCTTTACGCGCGGTAAGTAGTTGCCCATACCAATAAAGAGCAAGCCGATAGCGCCTGATACCAGCAAATTGACCGTTCCTACCACCGGCACGATGCCCCACACCGTTAGCTCCCCCAGCCAGCTTATGGCACACATGAGCAGCGTGAAGGCGATTACGAAGCCCTGATAGAACTTACCCGAGGTCCGATACGCCTCGCCCTTGGGGTCAATGCGTGGCACGACGTAGAACATCGCGAGAAGTGCCAGAGGCAACACGCCGAGCGCGGAGGCCATCCAGCTAGGGCCCCAACCGTCGACGGCGCCATTCGCGCCCCAGTGCGTGGGAATCTGCGCCGGCAGGCTCGGCATCACTATCAGATGCGCTGCGACATTGGCAACGCACAGAGCGACCAGTGCAATCCACACGCGCGACGATACCCCCGTGGCGTGAATGCCCTTGTTTTCGTTATTCATCCTTATCACCTTCAGTGTTTGTAAAGCCCATAAACCAGCCAATCAAGTCCTGCATGACGGTGGTATTTAAGCTGTAAACGATGTTTTGGCCATGGCGCTCATCGGTCACCATCCCGGCGTTTTTAAGCGTTGCCAGATGATGGCTGAGCGACGGTTTGCTTATGTCGAAATGCTCGGCGAGCTCCCCCGCCGTGCAATTGCCCTCGCGCAGCAGTTCTAAAATGCGCCGCCGCGTTGGATCCGCCAGCGCCTTAAAACCTTCTCCCGGCATAGAACCTCCTCTCGCTATCTCTCGCGACGTGCACACTATACTCGATATTTAGATGTTTGTCTAACTATCTAATCGAAATGCTTCAAACCACATCAAAGTAAGCGCCATCGCAACCTATGGGCGATTACCTATAATGGCGATAGCTAAAACACGATTCGCTTCCCCATCGGAGGATGTCTATGACCGAAACCACAGCCGCAACTCCCAACGAGACGCGCGATGCCAAGCTCGAGATCATCATGGGCCGCGAGGCACTCGACAAGCTCGCCGATGCCACGGTGCTGGTACTCGGCTGCGGAGGTGTGGGCTCCAACTGCTGCGAGGCACTCGCCCGCGGCGGCATTGGTCATTTTGTAATTCTGGACAAGGACATCATCGCGCCCAGCAATATCAATCGCCAGGCCATCGCCTTTCACAGCACCGTCGGCAAGCGCAAGGTCGATGTTATGGAAGCCATGATCCACGACATCAATCCCGCCACCACCGTCATCAAGCGAACTGAATATCTGCTGAGCGACAATATCGACGAGTTCTTTACGAGCGTTTTTGAGCAGACGGGCGGCAAGCTCGACTACGTCGTCGACGCCATCGACACCATCTCGGCCAAGCTCACCATTGCCAAATATGCTCAAGATCACGACATTCGTTTGGTTAGCTCTATGGGCGGGGCCAACAAGCTGCATCCCGAATGCTTGCGTTTTGCCGATATCTTTGACACCGTGCGCGACCCCATGAGCCGCATTATGCGCAAAGAATGTAAGAAGCGCGAAATCAAGAGCCTGCACGTGCTGTTTAGCTGTGAGGAATCGGTTAAAACCCAACCCCGCGACCCGTCCAACATCCACGAGCGTACCGAGTTGGGTACCGCCAGCTTTATGCCGCCCATCATGGGTCAGATGATCGCCGGCGAGGTTATCCGTCAGATCAGCGGGCGCGGGTGCGAGCGCGTGCGCGCCGACGGCCAGCGCTTGGACTAGCAGGATGCCCTGCGATGGAACCGCGATTCTTTGACACGCATTGTCATCTTGATTTGATGCTCAGCCCCGATGCTGCAGCCAGTGAGTCGGCGGCGTTGGGTCTGGGGCTCTTTGACTGCGGGGTCGACCCACACGACTTCGCGGCAGCAAAAAAGCGGGCCAGCCGATACCCAAACATTATCGCGGGCGCCGGCCTCCATCCCTGGTGGCTCGCCGACGGACGATGCGGTGCCGCCGAAATCAATCTGCTTTGCAAGGTCGCCGCACAAGAGCGCTTTATCGGCGAGGTCGGACTCGACTTTTCCGCGCGCTGTGCCGGAAGCGAGCCGCTACAAACACAGGCGCTCGACCAGCTCTGTAATGCACTCGTGCACTATCCTCTTGCCGGGCGCGTGATATCAATTCACGCTGTTCGTTCGGCAGGAACCGTACTGGACGCCCTTGAGTCATATGGATTACTCACCCCAAGCCCCAACTCCCCCGCCATCATCTTCCACTGGTTTAGCGGCACCTCGAACGAGTTCGTCCGCGCGCGAAACGCAGGCTGCTATTTTTCCGTGAACGAGCGGATGCTCGCTACCAAGCGCGGTCGTGAATACGCCCGACAGATCCCACTCGACCGTCTGCTGCTCGAAACCGACGCTCCAGCCGAACCGCAAGCAGATGCAAGCGCGCGACAGCTCATCACATCGCTAAAAAGCGCCTCCCTGCACATCGCCGAACTTAAAAACTGCGTCGTGGAGAGCGCCGAATCGATCGTTTTGGAAAATTCGCGCTTCATATTTGACTTCCGCTGACCCCGGTGGGCAAAAAACACCAAATATGAGTACTGCTGTAAAGCTAGTAGCATTATATTGTGACAAAAGAGCGCCTTGATAATGTACAGCTGTTCATTATCAAGGCGTTTTAGCATGGCTAAAGCCATATTTAACAGGTTATAATCGCCCCCAGGCGCTCAACCAGGACCTTAAAAGCATAATTTCCCTGTTACTAAATTAGTGACAGTACTCATATTTGGCATTTTTTGTCCACGAACCCCTAAAGAGCCTCCAACAGACCCCCTAAGAAAGCTCAAGCAGCTCGGGCAGCTGGTCGATAATCTTGTCCGCGGCGTCCTGGCTAAAGCCGAAGCGCTCCTCGCGCTTGGCAATGACCGTCAGGCCGGCTCGCTTGCCGGCAGTGATGCCAGGCACCGAATCCTCAACGCAGCAGCAGCGATTCGCGGGCAGCCCCAGCAGGTCCAGCGCATGCAGGTAGATGTCGGGCTCGGGCTTGCTCTCCTTAAACTGCTCGCCGCTCACCACATACTCAAAGGCATCCGACAGCCCACACGCGTTGAGCACTTCCTCGATGCTATCCATGGGAGACGAGCTGGCAAGCGCCACGCGAACGCCACGGCGCGGCAGCTCTCGAATCGTATCCACGGCGCCTGGGTTAATCAAAGCCTGATAGTCGCGCGGACGCTTATGCGCCCACTCGTCCCAACGGGCCAACGCTTCCTCGCCAGTGAAATGCCCCTTACCGGCGCGCTCAAACCAATCGACCAGCATATGCAGGAAGAACTGATGCGAGGTACCGACTTGCCCATTCAACTCCTCTTGAGTCAGGTTAAGCCCAAGCTCCTTGGCAAACGCGGCAGTCTCGCCCAGGTAGTAATACTCGGTATCGACAATAACGCCGTCCATGTCAAAGATAACGGCATCGAACGGAAATGCGGACACGGCACCCTCCCTAACAAAAGGGCGCCTGTAAGCAGGCGCCCGAACCATACATTATCGGCGATTCTAGCCCAGCAGCTTATCCAGCGCCACTGCAATACCGTCTTCGTTGTTATCGGCGGTTACCATCTGGGCAACTGCCTTAACCTCATCGACGGCGTTGCCCATGGCAACACCGGTGCCGGCCCACTCAATCATGGACTTGTCGTTCTGGCCGTCGCCAAACGAGACGACCTCGCTGGCATCGATACCGAGCTTGGGCAGGGCACCCTCGAGCGCACGGGCTTTGTCGATACCGGGCGCCGTGTACTCAAAGTACCAGTCGGCCGTAAACATGCCCGAAAGCGTCTGGGTAAAGGGCGCATACATCTCCTCGTAATGCGCCTGCAGGTAGGTCGGATCACCCGCCGTCAGCAGCTTGTCCACGGGATAAGTGTCCACGACCTCATGCAGGCTCTCGACCTCGCGAATCTTAAGATCGCACGCATCGCGCTCATACTTGACGATATTCTTCCGCAAGCCGTCAGGCAGCGTGATCATGCAATGGTACGAGTCCTCGACGTGCAAATCGCGACCGAGCGAAATCATAGGAATCACGTCGAAATTGCGCAGATGATCAATCAGACGGTGCAGTTCGTCAGCCGGCATGGCCTGATCAAATAGGACCTCATCGGTCTGAGCGTCGACCACGTGCGCGCCATTAAAGGCAACTAGCAGACCATCATGGTTTTGAAGGTCGAGCTCCTGCGCCAAGGCGTGCAGCCCCCATGCAGGACGACCCGAAGCCAAGATGAGCTTAATGCCCGACTCCTGCGCAGCGAGCAGCTTCTCGCACGTACGCGGGCTGATGACCTTTTGGTCGTTGGTGAGTGTACCGTCGATATCCATTGCGATGGCTTTGATTGCCATATATGCCTCCCTATCATTGAACAACCTTGTCTGAGCCATCATACAGAACACCCACGGCGGCTCTGTCTGCAACGGGTAAAAAGTCATATTGTCCCGAACATGAACGGCGCGCCTTCGACGATTGCGATGCCCGTCGAGGCGCCTCCCGATACATTCCATCCTATCCAAATAGCAAGGGCCCGTATCCCAACGGATACGGGCCCCTTTCAGCCATAAGCCAACTCGGCCGTAAAAACTACTTGCGGTGAGCGCGGTAGAACTCGATGAGCGCCTGGGTCGAAGCGTCCTGCTCGGCCTTGGCAGCGTCGTCGTGGAAGGCCGGGGTGATCTGCTTGGCAAGCTGCTTGCCCAGCTCGACGCCCCACTGGTCGTAGGAGTCGATGCCCCAGACCGTGCCCTCGACAAACGTGATGTGCTCGTACAGGGCGATGAGCTCGCCGAGTGCGAACGGGGTCAGCGTGTCGCCGAAGATCGAGGTCGTCGGACGGTTGCCCTCAAAGCAGCGGGCCGGGACGATCTGCTCGGGCGTGCCCTCGGCACGAACCTCGTCGGCCGTCTTACCAAAGGCGAGCGCCTTGGTCTGGGCCAGGAAGTTGCCCAGGAACAGCTCGTGGACGTCCTGGCCGCTGTCGGTTGCGGGGTTGGCAGTGTTGGCGAAAGCGATAAAGTCGGCCGGGACCACCACGGTGCCCTGGTGCAGCAGCTGGTAGAAGGCGTGCTGACCGTTGGTACCGGGCTCGCCCCAGAAGATCTCACCGGTATCGGAGGTCACAGCGCTGCCGTCCCAGCGGACGTGCTTGCCGTTGGACTCCATGGTGAGCTGTTGCAGGTAGGCCGGGAAGCGGTGCAGATACTGGCAGTACGGCAGCACGGCGTGGCTCTTGGAACCGAAGAAGTTGACGTACCAGACGTTGAGCAGGCCCATCAGCGCGACGGCGTTGTTCTCGAGCGGGGTGTTGCAGAAGTACTCGTCGATGGCGTGGAAGCCCTCAAGGAACTGCTGGAAGCGCTCGGGGCCGAGCACGACGATCAGCGACAGACCCACGGCGGAGTCGACGGAATAGCGGCCGCCGACCCAGTTCCAAAAACCGAAGGCGTTGGCGGGGTCGATACCGAAGGCCTCGACCTTTTCGAGCGCGGTGGAAACGGCGACAAAGTGCTTGGCCACGGCCTCGGCGTTCCGCTCATCGGAGCCGTCGATGGCACCCTGAGCCTTGAGCTGCTCGAGCATCCAGGTCTTGACCTCACGAGCGTTGGTGAGGGTCTCGAGCGTGGTGAAAGTCTTGGAGACGATAATCACGAGCGTGGTCTCGGGATCGAGGCCCTTGAGCTTCTCTGCCTGATCGTTGGGGTCGATGTTGGAGATGTAGCGGCAGTCAATACCGGCGTCGGCGTAGGGACGCAGGGCCTCGTAGGCCATGACCGGGCCCAGATCGGAGCCGCCGATGCCGATGGACACCAGGTGCTCGATCTTTTTGCCGGTAACACCCTTCCACTCACCGGAGCGCACGCGCTCGGCGAAGGCATACATGCGGTCGAGAACCTCGTGCACGTCGGCGACGACGTCCTGGCCGTCGACGATGAGCTGGCCCTTCTCGCTTGCCGGGCGGCGCAGCGCGGTGTGCAGGACGGCGCGGTCCTCGGTGGTGTTGATGTGCTCGCCGGAGAACATGGCGTCGCGGCGCTCCTCGAGCTTCACCTCGCGGGCAAGATCGCACAGCAGCTTGACGGTCTCATCAGTCACCAGGTTCTTGGACAGGTCGAAGTGCAGGTCACCGGCGTCAAAGCTCAGCTTGTTCACGCGCTCGGCATCGGCGGCGAACCAGGCCTTGAGGTCGATACCCTCGGCCTCGAGCTTCTCCTGATGGGCCTCGAGCGCCTTCCAAGCGGCAGTCGACGTAGCATCGATAGGTGCGGCAACAGTTGCCATAGAGTCCTCCTCAGCATACGGGCGCACGCCTCCATGCGCCCGGACATTCAGATGCCACTATTCTAGCGCAGGTCAAGACTATAATCAGCGAGCGTTGCCAATCGGCCCCCAAACGGCAACCGACCAAAAAGGGACAGGTTTAATTTGGCAGGTCAAACGCTTTACCAATCAAAAATAACCTATCCCTTTATGCCAAATATTAGGCCGCAGCGCAGACGCTACCGAGCAACTCACGCAGAGGAGACCCGATGCCCTCCAGCAGTTCGGGCGCGATGATGGCAAAAACGGGAACCTCGCCGGCCCCCACGACGGCAGGCACCTTGCCCTCCGAGACGATACATCCATAAGGGACAAAACCGTCTTCGCCGACATCGAGCGCCGCCATGCGACGGGCGAGCTCGCGCGCAAAGCCGGCAGTATCGGCATCGCCAATCGCCAAGACAAAGTCCACGCCTTCGTCGGTCGCCAGGGCCACGGCTTCGTCGATCAGCTCGTCTCCTCCGTCGCCTTCAACCGAGCCGCAGCGGAAAAGCACGCGCTCGAGCAGGGCGCGATCAACCGAGCCCAGCGCCGCCGAAACGAGCTCATCACGCGTGTGCTTGTCGCCTCCCAGCACGACCAGTGCCTTGGTGCCGCCATAGTGAGCAACCAATCGCCCGCACCAGCGAGCCACATCCCCATCCGCAACCAAGCGCGTCGGCATACCAAACCCATAGTTGACCATTATCCCCACAACCCTTCCGTGCTTTATGGTGGTATCAATCGTTAGCCTCATGCTACGAAGCGAGCTTTTCCGAGCTGTTACGCACTCTTTAGGGCTGCGTTAAAAACCCGATGCAGCCGCACGACCATACCTGCCAAAAAGGGGCAGGTTTTGACGGTGTCCGGTCGAGCAGGTATTATCGAACAGGTATTCGATAAGAACATGTGTTTGATGGGAGGCTCGGATGGAGCACGAGCAGCACACCTACATCTGCATCGACCTCAAGACGTTTTATGCCAGCGTCGAGTGCGTCGATCGTGGGCTCGATCCGCTCACCACCAACCTGGTCGTTGCCGACGAATCGCGCGGACGCACGACCATCTGCCTCGCCATCACACAGGCTATGAAGGACCTCGGGATACACAACCGCTGCCGTCTGTTCGAGATTCCCGACGGCATCGACTGCATCAAGGCCGTACCGCGCATGCAGCACTACATGGAGGTGTCGGCGCAAATCTACGGCATCTATCTGGAATACGTGAGTCCGCAAGACATTCACGTCTACTCCATCGACGAATGCTTTATCGACGTGACGCCCTATCTGGACCTCTATCACACCGATGCGGAAAGGTTCGCCTGCACGCTGCGCGACGAGGTCTTGGCGCGCACCGGCATCACGGCGACGGTCGGCATCGGCCCCAACCTATTCCAGGCCAAGGTAGCGCTCGACATTACCGCCAAGCACGTACCCAGCCGCATCGGCATACTCGACGACGGGACCTTTCGCAAGGAGATCTGGCCCCATCGCCCCATCACCGACATCTGGGGCATCGGCCCCGGCGTGGCGGCCCGTCTCGAGAAATACGGCGTCTACGACCTGATGGGCGTCGCCGCACTCGACGAGAACCTGCTCTACGACGAACTCGGCGTCAACGCCGAATATCTCATCGACCACGCCTTCGGGCGCGAGCCGACAACCATCGCCGATATCCAAGCCTATCGCCCGCAAGCGACCTCGACCACCACAGGACAGGTGCTCTCGAAGGGCTATGCCTACGAGCAGGCCTACACCGTCTTGCGCGAAATGGTCGATGCCGCCGTGCTGGATTTGATCGACAAGCACGTGGTGTGCGACAGCATCTCGCTCTTTGTGGGCTATGCAAGCGAGCGCGCCGACATACGCCGGCTCAACGCCAGCGGCACGGCGCAGTATATAGACGGCTGCGGACACCTGCGCTCGAGTACCTCGGGCATCGAACCCGCAGCGACCGACGGCTCCGAGCTCGCGCCCCGTGCTCCCAAGCCCGTCCAGCGCGATGACGAAAGGCGCCGCCTGGTGCGCGAAGCGCAGGCAATCGATGGCATCTTTGTGGGAGAACACGGCGGCAAGCCGCGTGGTGGCTATGCGGCGCTCTTCGCGCACTCCAATGCCTCGCGAAAACTGCCCGAACGCACCAATTCGTTTAAGAAGATCATGGGCTATTTCGATGAGCTCTGGGCGCAGACTGTCGACCCCAAACGACCGGTCAAGCGCATCAACCTGGGCTTTGGCAATCTCATGCCCGAGGAATTCGCTACCGTCGATCTGTTCAGCGACGTCGAGGCCGACGAGCGCGAACGCGATCTGGCGCGCACCGTATTGGCCGTGAAAGGCAAGTACGGCAAGAACGCCCTGGTCAAGGGATTAAGCTTTACCGCCGGCGCCACCGCACGCGAACGCAACGATCAGGTAGGAGGACATCGTGCCTAAACCCCAACAACAACCGATGCGACCGCCGACACCATTTGAGCGCCTGGCGGACCCCGAGGGAAGACGCCGTTCCGCCGACCCCAAACTCACCGCCAACGGCGCCGTTCGCGCCGGCCGCGCCGCACAGTTTATGCCCTTCGCCGCCCTCACGGGATACTACGAGCTCGTACGTAAGCAGGAAATCACGGTCGAGCCCAAATGCGAACTCACAGAAGAAAAAGCCCTCGAGCTTTCGAAAAAGCTCGAGGGTCTCAAACGCGGAGACCTGCTCCGCGTGACCTATTACGATACGTACGGTTATCGTAGCCGCACCGGCATCCTGGTCGAGGTACTGCCGGCATACAAGCTGCTCAAACTCAGGGATATCGCCATTAACTTCGACGACATTCAAGACATCGAGCTACGCGGCCGAGCCTAGCGGCCAGAGCGCTTGCGCAGGCCAAACGCAACGGCGAGCACGGCGACAGCGGCAATCAAAAGACCTGCGACCAGCGTTGCGGTCGAGTCACCTGTGCCAGGCAGGGACGACTTCTCGGCCTTCTTCGTGGTCTTCGAAACCGTGGTCGTGCTGCTGGTAGACCCGTTGGGCTTATCCGTGGAACCCGGATTCGACGGGTTGCTCGGGTTGGGTTTGCTCGGCTCGGTCGGATCCGGATCGGGATTGCCGGGATCCGGCGTATCGGGATCGACCGGGTTTTCGGAGTTCTCCTTGCGCTGAATCCAAACCTGGCAACCATTGAATGGGTTGGCCGTGCCAAGGCACAGGCCCTGATTGGTCACGGCAAAGGTGCGCAGACCATGGTTGTACGGATCGTTAAAACCGTTGGTCGTCAACGTCGTGAAGTTCACGCCATCGGCCGTAACATACATATCAAAGCCGCGCTCGGCGTCGCGCAAGTAATACATGCACTTGATCACGCTTTGCAGCTTCTTAAGATTCTCTTGACTCAGCAGCTTATCGAACGCATCCTGAATATCTCCGGGAAGCTCATCGCCGTAGGCGTCCTTATACTGCTGCTTAAGCTCGTCATACGCATTCAGCATGTCCTGATACTGATCCGCGAACGACTCAAAGTAGGCGATCTCGCCATCGATCTTTTGAGCATAGGCGTCGTCGCTCTCGACGTCCACGGACATCGTTGCCGCTTGATCGGCAAGGCCATCCGTGGCATCGTCCAACGCGTCGCCCAGATTCTCCAGACCCTCGGCAGCCGCAGCCTTGTCGGCGTCAACGTCATCGGCATCATCGATGCCAGCGGCGTCCCCGTCCTCTTCATCCGCCAGAGTGCTCGCGCCCTCGATCGGATTATTGGGTAGGTTTTTCTCGAGCAAGATCTTAAGCAGGTTCTTGATGTACTTAACCTGAGAGTCCCACTCCTCCGGCGTCATATCGATAATGTCGCCGTTGGAGAACTGGCCGATCGGCTCCAGCAGGCTCGCCGTGTCGAACGTGCCGACATACAGCTTGCCGTCAAACTTTTGCATACGCCAGATGTACTGGTTCTCGTTACGCCCAAAGCCTGAGGTCAGGCCAGAGATGCCGCCCTCGGGGAACATCTCGGTGCGGTCGCCGACGACAAGCTCCATATTCTCGTCTTTGTCCATGCGGTACAGATTGACCGACTGCTCAAGGTTGGCATTCACAAACGAGCAGTCGACGCCGCCCATACCGCTCTTGCCATCCTCTCCACTCTTGGATTTGTTAAATAGGATACGCTCCAGAGCGATTTCCTCATCGTTATACTCGCCGATGTAGAGATAATCGTTATAGACGATCAGATTCGCCGCGCCCGAACGAGTGCGGGCAGGATCGATA
Organism: uncultured Collinsella sp.; assembly: GCA_958351385.1. Lineage (GTDB taxonomy): Bacteria > Actinomycetota > Coriobacteriia > Coriobacteriales > Coriobacteriaceae > Collinsella. Next base: position 10,076 of record CATWKM010000001.1, on the reverse strand, counting down.
CCAAAGCAATACTTCGCCTTGTCATTGGCCTGATCGCCGACGATTGGCACCCAGGTATACGTTCCATCGGCATTCTTATCGCCTCGAACCATCGCAAACGACTGCATGGAGTTGTCATCCGGAGCGTTATCGGGCGTACCGGTGCAGATCGTGGCATACAGATGTCCGTTAAACGAGACCATATCCCAAATGCTGCCGCCGTAGATGCTGTCCTTATAGCTAATGGCGGGATAGCCAAACAGCGTATCGGAGTTTGCGATCTCGGTGAAACTCTCTTGGCCCTTCGAGGGGTCGGAAGAGGTCAGGATCGTCGCAACAAACTTACCGCTCGCGTCCTTGCCCACGTTGCTGATAACCAGCTGCCCATCGTGCACGCACATGCCGCGGATGCCGGTGGAAATACCCTGCTTGTACGCCGCGCCATAATCCTGCAAGCTCGAAAGACCCTGGTACACAACCTTGTACTCATCGGTCTTGGGGTCGATCTCGTAAACGGAGGGCAGGCCCGAGGCGCTATTGGCCTTCCTCACGCTGCCGCAAAAATACAGTTTGCCCTTGTAACGCACAGCGTTGCGGAAAAGCGGCTCGATATTATTCGACGACTTGGAGAGGATGAGCTTAGTCTCACCGGTCTTGGTGTTGACCTTGAGCAAGATGCCGCCGCTGTCCTTATCGGGCGTGCCGTCCTCTTTTTGCTGGCCATAAAAGAAGGTTCCGTTGAACATGGCTTCCAGCGTTGCACGCATGGTGTCGGCATCAAACGAGTCGCCCAGCGTACCCTGCATCAGCGTAAGCGTATTGCCCATCGCCGCATAGCAGGTTCCCACATAGAGCCAATCGCCATAACTGACCGCTGACCATGTGTAGCTCTGTCCGCGGTCGCCCTCATTATTGGCAGTGTTCCCCTCGGCGCCGGGAACGGCAACCTTACCGTCGCCCTGGTAGTCCACAATGCCGTCCGGCAAAGAGGTATCTACCGTGGGGTGTGAGAGCTTCTCAAAAGTGTAACCGTTTCCCGCATCATAGGAGACCGACCCCCCCCTGCTTCTTCAGCACACGCTGGAATCGGCGATGCCAACGTAGCGGCAAGCGCAAAAACCAGACCAAGTGTTTCCACTCGTCTCATAACGCAAATGCTCCCCTCGTCTCATTGCCCAGCTATACGCACGCCAAAAAACTCTGTCCACCTTGAGCAGCAATACTGGGCACAGTATTAACAAACATCGTTAAGTATACAAAAAGCACATTGTATGAATGCGTAATGATCGCCAATTGGTTGCATTCGGGCTTGAAAGGCACCGAGTTTCCATTTACTACACAACTGAGGAACTATATTTAAGCAATTTATGGGGAACGCTTTCAGCCCGAACGCCAGCGAAGGGCGCCGCCGAGGCACGAGCCCCTACAGCTTTATGATGTAATAGCCCGCGTCCTTCACGGCACCCTCGAGTGCCTCGCGATCGACCGGATGCTTTGAGCGCACGCGCGCCGTGTGGTCCGCAAACGTCACCGTTGCCCACACGTCATTCAGCGCATTGAGGGCATTCTCGACGTTGTGCGCGCAGCCATCGCAGCTCATGCCGCCGATGAGCAGCTCATCGCTATAGGGATAGTGTGACGCATCGGTATCCGTCACAACAACCTTTTTGGCCTTCTTGCCGCTCGCACCATCGCTGCAACAACTCTTCCCGTGTGTCGAAGCGGCAATGCGACGCAGTCCAAAAAACATGCCGACGGCAATGACGGCCAGCACGATGAGATTCGCAGGGTTGAGCAAGTCACTCATGCGCTCCCCTTTCAAGTAGCACTATCTAGATACCCCCATGGGGTGCCCCCATCTTAACCCAAAATCATGTCTGTTCGGTCAATTAGTTTCCCTCTTCAAACTTTTTTGTTGACCATGGCTTACTTTCGTGTATAAGTTTTCCTAGGCTAACAGTTTAGATCCGTAAGGAGCGCCGTGACTCGAACCATAGACATCCCAACGTTTCAGGCGGCAGTCGTGCGCAACTGCTCTCCCACGCTCGCGAGCATCAAGCCGGCATCGCTCTTTACCTATCCAGGCACCTACGCCCACGGGGACGGCTCGACCACAACCGAAACCATTGCAGAACGCCGAGCACGCCTGCTCAACGTTATCGCCCAGTGCAATCGCGAGCTTGACCCGCTCGGCATCCACCTGAGTGTTTTGGTCTGGCGGCCCTGCGGAGCGCTCGTGTACGCGTACCAAGCCAAAAACCTCACCACCTATTTCGCAGACCCTCGCGTCCAAACGGCGCTCACCTCGGAAGGCTACGACACGAGAGACCTTTCGGCATGCCTTGTGCATTTGGCATCACGCATCACGCTCGCGAGCAATAACGTCGCGGAATGCGCCTGCAGCCAGACTCGATGCGCACTACCCCAGCAAGCTAGCTGCAGCAAAGACTGCACCTGCGAGTTTCCGCACGAAATAGGCTACTTCCTTGGATATCCCTACGACGACGTGCACGAATTTATCGTCCAGCGCGGCGAGAACTACAAGGTCTTTGGGGCCTGGAAGGTCTACGCAAATGTCGAGCAGGCGCTTGCGACGTTTGATGCCTACCGTGCCTGCACCCAATACTTCACTTTTATCTATCAGCAGGGCTGCAGCCTGGCGCAACTTGCCCAGGCAACCCGATAGAACGTACAAGCCGCGGCAAGCGCCGCACGACCGAAAGGACAAAACATGAGCAAGATCGCCGTCGTCTACTGGAGCGGCACGGGCAATACCGAGGCCATGGCAAACCTCGTCGCCGAAAGCGCCACGTCCGCGGGGGCCGAGACTGAGGTCATCCCCTGCGCCGACTTCTCTGCCGACAAGGCCGCCGAATATGATGCCTTCGCCTTCGGCTGCCCCGCCATGGGCTCCGAGGAGCTTGAGTATGACGAGTTTCAGCCTATGTGGGACGAGGTCAAGGAAACCCTCGGCGACAAGAAGGTCGTCCTCTTTGGCTCCTATTCGTGGGCCGAGGGCGAGTGGATGGACAACTGGAAGGCCGACGCCGACGAGGCCGGCGTCAACGTCGTGGACTCCGTCATTTGCTACGATGCGCCCGACGATGAGGGCGAGGCGGCCTGCAAGGCCCTCGGAGCCGAGCTCGCGTAACGAAACCAGGCCTCCAAAAGAGCCTGTATCACAGCGCATCCCCATCCCTACAAAAGAGCGGGGGCTGGATTCAAGTCCAGCCCCCGCTCTTTTGTAACGGCAGTTACATCAACCGGCTACGAGATATTTCCCAAGAACGCCTTGGTGCGCTCGCTCTTGGGGTGGTCGAAGACCTCGCTCGGCGTACCCTCTTCCACAATGACGCCGCCGTCCATAAAGACGACGCGGTCGGCGACATCGCGGGCAAAGCCCATCTCATGCGTCACGACGATCATGGTCATGCCGTCGCGTGCCAGGTCGCGCATGACACCCAGGACGTCGCGCACGAGCTCGGGGTCGAGCGCCGAGGTGGCCTCGTCAAAGAGCATGACGTGCGGGTTCATCGACAGGGCGCGGGCGATGGCAACGCGCTGCTGCTGACCGCCCGAGAGCTGGCTCGGCATAAAGCCGATACGCTCGGCAAGACCGACCTTGGTCAGCTCCTCGACGGCAATCTTCTCGGCCTCTTCCTTGCTGCGCTTGAGCACCTTCTGCTGCGCGAGCATGACGTTCTTTTTGACTGAGAGGTGCGGGAACAAATTGAACTGCTGGAACACCATACCCAGATGCGTGCGCACCTTGTTAAGATCGACGCCCTTGGCGCACACGTCCACACCCTCAACGACAATCGAGCCACTCGTGGGATGCTCAAGACGGTTGATGCAGCGAAGCATCGTCGACTTACCCGAGCCCGAGGGACCCAGAACTACGACGACCTCGCCCTTGTGCACATCCAGATCGATATCGCGCAGGACCACGTTATCGCCAAAGGCCTTCTGGAGGTTCTTGATGCTGACGACGACCTCGTTCGAGTTATTGGTTTCGCTCATGATAGGACCTCCTTACAGACCGGCGATGTGATCGGCGGGCGTCGCGACGACCTGTCCGGCGCTCTTGGCGGGACGCTTCTTCTTAGTTTCGGCCGTGCCCAAAAGCCTCGCCTCAAGGCCGCTCACCAAGCGAGCGAGCGGCAGGGTGATGACCAGATAGAACAGGGCGGCAACCACGTACGGTGTAATAGAGCCCGTCGTGGCCACGATGGTGCGGGCGTTCATGACGATCTCGACCACGCCCACGGCCGCGAGCAGCGACGTATCCTTGTAAAGCAGGATGAACTCACTGGTCAACGTTGGCAGGACATTGCGGAACGTCTGCGGAATCATAACGTAGAGCAGTGTCTGGAAGGCGTTCATGCCCAGCGAGCGCGCAGCCTCGTTCTGGCCCTTGGGGATCGACTGAATACCGGCACGGAAGATCTCGCACAGGTAGGCGGACGAGTTCATGGCCATGACGATGACGCCCAGCACATAGTCGTCAACCTTGACGCCGGCCAGCGGCAGGCCAAAGAACGCGATGTAGATCTGCAGGAACGCCGGCGTACCGCGAATGATATTCACATAGATACCGGCAAGGCAACGCAGGATGCGCGACTTGGAGATGCGCATGAGCGACAGGGCGAAACCAAAGGGAATTGCCAGCGGAAACGCCACGAGCACGATCGAGAGCGACATGAGGAAGCCTTTGAAGACGATCGGCAGGCTCTGGACCAAAATGACCGGGTTCAGGAACAGGCGCAGGAACATGTTGGAATTCCATGCCTCGACCCACGGCCGCTCCTTAAGGTCGGCCAGGAAGTTATCGAATGCCGTCACGCCCTTGATCTCCACCGACGGAATCTTGGAGATCTTCTTGGTCGAACCATCGGCCAAAGTGTAGGTGCCGCTAAAGGCCTCGTCGCCGCCCTCGACGGGGAAGGTCACGCCGTAGACCTCGACACGGAAATAACCGCCGGCGGGCGCCGTCTCACCAAAATCGATCTTGAGCGTCTGGCCGTCGACCTTGCACGTAGGCTTCATGGGCGTACGGTCCATGAGGTCATCGCCCGAGAGCATCGTCAATCGCGTGTCATCGGCACCAAACGTCGTGCCGTCGACAAACGTCAGCGAAAGACCGCTCAGCTCCTCGTCGGCATCGGCCTGAACTTCCCAGGTAATTCGCGTCTCGGTGCCGCCGACCACAGCGCTGCCCGAACCGGTGTTGGGTCGGGCGGTGATCTTTGCGGTCTCAAGCGCCTGGGCGGTCGTGGGCGCATATGCCCCCGCGCACACCAGCGCGAGCGCCACGGCCATGACGCAGGCTAGCTTTTTGAGCAAGGCGGGCAGTGGAAAACGCTGCTCCGCGGCTCCTTTGTTCAGTCGAGACAAGGTGGCTCCTATCGTAGAAGTTGCCGGCAAAACGAGACGGAAACGCTCTCCGTCAAGAAAAGCGCAAAGGCCCTCTCCGCAAAACGGAAAGGGCCCGCGCGCAATCAAGTGACTATTTTACTTGATGTTGTACTTAGCCATGAGGGCGTCAACGGTACCGTCGTCGGTCAGGTCCTTGATGGCCTGGTTGATGTCGTCCTTGAGCTTGGTGTTGCCCTGGTTGATGGCGATGGCGTACTCCTCGCCGGTGCTGACCTGCTTGATGGTCTGGCAGGTGTTGAACTGCTCGGCGGTCAGCTGGCTGGCAACGGAGCGGTTGGTGACTACGGCATCGCCCTTATCGGACTGCAGGGCGCTGAAGCACTCGGTGGCGTCCTTGTAGGGGACGATCTTGGCCTTGGGGAAGTTCTCCTGGGCAAAGGCCTCGGCGGTCGATCCAGACTGGACGATGATGGTAGCGTCGGCGTTGTTGAGCTTCTCGCTGTAGTTGTCGGCCGTGATGTCGGTGTTATCGACCTTGGTCACGATAGCCTGATCGTCCATGTAGTAGGAATCGGAGAAAGCGACTTCCTTCTCACGCTCGGGCGTGTCGGTGATAGCCGCGATGGAAACGTCATACTTGGCGCCCGAAGCAACGCCGGGGACGAGCGTGTCGAAGTCGTTGTTGACGTACTCGACATCCAGACCCAGCTTGTCACCGATAGCCTTGATGAGCTCAAGGTCAAAGCCCTGGTAGTCGCCGTTGTCGTCCTTGTACTCAAACGGAGCGTACTCGGCAGAGGTGCCGACGGTCAGCGTACCGTCCTTGACGAGCGCGTACTCCTTGGAGCCATCGACCTTCTCGACCTTCGCGTTGTCAGAGCTGCTGGAACCGGCATCGGAACCAGAGGTGACGTTGGACGAGCCGCAGCCCGTCAGTGCGAGGGCGAGTGCCATGGCGCCCGTGGCGGCAAATGCACCAAGCTTCTTGAGCTTCATAATCAGTCTCCTTCCAATGACCCCACGTGATTCAGGGGTCTGCAAAAACTGAGGGTTATTATGCACCCGCTTGGAAGAATCCGCAATTAGAAAACTGATTGAAACAAACCCATAACGTGAATGGAGCACTCCACTTTATGACAGTCATTACTGCTGCAACGACCTTAACAGTTTGATTTCAGCCGCATAACCTGCAAGTTCGTTCGGTGTCTCCAAAATGAATGGCAATGCGCGCAAGCGGCTATTCGATACAATATTCTGTATAACCTGCATACCGCCGCCAAACTCCTCGCTGCCAAGATATCCCTTGCCGATGCACTCGTGACGATCTTTATGGGCGCCACAAGGGTTCTTCGAATCGTTGATGTGTACAGCATGCAAGCGATCGATACCCACCACGCGATCGAACTCGTCGAGTACGCCGTCCAGATCATGGATGATGTCGTAGCCGGCATCGTTCACATGGCAGGTGTCCAAACAAACGCCCAGCTTATCGGACAGCTCTGGGCACTTGGCGGCAACGCCCTCGATAATGCACGCCAGCTCTTCAAAGCTACGGCCCACCTCGGTGCCCTTGCCTGCCATGGTCTCGAGCAATACCGTCGTCTGCTGCCCCTCAAACATCACCTGGCACAGTGTGTCGACAATCATCTGAATGCCGGCGTCCGCCCCCTGTCCCACATGCGCACCGGGGTGAAAATTGTAGTAGTTGCCGGGCAGCGCTTCCATGCGCCGCAGGTCCTCTGCCATGGCCTCCAGGGCAAACTCGCGCGCCCGCTCTTTGGCCGAGCAGGGGTTATAGGTATACGGGGCATGCGCCACCAGCGGTCCAAAGTCGTTTTGTGCCATAAGCTCGCGCAGAGCCGCCACGTCATCCATGTCAAAGTCTTTTGCCTTGCCACCGCGCGGGTTGCGCGTAAAGAACGCAAAGGTATTGGCGCCAATGGACAACGCCGTCTCCCCCATCGCCCGATAGCCCTTCGTCGTCGAAAGATGACACCCGATCGTCAGCATCTCCAACTCCCCCTCATCAGTTGCGGTGAAATACGGTCTATTGGTGCCTTATTTTGGCGCAAACAGACCGTATTCCACCGCAAGATATAAAAGGGGCATCAGGGGCAAGGTCCGCCGAGCCCCCTTGAGCACCAGCACCGCAGCCTAGAGCGTCAAGCGAATCGCATCGATTATCTGCGCGCAGCGCTGCGTGGCGGCAAGAGGCATAACGGGGCTTTCAAGCTCTCCCGTCTGGACGAGCTGCGTCGCATGCTGAATTTCGCCGTAGAAATCATCGACATCAAACGGGGCATTAATTTCGAGCATTCGTCCGTCGGAGTACTTCACATGGGCGAGCTCGGGGCGATGGAGGCGCTCGATTTCCACCGAACCCCGTTCGCAAGCAATCATTAAGCGGCTTTCATATGCTGCTTTGCCGTCGCACACCATATGAATGGGTATACCGCCGACACTCATATGGATCTCATCGGCCCAATCCACGCGGCCGCCTAATACGTCACGCCAGCGAACTTCACGAGACGAAACATCGCACGCACCCGCAAGCAGATCCTCAAACCACCCGACCGCATAGCAGCCCATGTCATATAGACAGCCACCCTGCAACGGATCGAGCAGATAACTCGAAGGGGACTCACCATAATCGAGTTTTTGCACGCTTTCGATCGAGACGATACAGCCGAGCTCGCCCGACGCAAGCAAACCCTTCACGCGAGTATGCATCGGACAAAACCGATTTTTCATCGCCTCCATAAACGGCACACCGCACTCACGGGAAACAGAGGCGATCGCATGGGCCTCTTCTTCATTCAAAACGGCCGGCTTTTCGCACAGCACGGCCTTTCCCGCGCGCAGTGCCCGACAAGCCCAATGCGCATGCATGCCATGCGGAATAGCCAAGTAGATTGCATCGACATCGGGATCGGCAATCAACGCATCATAAGCCGCATCGCCGCTATCGTCAGCCGTGGCATAACTGTGCGCGGCATCAATCGAAAACGCTCGACAAAATTCCTCGACATGTGCAGGAGTGCGGCCGGCCGCAGCCACCAGCCGTGCCTCGTCGACCTTCTTGAGCGACGATGCAAATCGATGCGAAATGTGCCCAGCGCCCAAAACGCCCCAACGAACCTCACGCAAATCATCACATGAATCCCGATGGCCCACGACAGCCCCCCTTCAGTTGCGACGAAATAGTTCCTGCTATCGCCCTATTCTGCCGCAAACAGGAACTATTCCATCACAAGATATAAAAGGGTCATGAGGAGCGAGTTTTGCTGAAGACTTTAAGCGCGGCCGTTACGGGGCCAGGCTGGAAACGTCGGCGCGCGTCGTCGAGACGCTCGGGGATATCGATGTGTTGCGGGCAGTGACGCGCACATTTGCCACACTTGACGCAATTGCTCACGAGCTTGGGCTCGCTCGTGCGCACCGCGCTCGCCGTAAAGTATTGCGACAGCCCCGTAAACCAGCTGTGCGCATAGCTCGCGTTGTAAGCGGCAAAGCAGCCGGGAATGTTAATACCCTTGGGACATGGCATGCAGTAGCCGCATCCCGTGCAGGGCACGCGATTCGATTTTTCAAACTCCGCCAGCACGCGTGCGATGGTATCGAGCTGAGCGGCTGTCATCGAATCCGGCAGGGCCCGATCGGCCAGCACCGCGTTCTCGTCCACCTGCGCGGTATCGGTCATGCCCGAAAGCAGCATCGTGACTTGAGGATGGTTCCACACCCACGAAAGGCCCCAAGCAGCCGGCGTCTTCAGGTACGGATCGCGTACGTCATCGAGCACGGCGCGGGCCCGCGGAGGCAGCTTGCCCGCCAGGCGTCCGCCCAAAAGCGGTTCCATCACAAACACCGCGAGCCCGCACTCGGCGGCTGCTATAAGTCCCGCCGTTCCCGCTTGGTAGCGCTCTCCAGCGTAGTTGTACTGAATCTGGCAAAAATCCCAGTCATACGCGTCGAGCATCGTCAGGAAGTCCGCCGCACTGCCGTGATACGAAAAACCTATCTGGCGAATACGCCCCGCAGCCTTTTGGTGCGCAATCCAGTCTTCGATGCCCAACGCCACCACGCGCTCCCACTGGGCGGGCGAAGTGATGTTGTGCATAAGGTAATAGTCGATATGGTCGGTCCGCAGGCGGCGCAGTTGCTCGTCGAAGAACCGGTCGAAATCCTCCGCGCACTTGCACGAAGCGTGCGGCAACTTAGTCGCGAGCAACACGCGGTCGCGCAGACCCAGGCGCTCAAGTGAGGCGCCCACGCACACCTCGTTACCGGGATAGAGATACGCGGTATCCAGATAATTAATCCCCTGCTCCACCGCACGGGAAATGATGGCATCGGCTGTCTTCGCATCGGGGTGTCCCGGCGCACCGGGAAATCTCATGCAGCCCAGACCCAGAGCGGATATTCGGTTACCACTTTTGGGGTCAACGCGATATTGCACGGCCCCTCCTTTCGCCATCAGCGCCCCGGCAAGGCGAAACACAATGGTCACGCGGCCGAAACATCGTGGAATCGCAATCGAGAACGTATCGTAACGCAGCAGAAATCGAGCTGTCACGGCACCGCTTTAACATCAGCAAAAAGCCCGATGAAAGGAGCCGCCCATGCCCGCGCTCGACCTTTGGAACCTCGCCTCCCAGCTCAAAAGCAACGATTATCGCTGGGTCGACCTCACCCACACGCTCTCATGCGACACCCCGCACTGG